>CAZERA010000001.1:478632-530509 GCA_964514565.1 uncultured Candidatus Peribacteria bacterium | reverse complement strand
GCGACCGTATGAGCTACCGCCACTTGGACGACCGTATGAACCACCGCCTTCACGACGAGGACCACGACTATATCCACTACCGCCACTTGGGCGATCTCCAGATGGACGACTATAAGAAGAACTACCGCCTTGAGGCCCACCAGCATCAATATTTGAGCTAGAGCTAATTGCACCTTCTTGGCTAGCACCAGCTGATGAACCGCCACGATATGGGCGAGAACCACCACGACTGCTACCACCACCGAAACTACGTTTACGATCAAAGCGCTGAGGACGATCGTCTTCTTCACGATGAGCCATCTCAGGAATTTCTAAAAGTTCAGGTAGTTCAAGACGAGGAATCATGATCCGAGTGAGACGCTCTATGCGTTTTACTTCGAAAGCTTGATCAGGAGTAGCAAAAGATAATGCTTTACCAGTCAAACCAGCACGAGCTGTACGACCAATACGATGCACATAATCTTCAGGATTTTCTGGTAAATCATAGTTGACTACCAATTCAATACCAGCCACATCGATACCACGAGCAGCGATATCAGTAGCGATCAATACTCTATAGCGACCAGTTTTGAAACCCTCAAGAGCCTGGCGACGTTGGCCGAGTGAACGATTGGAATGGATTTCAGCTACTGAATAACCTAATTGTTTGATAATACGAGTGAGATTCTTGGCACCATGTTTGGTACGAGTAAACACCAAAGCAGTACCAAAACTCTGACTGAGCAGAGTGGCTAGTAAAGCAGTTTTCTGAGGGCGTTTGACCATGTAAGCACCTTGCTCGACCTTGTCAGCAACAGTACCAGCTGAAGCAATCTCCACGCGTTGTGGATTGATCATGTGCTTAGTTGCTAGCTTAGCAATTGGACCAGGCATAGTAGCTGAGAAAAGCAAAGTCTGACGTTCTTTGCCGACATGCTCAACAATACGTTGAATTTGAGGAGCAAAACCCATATCAAACATGCGATCTGCTTCATCCAAGATCAAAACTTGTACATCTTGGAGTTGAACAGTGCGTTGCTCTAAATGATCGATCAAACGACCTGGAGTAGCAATAATCAAACGAGGCTTTTTAGCCAAGATTTGTTTTTGACCACCCATTGGAGCGCCACCAATCAAACACACGCTCAAAATCTTCATCGCATGTGAATAAGATTTGAGGGATTCTTCTACTTGGAAAGCTAATTCACGAGTAGGAACGATCACCAAAGCCTTACCCTTGAGGGTTTGGAGACGATGAAGGGTAGGCAAACCAAAAGCAAAGGTTTTACCAGTACCAGTTTGGGCAATACCAATCAAGTCTTTTCCAGTCAGGACGATTGGAATAGCTTTTTGTTGAATTGGTGTAGGAGTAACCATGCGATTCTTGGCTAGTACTTGCAAGATCTCTTGATCAAGTTCTAAGTCAGAAAAGGTAGACACCGTTGGCGAAGAAGACATAAAGGGAACAAAGAAAAATAAATATTTATTAGTTCCCTAATGTACTTCAAGACCGAATCAAGAGCAATTACGAAACCATAACCGCAGAATACTGCCTATAACACTTGGCGTCAATATAAGCTAAAAAGCAACACGCACTCAATCACTAAGATTAAAAACATTTTTGTACATATTTCTTACAGCATCTTTTTCCGCAACAGTAGGGTCAGGTGTAACAAAACAATGCGGTCCTTCCAATCCAAATCCGGTTGTACCAAGCTTGCGGGTTGCCAACCACATCTTATCAGTAGGAGATTGGCCCGAACCTGGCCCTCTAAAAAAGATAGCATCCCTGGATGGGTAAATAATTTGACTCCCAACTCCTCTCACAGTTTTTTTCATTGAATCACCTGGAAATGTAACTGTATCAACGAATCTCTCCAAATCACCCGGTAATAAACTAAGGTCGAGGAAATTTCTGGCCTCGCCTGGTACCAGTCCCCAAGCTGACAGAGCAGCATTAAGCGGAGAACAATTTTCGCCATAAAACAAACGAATCAAATCCTTAACTTGCAGTTGCATGCCTCGGGATGTGAACGCAGTTCGAGCAAGACATTCAGGCACTAAAGCTACAATAGCCTCTATATGTTTTAGATTCATGATGTCCTCGCAAATATCTGCCCCGATAGGGGCCTCTTGGATCAAACCACGTAGTATCCTTCGTGACATACTAGTAGCGATGTCATAAGCATATGCACGAGCCAAAGCTGCGCCCAAAGAGTGCCCGACAACAATCACGTCAGTTGGTTGATCATTAGGCACTTTAGCATTGGCTAAGACTCCATTAATTAATCCATCCGTAGTATGAATAGTGTCTTCAATCATTGTTGCAGCAGAAATGTTGGCAACACCCCGAGTGGAACCTGATGTAGGCACGCCACGCCCCCCCGGATTCACACAGAGAATATTCACTCCGAGAGCATGGGCAATCTGAGCCTGAATGGCCATCTCCCACTTAGTACTTTTAGCCACCAAACTATGACCAAACCCTGGGTACCAGACCATGAAATGAGGATGAGCCTGGATATTATTATGAGCCAATAAACTATACGCTCTTCGCTTTCCTGATCCTGGCAGTTCAAATTTTCCCACCTCAGCAATACCAATTTCGTACTGTAACCCAGCTCCAAATCTCCCCAATTGACGAGTTAGATGCATTTGATCGATATGTAAGTGTCCTCGAGGCAAGTCTAATTCTCGTATTCCATTGCGAGTCACCAAGACATCAGGTGCCACATAAAACTGATCAAGTATAGTAGCCCCCAACTCAACCTTTCCTGCTAAGACATGTAAATCGAAATTGCGAACATCTCGCGTTGCCAACTGCTCTTTTTTTTCTGACGATAAAAAATCAGCACTCATTTCTTGTGTTGTAAAATTATGATTTCCAATCAAATATTGGTGAGTCACAATACAAGAATGTGGCTAAGATGTAAATGCAGCCTATGTACAGTATTTTTCACACCCCCTTCACTATTGCCAGGCGAAAGGACAATGTTGTAGTATCGCTACTAAAATTTAATTCAGTGTATGGATTTGTGGGAGGACGATACTGACGGACCAGATGATTGGAGTGACTTGAGATCCCTACGAGATTTCCTCTGTGATTTAGACTCAAAAATTAGAGATATTGGCTGGAAAAAGGTAAAAGAACGGTTGTTGGCAGGGAAAGTCAGCCTAGATATAGTTGAAAGCATTGAGCAATACTATCTAGCCGTAGAAGGTGCAGCTCAAGCCAATAAAGAAACACACAAATACAGAGATGATGAGGTGTATAGCTCAGTTCGCTATTGGAAAAATCAGCAAATGATGCAATTGGGAAGTGCAGCTAGTAACTGTCACCCATCACTATTAGCTGCCGTGATTAGCGCTGCCGCATTTCTTATTCGCCACCATCCCAATCCATTAGAAAAGATTTTTCATGTCTACAAAAAATTCTCCCAATCGGACGGACATGTCCATATAGGAGGGGTAATTGAGCAACTAAAAGCATCTGATGTAGATCAAGCTGAGGTAACGGAGCTCCTGTATCTGCCTATGATATATGGTGAAGCTTTGGGATCTGCCTACCTGACTGTATTGAATCTAGCCAATCACCTCAAAGGATACGAAGGTGGTATCGGCCAGTTAGTCAGTGATTTAGTAGTCGCTAAAATCCCACCGGCAGTACAAATAGACTTTATCCATCAAATTGCCTGGCTTGATAACGACCGTAATCGCTCAATGCGAGCATGTATTAAAGGGCTTATCAGACTTTATCAGCTCAATCCAGATTCAGTATATCCAGAGTTTAGAAACTATGGCGGGGCCAGAAGATTCTATGGAGCTATCACCACCAGTGATTCCACAGAACAGGTTGCCGTGGGAGTCTTGGCACAAAGCACAGCCCAAGCAACTGTTCCCCAAATATCACCTCAACACCGAAGCCAAGCTTTTGGAATACTGCTCAGCACATACAAAACCCCACACCACCAACTTTTCGTCGATACATTCGGGGTGATCACTGCTAGTGAGGACAGTGCCAATCCTGCTACGATGGATAATGCCATAAGCCAACTCAGCTACTTGGTTCAGATTGTTGCTGATCACTCACGAGCATCAAGTGAGCATCAACTCAAAGATGCATTACCAACCGCAGCGGAGCTCGGGGAAGACATCCTTACATTAGCAAAGCTCCCCAATCCTAGAACCCGCGCAAGATGGTACGACACTTTACTACCGCAAGGCTTAACTAGACGTGAGATCATGCCAGTCATCACTCTCCCCCTAACAAACAGCATGCCTTGGCAAGGGCAAGAGCTCTCCAATATGTATAAAGCTTTTGCTGATGATTTTATTGCCGGCAACGAAGGGGCTAGAGAACGCTATCTACCATGTGCCCGGCTCTTAGTGGCTGAAGCGGGCTATCATCACTTTGCGAAAAGAATGGGTCAGGATGCACAACCCGACTTGATCATTTGCCGATATATCTTTGGCATCGGTCCGATCGAAGAAAACGGCCTAGGATTGACAACAATCTCTCTGAGTGAGCACATTCTTAAGGAAGCCCCCATTGAGGAACGAGACCTCAAATATCATTTCGAACGTGTCAATGAAGTAAAGGCCAAGTACCCAGCTTTTGGCCAAAGATTACATTTCGGAGTGAGAGCTGCTACTTGTAAAAGCTATCAAAAGCTCATGGGCCAGGACTTGCCCAAAAGAATTCCGGTAGAGCTAATGGCAACTTTATTTGAGTTCGAAGCACTAACCAATGAAAGCGATATCAAATCACTGTTTAGTACCGACACACCGGTAGTGATTGTGAAAGATACTGTGCTGCATGCTTTCTGTCAGGCTTGCCAAATTGCCCGTTTGGCATTTCCCGAACAAACAGAGCAAATAAATAACATAGAAGCTATCACCTTAACTCGTCAGGACACTTTTTATGGTTTTCTCTTACGTCACCCTCACTCATTGGCGACCCCACAAAGAGCATTGTTGAGCTCAGTAAATGGTTCTTTAGACACGGATATCCACGTGGCCCGCGAACTGTGGCATAAAGCAAACCAACCAGTGAAAGCAAATACTGAAGGCATTACTCAATTAGTACCAGCAAGATTACCTAGACGAGTAGCAGCAAAGATTGGCACACTCAAATCAAATAAGATGGCTGAGATGCTTGCTATTCTTGCCGAAAGTTGGCAGGAGGGAGTCGAGCCCCCGGATGAAAATGATGATTTAGCACCCGCTTGGGATTATTTACTAAGATCTCGCATTTCGCGCCCAGGTTATTTACCTTTAGGTGCAAAACTACACGTAGATAAAGCAGTTGATCTAGCAGTAGTTGATGCTCTGATTGGCCAGCTTGGCCTCGGTACTTCCCCATTTTCTACTATTCATGCTGGCAAAACCTTACTCTTTCGGCCAGGCACTTCTGAGGAAATAAAACTATGCATGCTTTATCTGAAGAAAAAAGGTCTTTTCGATGATCGCAACTTTGACATGCAAACATGTTTGCCCGGCAGATTAAAGCCACGTAAACATGATGCGACTGAAAGAATACTAGGGGCTACCATGCTTTTAGCAACCGAGGCTACCCCGCATTACGCAGTAGATGCCTGGTCTACCAAGACCCAAAATAGCAAAACCAATGCCTATATCATGGCTTATGGTGATGGCATTCGATTGCGCAACTTACCATATGACATCCTTAGTCCAGGTTGTCGAACCGATATGCTTGGCCGTAGACATCTCAACGACCTGGATCTCTATCAAAAAGTAGGCACCCCACTGATGCATTTTGAAAATGGTGGCTATTTTAGTGATTTGGGCGAAAACTTAATTAGAAGAGTCTCGGCTATTCTTGATCGCTACAAATTGTTAACTGCACTGTATGAAGCTCCCTGGATCTTTGATCCCAAAGCTACGGTACAAACTGCCGATACAACAACGTTAAAACATTGGCAAATGATTAGTAAATTCACCAATGCTCGAATCGTTGCTGAAGAACGAGATGACAAAGGGATTACTGGGGAAGTAAGAGCAGTAATCCAAGATACATTTATGGAATCGGCTAAGCGTTTTCCAGCTATCATTAGAGATGATGCTGATCAATTTGAGAAACTATGCACCTTGTGATACTTTAGCTTACTAAAAAATACTTATGTGCAATGGTCACGATTTTATAGAAAAAGGCAAACCTGATTTAGCAGCTTTAGCAGCGACACGAGAAGTAGCCGAAGCAGCTGCCCGCGGTCGTGCAAAACAAAGCATTGAAACTGAAAGATCATCTGTAGTTGCAGTTCTAGAAGTGCCAGGAAATATTGTGCCACATAGAGTAAGCCCATTATTGCCAAGAGAATTGAGATCTGGCCCATCCAACGTCACGCAATCAGCAAAACCACTCGTTATTATTGATGTTGCTGCCGAACCTCTTGAATCTCTAAAAGCCCCGAACGGAGAAGCAGATTTAATTGCATTGTTGGATCGGGCATGGGAAGCAAAAACAACTGAGGCTAGAACAGCTATCACTAAACTTTTAGCTCCTGCATTGAAAGTAGCTGCAAGTAGCACCAGAAAAGAAATAGTTACGGCATTAGAAGCCCAATCAGGTATTGCACCAAAAGATATTCCAGCTTGGCTAAGGGAGGCTGACCCAATTCAGGTCGCCCTAGCTCCTGTTGTAGTAGAGACATCAAAAGGATTACCTGTAGCTAACCATAGTGATCGAGTAGTTTCCAGCACAACATTTGTTGCAGCTGCAATTAAACCAGTTGTTCAATCAAAGTCCGTAGAAGTGCCACTAAGTAAAGCAGAGAAAGCATTGCACCTATTAGCATCTTTAAGCGGGGCAGATATTACTAATCCAGACACAATCTCACCAGTAGTAGAATTGCGAGCACTGCTAAGACTGCCACCAATCACCCATCCAGACGCAGAAGTTTTGACTAGAACATTAGTTGGTCCCAAGGCAGCAAATGACTTAACAATAGCACTAGCAAAACTAAATATTTCACGCTCAGCATTGCCACCTATTTTAGTTGCAGCACTAGAGAGATTTGAAACAAAAAAGAAATAACGTAGTTTCTAAATCCTTGCTCTAAATTCTCTAGTCACTTTCCTGATTCCCAGAAATACAATCAAAGCTTCTGCTATCACTGCTGTGCCCACAATAATCCACAGATCAGTGAGGCTATCTTTGAATAAATAAGTTAGACCAAATAATAAAAGCGCCACTACCAGAACTAAACATTCTCTAGCCAACCACCAGCGCTCTTTGCCAAGCGCGAAGAGCGTAATTAAAGTCACATCATAGCCATACGAAATTGCAGCCAAGACCAACATCATCGGAAACACAAACCATAGCTCGGGTAGGACATACTTTTGATGCGTCACAAAAGTCAGGAGCGTAGGTCCCAACAAACTACCCAATACTACCAAAGCTAGTCCTCCACCAATCAATACTCGGCTAATCTTGCGATACAGAGCATAAGCCTGAGCAAACTTTTTCTCGTCGATCATGGCAGTCAAAGCGGGCAAAGCAGAAAACATGATGAATGTTGATGCCAAGGCTAATACTTGCATGATCCGAAAGGACAAAGCAAAAGTAGCAAACTGAGCTTCAGTCAAAACGCGGTTGGCAAAATAATCTGGTAAGAAACGGAAGTAGAGATTGTTGATGATATTAATCAAACCAAAAGGTACACTCACCCACAAAATCTGTCCCATGAGTTTGGTACTCAAATGCCAATGCCAATCTAATTTCCTAATCACAAAAACCACACTGACCAAAGCAGTGACCAAGGCGCCACCAATAGTTATTACCAACAAGGGAAAGATACTACCAACACCTGAAATATAATGAGTGGTGAAGTACCAAAGGGCGATCACATTAGCAAAACGCCCCAGAATCAAAGCAACCATCGCCTGCCCCATCCGATACTGCACCTGCAAAACTGCATCACAAATTGATGTGACATAGTCCAAGAACAAACTACTCAAGAAAGCCAAACTACCAATCAAGATAATATCACTTGCACCACTGATACCTAAATACAGCACACCAATGACAAAAATAGTAATGGCTGAAAGTAACCGGATAAAAAGCGCGTTGAGAAATATCCCACCATCTCGAGGCTTATCAGCCATACGTCTCACAATATTAGCAAAGAGACCGAGATTGGCTGCAGCTGAAAGGAACAAACAGTACTCAGTAATAGTGGCGTAGATGCCGTAGTCATGCTGGCTCAAGAATCCTGATACCAATTTGAGACTGATAGTAGAGAGCAGAATCTGCACTACTTTGCCTGCATATTGGACCAATGATGAAAAGGTAATTTTCTTACTGATCTGACTAAGCATACTTATGATTGGGGAGGAAATACTTCAATAATTCTTTTTGCCCCACCATCAATGGGGTCATTGAAGTCATGCATTGCAGCATCGATAGTACTCCAATCATAGACATAGTTTTCGCCATGCTTCGTGCCTACATCATGAGTAATCAATTCATCGTCAGCAGTATACCCTTTGGCTAAAATCACATGGTAGGTAGGACCGCCATTGTTGTAGTAAGGATTGCCTACTTCTTTGCCAGCAAAGGGCAAGATAATAAAATGCCCATCAGCTAATATTTGTTTGATAGTACTCAAATCAGGATTCTCATGAATCTTGGTGTCCAGTTTTAAGTATTCATTAAGCATCTTACTGGTCTGAGCCATAGTGGTATGCTTGTAGTCACCAAAAGTTTTATTCTCCCAATCCACTATTTGCAAAATCTGTTGGTTGAATTGGTCTGCAGTCCACTGATGACCAAAGTATTCATTGGCTGCTAAAAGTACTGAAGCTTCTTCGCATGCTTCTTGCCAAGGATAATCCCAATTACCAAGAGGAGCTTGTGCATAAAAAGGCGCTTTGAGATTGAGTGCAGATGGCGTCGTGACTGAAGTAGCAGTAGCGACGGGTTTGGTTGATGCTTTAGTAGAAACAGTAGCCACTGGTGAAGCTGTCTGAGTAAGTTGCGTAAAATCTGTATCAGGAGGTAAATCTACCGCCTTGATATTGGCAAATCTATAGCTACGAACGACAAATATACTAGTCACAGCCACGACTCCGATCACTAAAACAACACCAAGACTCATCAGTAGTTTTTTCATAAGAATAGAAGTAAGGGGCTAAGTAACTGTTACTATACCTCTCACCTTTAGATATCGCTACTGCAGTTTTCAGGAGGCAATACGACACCTTCTGGTACTGGACACTTCTTGGAGTAAATACATGATTTACTGGTGACAGCATCCATCTCAGTTTTGAGGACCTGGGGAGTGATATCACCGTAGCTAAACAGTACACGATCTAGATCAACAAAGGCGTGGTCAGCAATAGTGGAAACCTCTTGGCCATTGATGAGAAAGTGCCATTTCTTATTCCCATCATTCTTATATTCTTTGCCATCATCGGTAGTGATACTCGTGTCAGTCATTTTGAAACCAATCGTGTCGAAAAATTGTGACCAGTGTTGACCATCTTCATGACTATGGACCACGTCACCATTCATATCATGCATATGGAGATGCTTGGATTGGAATTCAGCATGACAGACATTGGTACTAGTCATGTATTGGGGTTGAGTAAAATCAAATTTCTGACCATTGATATAGACAGCAAAGTCAGCATGGACATGGAAATCATGACTATCATCACGAGGAGGAGCGACGGTCATCCATTCAGGTTCGGGATAGATATATTGATAACCAGCATAGCCAGCGCCAACGATTATGATACCGATCAAAAGTCCAATAATAGCGTTCTTCATGAGAAATAAGTGAAAGTCATGAGCACTATAGTTTAAGCACCACCAAATTGCATTATTGACAGAGACTTTTTATCTGTGAGAAGTTCCTATTAGCAATTATGTCACTATTTATGAAAAATTATACAGCAGCGCTACTCTCCCTGACCTTGATCACTAGCACATTGGTCCTCAACGCTTGCAGCACCGATCCGACACCTACAGCCACAAGTAAACCACAATTAGTTTTAGAAAGTAGCCGTTTCTCTGAGACAGGCGTTATCAATCTCAAATTCCTGCTCAGAAATCCAGATGGAAGTTATATCTTTGACCAAGACCTAGTGGAAACACATACTAAAAAGTTGCATGTGATCATCGTCAAAAATGACCTCAGTGAATTTCAACATCTGCATCCAGATACTGGGGATCAGTTTTGGAGTGTAAACCCAACCATCAAAACACCAGGCACCTATGAAGTATATGCCGACTACAAAATCAAAGACAAAGCAGAACAGGTAGCAAGTACAGAAATAACGGTCGGAGCAGTAAACGACACTATTCAGTATCCTCCGCTCACACCAGATCTTAAATTCACAAACGCTAACATCACTGCGCAGTTAACTCTCGCCCCTGCCAACTCAAACAATCTTTCCATCCAACTCACGAAAGACGGCAAACCCTTTTCTGATCTCCAACCATACCTAGGATCAGCAGGCCACTTCATCATTCTAGAACACACCAAATCAGAAACCTTCCTCCACACCCACCCCATCGATATCGAGATCCCCAAAGACGGCAAACTAGACTTCATGACCACGTTCCCAGAAGCTGGCACTTATACAGGATTCCTCCAAATCAAGTCTCAAGACTACATACTCACCTTCCCAATCACTTTCCAAGTAAACCAAACAGGCACACCATCAGCAATGGATATAGATCACATGCAATAAAAAAACTTAATTCCTATTTCCTCGTTCCTCTTTCCTTCGAGTCCATATGACTGGGTGTCGAGCAAAAGGAGCAAGGAAATAGGAAAAAGACTCGCCGCCCGCATACGCGGGGGGACTCGTGGAGCCCTTGACCAGATTTGAACTGGTGACCCCGTCCTTACCATGGACGTGCTCTACCAACTGAGCTACAAGGGCGCGACACTTGGTGAAGTATGAGAATAAGTATAAGAACTTCTACCTCATGCTTGCTCTGATCCTTTGAATCGCAATGGCGAAATATTGGTAGCAGGAGACGGATTTGAACCGTCGACCTCAGGCTTATGAGTCCCGCGCTCTAACCAACTGAGCTATCCTGCCTCGGAGCGCCCCTAATATATGAAAGATAGGTCATTATTGCAAGGAAATTATCAAACACAGAAGAAATTCGCTCTCTCAATCAGTGAATGAATCATTCATATCCCTGGTCACGTTTACTTCAATCACCTTGATCAAACACAATATAAAAGGCGCCACTGAACTAAGCAGGAAAGAAACCGTTCGTCTGTAAAGTCACCATTTCTTTATATTGCTTATTGGTCTTGAGTAGCTCTGCATGTTTACCAACTGCTATAATTTTACCCTGATCCATTACTACGATTTTGTCACAGTGTTGCACTGTAGAAAGCCTATGAGCAATGATAATAGCAGTACGATCAGCGATCAAATTCTGAATTCCTTTTTGTACTTCTTTCTCAGTGATACTATCCAGGGCACTAGTGGCTTCATCAAGGATCACAATCCGGGGATTTTTAATTAAAGCACGGGCAATAGCCACTCGCTGTTTTTCTCCACCCGATAGACGAATTCCTCTATCCCCCACTATGGACTCATATCCTTTGGGAAACTTTTCGATATAGTCATGCGCATGAGCCTGTTTAGCAGCTACAATTACTGTCTCTTTTTTAGCTTGAGGTTTGCTATAACGAATATTATTCAAAACAGTGTCATGGAACAAAATGTTTTCTTGCCAGACCACACCGAAATGAGAGCGCAGATTATCATAGTCCCATTTCCTCAAATCAACTCCATCGAGAGAAATACTTCCTTTTGTTACATCGTAAAAACGCATCAGTAGTAGAGCTATTGTCGACTTACCAGCCCCAGAGTGTCCCACAAATGCCACTTTCTCTCCAGGTAAAATATCGAGATTGATGCTATTCAATACCTTGCGCTTATTGCCATAAGCAAAGCTGACATTTCTTAGTGATATAATCCCTTCAGTTTTTGATTGGGTGTGACCTTTAGTTGCCAAAGGAACCACAGGTGCATCCTTGAGCATCTTCTGGAACTTTTGATAACGAATAATATTAGTTTGAATGTGTTTAATATTGCTCTTAATTAGTCGCACTGGCAAAAGTAGTTGATTGAGGATAGTAGTAAACATCAACAATGTACCCACGCTGATTTGACCATTCTTGATCAAGAAGTAACCAATCAAAATTACTGCTGCTTGAGCTATGGTATTGAGATCAAGCATATCAAAAACCAACCAGGTAGCTTCACTCTTTGAAGCATAGGCCATTGCTTGATCACTAGCGATATCTGCTTTTTTTAGCTCTTTCTTTTCTTGGTGAAATGATTTGGTCGTCATGATGTTGTTGATAACATCAGCAATATTGCCAAATAGTTTGTGCCATCCCTCACTGGCCTTCTTAGAATGAGGTGACGTTTTCTTGTAAGTAAAGTACGACCAGACAGCTTGAATAGGGACAATTGCCAAACAAGTAAGGGTCAATTCTTTACTTTGAGACCAAGCGAAGACCAAGAGAACAAAAAACGAAAGGATAGGAATAAGTAGTTGTTGAAATATAGTATTGATCAATGAACTGTATGCTTCTACTCCATCATCTAGTATTTTCATTACTTCCCCGGACTTCTTCTGGACAAAAAAATCGTACTGAAAATTGAGTAATCGTTCATATCCATCATGCAGGTAATCAATGAAACTAGGATTGGAAAACTGATGCCAAAAGATCCAGTCTTTAACAGTGGTGAAAATATTCGTGACATAACTCACACCAAACCAAAGCAAAATCCACATCAAAGTATTACTCTCATGCCCACTATTTGCGGGGCTCAAAATAAAAATCAGGCCATCGATTGCTTGTTTATACAGATATGGTTGATATACTCCAAAACCAATCAAAACAAGACTCAACAAACAATACAAAGCAACACTGCCTTTATACTTGGGGACTGCTCGTAATGCTGCTTTAATTACCATCCACATCAGTTTTGTTTTTAGGTACCATCAAAATAACAAACTCAGGCCAAAGAGCCAAGAAGAGTCCCGCAGACGCGGGACCAGATCCTTGGCCAACTTTTGCTAAATCTAAACTCGGAGCTTAGGCAGCTTAATCCAGCTTGTACTTATCTTTTACTGGCGCAATTATTTCACCATTTGGTGCCACTCCGCCTTTTTCCCAAAGCTCTAGCGTCTTGAATTCTGGAGTCTTGATCTTATCCAAATCAAGCAAGCCCAGTTTCAGTAATGACAAGGCAGTACGGAGATTCAGTCCCAAATAAGCTAATTTTTCTAGCCCCAATTCTTTGAGCTTATCAAATACAATCTCTTGCTCTGTATAAGCAGCCTCTTGGCTATTGGTGATGTATTTTGCAGTACGATCAAAACCAATAAACTTGGTATCGGTACTACGGAACAGACGCTTGGTTCTCTCAATCACACCATCCAAAGTCTTGCGAGCTACTAGCATAAAAGCTGCCCTTTGGTCAGGTTGAGTGAGGTCATACTTTTCTCGCACATTTTTCATCTTACTTTCATAGATCACATCTACACATTCCAAATAACTCTTGCCCTGTAATCTAGCCTCTAGACCAGGAATAGAATCAATACCAGTGGAATAACGATCAAAACCAAACATCGCTTTGTTCATCTGCTTTTCGTTGCTTACTGCCCCACTTTCTGCCAGCACAGTGCGACGATCAGCATTCACACCATCCATGATTTTTAATGGTATCGCTTGGCGATTCACTGCTTGTAAAGCATGCCCCTCAACTTCATGAGCCGTCCCCACAGCCAAAGCTTCATCAACGCTACGACTTTGAGATGCATCACGCACTATACGTTTGGTAGGATCCACAGCCATGGCACCAGTAGTACCAGTTACAAATTGCCAATTACCATCTTCAGCTGGACCGCTTCTTTCCAAACTTTCAGGACCAGCAGGAACCTCACTTAGCAAACCATAATGGGCCAGAACGGTATCCCCAAATACTTTACGCTCAGCTGGCGTGATGTATTGATCCTTATTATTTACCTTTTTAGGATCGATTCCTTTTTCACGCATTGCAGCATCTTTGGTATCTTCCACAAATGGACGCAAAGTATTGATAATTGCTGTGGCAGCTGCTCTGGTGCTGTTGCTGACCTGAGTATAACTAGCCTTTCCCTCTTCACCTTCCATCTCACCAACTCCACGCAACATCTTGTCCAACAAACTCAAGCTACGCTCCAAATTTTTGTACCCTTTGATTCCCTCAGTCAAAGCTACTTCGTCTGGATTCAAACCTTCAGTACCGACCACTTCTTCTTTGCTTTTGAGCAAGTACAAATCACCATACAATTGCATCAAAATTTCATTGATACGATGACGATACATCAAGATCACTTCTTTTTTAGCTGTGCGTAAATTATCGCTATCTGTTGAAGCAACTAGTTCGTCTTCAATTGTTCTAATCTTTTTACGAAGTTGACGAAGGTTTTCCCATTTTTTTCGTAATACATCTGTATTGAGAATCACACTCATAATTTGAGGTGCTTGAGCAGCTACGACATCCAAATGACCGGTCGTACTATCAGCTGGCAACAGGCTCTTACTGAGTTGTGCAGTAGAAGCCTTCAAACTTTCTGACTCGTATTTCTGTTTGATCTTGGCTGCATCTTTGCCATTAAAAAATGCTCGCTTGGCATAAAAGAATTGTTTCAATCCTGCGATGTCAGTAGGAATTACCTCACCAGGAAAATCTGCAGCCAGCATAGTAGCCCCGGCAGGAGTCAAAAAGTGATCTAGATAAAGTAATTGAAACTTAATATTTAGCTTTGATACTGGATACAATTCTTGATTCAAACCAGCTTCAAATGTTTGAAGAGAGCTCAATTCATCATGAGTAAGTTCCAGAGGCTTTTTCTCACCATCAATATATTGTTTAATCTGTAAGGCCTGCTGACCAACCTCCTCAGCCGGTCGTAATGGAAATGCACGGATGTTCTCAGTACTGCCCTCATCACCACGACGATGCTCCAACATAGACAAAAGTTATAATTATTACACTTTATTATAACCAATTGGCAGCCAAATAACAATTAAAGCACTTCTGTCAGAAGTGACTATGCCAGATTAGTTTCTTCAATGCCCGTGCGGTGATAAGGTGTAATGGTCTTTAAACCCACAGCTTATGAAAACTATTGCTTTGCTTCTTTGCAGCTTAAGCATCCTGACTAGCTGTACTACTGCTGAACCCACTACCTCGGCTGACATTAGTCTTAATACCACCACAACTCCTGCAACTGTACCATCCTCCACGATTACTACTCCTCCAGCACAAACCCACTCAATTGTCTTACCAATCGAGCAATATGGAAAACGAAAAACACTAAAAGTATTTGGTGAATATATTCAAGATCGCTTCACTGGTTACCATGTGGCAGACGACATTGAATTCACCGACACTGATGCTGATGTACCAGTCAAAGCGATAGCTGATGGCCAAGTAGAAGTCGTCCAATTCGTCTCCGGCTACGGTGGATTTATCAGAATCAAACATACTATCGATGGCAAAACTATCCATAGTCTTTATGGCCACATTGCTTTGCAATCAGCAGCGGTCAAAGTCGGTGATCAAGTGAAAGCTGGTCAGTTTCTAGCCGATCTAGGCAAAGGATTCAGTACCGAAACAGATGGTGAAAGGAAGCATCTGCACTTTGGACTGTATGCAGGCAACGATGCGCGTCTCAATGGCTATGAAACTACCGCTGAATCAGTTAGTAAATGGCTCAATCCCCAAGATTTTTTCACTCAACATCAAGTAGTAATCGATCACCCTGAGCGCCTTTTTAATAGTAATGATATTGGCGCAAAAGACTTTCCACTCACACTCTCTATTCCAAAAGGATGGGAAGCTGAATATATTCCATCCCGGAAAGCGCTCAATTTATTTTCACTAAGTGGCACAGACACAGCACGCAGCCGATCACAAATGTACATTTCATTTTTTGATGCTGACCAGTTTCAAACACTCACTACAGTCAATGTCCTCAGTACTAAAGACCTCCAAGTAGGACAAGGTGCTTATACTACTAAACGTTATGAGATTGAAAAGAAAGCAAATGTGGCTACTTTTTCCGATCAACCAAGTTGGAGAAATATTAAACACATTGTCACTGACCTGCGCGCCAAAGACGGTCAGACTCGATATTTTGCTTTTGCTAAAAATCCTGACTTAGATGAATCAACGTATCAACAAGTACTAGCTAGTATTAAGTTGAACTAACTACACTCTTTAGCACCTCACGATACAGAGCAACGAGCTGTGGATTGAGTGGTACCTCCACATGTTCATCAGGCAGAAGCATGCCACGAATACAGGCTTTATCTCCTACTACACTGCGATGGTTTTCTGGTACTAGATGGACTTCCATTGCGCCACCATTTCTGCTACTAAACTGCGCTGATGGATAGGTATTGCCATGCAAAGAGTCAGCCACATGTGAAAATGAATAAACCAAACGCTCAAGCGAGTAGTGTTTAGCCAAATCTGCTGCAGTGGCTCTGACCACAATCATTCCCCGAGCCACAATATCAGTACAAACAAACACTTCAAGAGCTTCTCGTTTTGTTCCCACTCGCTGCCAAGCACGAGGCCATTTTGCAGTATCCATTAATAACTCCGCAGTGGAGACTTCATTGGTTTGAGCATCTGATTTGTGCTCTTTCCAAGTGGCAAATGGATGACAAGATCTGGTCACTAAATCGAAGGATAAAGTACTAGTACTATGATCAGCTAAAATAGCTTGCAGTCTAACACGTGGATTCCCCTGATCATCAATCACACTTAAAACAAGCTTAGTGGGATCAGTACCTCGATAAAGGCTCAGACTAGGAGTGACTATTGTTCCATCTGTTAACTTTAACGCATGCTTTTCTGCCCAAGTGAAACAAGCTTTGGGTAGATTTTGGCTAGGACACCATTTACGAAGACTAGCTTTTGCAGCCAAACCAATCGTATCTTTACTTCCGCACCTTGATCCACCCATAAAAATAGTTGAGGTGAGATACTAGTCCAAACAATTGCTAAAGAAAAGTAGAAATTCAAGCCTTATTGATAAACATCCAACAATTTAATTATGACAAATTGACAAGCAAAATAACAGCATTATAATCAACCTTCATTATATTTATTTGTGGCATTCAATAGACAACCAACCGAGCCGACGGCTTACCGTGTCTCACACCCTTCCACTTCCAGACCAATTAAGATTGGCTTAAAAACTGTTCAATCAGATGCTACCGAACGCACACCAATCTTGGATAGCCTTGTAGTTGGCCACGTAGATCGCGCGCTCCAAAAAGCTAGAGGCGAAACACGGTTATTTTTCAGTGGAGTGAGTGCTGGATTTATTCATGGACCGGACACCTTAATTCCAATGGTAGAAATAGCGAGAAAGCTCCTAGATAGTGGTGAAGAGATAACATCTATCCGTGAAGCACAATTTCGAGAAATTGTAAGAAGTGAGCTAGCATTAGTAGCAACAACCCCGGATCAAATATCAAAAGACGAGCTTGCTCAGGCAGCAGTAATTTTAAAAGTGACTACTAATCAAGGTCGATTGCTAACAATAACAGGAACAGCACTACCAACACCAGTAGCTGGGGGGCAGTGGGTAGGAAGGATTGCAGCAGTATCAGGTATTTTTGGCGACACTATGGTAGAAACAATCAAAACCGACTGTGTTGAAAGAAGATACTTAACTAGTGGGCCCCCAACTATGAGTGGTCGCGATATTTTTTCTCCAGCAATCCAACTAGCCACTTTCTTTGACTTAGCCTTACAAGCGGGTGGCAATATGATGAAAAAATTTGCTGGTGCCCAAATGATGCTGGCAGCAGGTTGCAAAAAGATGACAATCCCTAATCTGGCAAACTTAGAAGAAGACGGCCTATTTACGATCGAATTGCAGGATCCATTGGTATGCAAGAAAAGATTTAGTTTCGGAGTTTTAAAAACAACTCTTATTACTCGCGATGCAAAAGAAATAGCATCAGCAACTATAGAGATTGCCATGCCCAATTCAAAGCTTGTAGCAGATGTAGTTACGATGCAAGTATCATCCCACCCGCTCATTAGATAATCAGTTTACCTTAGGCAATAACTTACTGTTTTCAGTTCCAATTACCTTAAATTTAAACCATGGCCTTCGGTCAACCTTCGATACCTCTTAGCAGACATCCATTCATTGCCCAAGCACATGAAGACTTCGAATCTATCAGAATAGCGCTGCAAACAGATCTGCCTGATGAAACAGTGCGCGATCCAGTAAGGGATGTACTTGCAAATGTAGATATCGACCAAGTATGTCAAAAGGCAACTGGAGAAAGTCGCCTCTTTTTTAGTGGTCCAAGTGATTCGATGATACATGGACCCGATGCATTGATTGCGATGACAGACTTAGGAAAAACTTTACTTGAAGCAGGTGAAGAGTTTGTTGCTGCTCAAGAAATGAGATTCAGAAAACTCATTCAAACTGAACTAAAAATAGTGGCAGCAAGTGCCGACCAATTCAAACCTGAAGAGATCAGAGGTGGAACAGCCACAATCAAAATGGTAACTAATCAGCGGCGAGCAATCACTATAGTTGCCACTCCACTCGGTAAACCAGTTGCTGGTGGTAAGTGGATAGATAGAAGTATCAAGACAACTGCCATTTACGACAATCATGCATTTGTCAGCAGTGACCAAAGTGAAATTCGGATGTCAGTTCCGGTAAAGGCGCGCGTAGTCATGACTGACTATGAAAGAGCATCTCCAGGTTTCCAAATTGCTACTTACATGGATCTAGTATTGCCACTGGGGGCATCGCTGATCAATTCAGTTATAAAAATGCCACGAGATTTCTTAGCAGCAGGTGGCCAAAAAGTAGCCGTCCCTGATTTAAGCAAACTAACACCTGGCAGCGTGATCACCGTAGCCTTACAAGATCCATTTCGCACCAATGGCCGATTTAACTTTGCTAGAGTAAATACAATCTTGTCCGGCCCTAATCGTCAAGAAATACAAAGAGGAACAATAGAAATTGCCTTTCCTGGATCAAATGAAGTTGAAGCTCAGCTTGATGCTCTGCGTACATCGCACCAATATATTAGGAAATAATTCCTGCTTCTAGCTCATTATGTAAGTTCAGAATTATTATTCAAGCTTTTCTAGAGCGCTTATATCCTCAACAAAACTACTAGGTGCGAATTGCTCAAAGTATGGTACTGAAAACTGTGGAGCCCATTTCTCTGTTAGATAATGTGACGCCCCTACCACATTGATTGGTAATAAATCTACTTTAGCTTTTGTCTTGGGATAAGAGTTCAAACTGTACTCTGCAGCGTTACCGGTAATGATACCAGTGATGTAAGTATCACAACCAAGATCAATTGCTTCTCGCATCAGTGATGGCAGGAATCCTCCACCAGTCACTATTGCTACCTTTCTGACCTGATCCTGTTTTTTGAAAACCTTCACGGCATAGCCCAAAGTAGCAGTTAAGCTTTTTTGTAAATCATCAATCGTATCTACAGGTAATGTACCGATTAAGCCAAGCACCAAACCAGGATTATCTGGCTCTTCGGCAAACTCGCGTTCTACTTGTAAACCAATCTTTTTAGCAAATCCATAAGCAGTAGAAACAAACGTATCATTACGGTTGCGATCCCAAGGGGTATGCAAAGAGTAAATAGAAATCTGCCCCTCCTCCATCAGCTCATAGTCACGTAAAGAAAATGGGCTAAAACCAATACCACTACTACGGCCATCCCAATCAAAAGCATGCTTCACAACCAGAAGCACTCCTTTAATGCCCGCTTTCACAATTTGCTCCAATACAAAAGTACTAGGAGAAAAAGCAGTGTAGATATGATTCACTTCATCAGTATAATCAAACATCAGACCAGTATTGTGCTCAGGTATCATAAACTTTGGCACCGCCCGTTTTTTAAACTCATCATCAAAATTCCAATGCCATTGGTCGAATATATCGGCAATCGAAAAAGCCTGATCGAGCTTAGCTATCAGTTCATCACTTTTCATAAAAATATATCAATCTAGTAGCAAGCATAGCATGATGTTGAAATTGAGAAAACAAATGAGGATTTATTTTTGTGTATACTTCGAACCTGCTGCGAAATTGAAAGTGGACTTACAGACAAGCTAGTACATAAAATGTCTTTCAATCGCGACCATATTTCTCTACTATTATCGATAGTAAATACTTTTATGGAAAAAGCCTGTAACCATTGCACCCAAACATTCACCCTCAATGAGCAGGACAACAGTTTTTATAATAAAATTTCACCTGTTTTTAACCACAAAAAGTATCTTATTTCTGATCCTGCGCTTTGCCCAACTTGCCGCCAACAAAGACGGCTAGCATTTCGTAATGAAAGAAATCTGTATCAGCGCTCATGTTCACTATGTCAAAAAGACATCATCAGTATTTATAGCTCAGATAAATCAATTACAGTTTATTGTCCCAGTTGTTATTGGAGTGATCAATGGGATCCTTTCAGTTATGGTAGAGATTTTAATCCCAACCAGCCGTTTTTCGACCAATTCCGCGAACTATTCAACGTCGTGCCTAAGTTGGGAGTTATCTTAATTGAAACAGAAAATAGTGATTATAATAATAGCTGCGGCCAGCTAAAAAACTGCTATTTATGTTTCGATGGCGGCAATGCCCAAGATTGTTTGTATTTAGAAACTTTCAATTCAAACAATGATTGTGTTGATGGACTATGTTTACAACAATCACAGTTTTGCTACGAGTGCAGCAATTGTCTCAATTGCTACAACGTACAGCACTGTTCTTTTAGTCAAAATTGTAGTGATAGTTATTTCTTGATGGATTGTAGCAATCTCAAGCATTGCTTTGGCTGTATTAATCTAAACCAAAAAGAATACTTTATTTTCAATAAACCTTATACCAAAGAAGAATACGAAAGGACTATTCAATCATTTCATTTAGAGAATTTCACGCAGCGAGAAAACATGAAGATTCAGGTAAATGATTTCTTTCAAAAGTTCCCCCGCCGTGCTTACCGAGGGAATCAAGCTGAGAATTGTACAGGCAACAATATAGTAAACAGCCAAAATAGTTTTGATTGTTTTGACTGCAAAGACATTCAAGATTGTCGCTATTGTTGTCAGCTTATTCAAACTGCTACTGACTGTGAAGATGTTGATAAATGGGGCAGCAATACTAGCTTAGTCTTTAATAGCTCTTGTATTGGTGAAGGTGCACAGGCAATATTAGCTAGTTATTATGCCTCATTTGGGGCGCAACGCATTTATCATTCTACTTTTTGTGTCTTGGGGTGTAGCGATATCTTTGGCTGCGCTGGCCTCAAGAATCATGCCAGATACGCTATCCTCAATAAACAATATAGTGCCGAGGATTATGAAATACTCGCAGCACAAATAGCCGGGCATATGCAAAAAACTGGTGAATTCGGAGAATTCTTTCCTTCACAGCTATCTGCCTTTGGTTACAATGAAACTGTAGCTCAAGAGTATTATCCCTTGAGTGAAGCTATTGCACTTGAAAAAGGTTTTACTTGGTCAGCTTATAAAGCTCCCCAGCCGCAAGTTAAAACGATACTTACGAATACTGAGCTATCCGATAGTATTACTGATGTTGACGACAATATTTTACAAGTTGCTATTCAGTGTTCGATTACACAGAGACCATTTCGTATCACAAAGCCCGAGCTTAATTTTTACCGAACACACGATATCCCCTTACCACGCAAGCACCCAGACTTACGTAATTCACAAAGAAAAGAGGCTAAACCTCCAAGAAAACTATGGCAGAGAACATGTGATCAATGTCAAAAAAAAGTAGTGACCTCATACGCTCCCGAGAGACCAGAAAAAATACTCTGTGAAACATGTTATCAACTAGTTATAGCCTAAAGTTAAGATCCGTTTAACTACTCAAGAAAGATTGCTAAAAAGACAGCTCTTTCCTATAGTCGGCTCAAGTAAACTTGTTCTTATGCAACAAAAGATTTGCCGTATCAGTGGCAACCCTTTCCAGGTATCTGACCGAGAAGAAAAGTACTGTCTAGAACACAATATCCCTCTACCAGAGATAGCACCACAAGAACGCATGCGTCAGATGTATAGCTTCTCCAATGCTGTCTTTTTGTACAATACTGAGTGTGCTGCAACCAAGAAAAACATCTTGAGCTGTATCCCTCCAGAAAAAGGCTTCACTGTCTATGAAATCGATGAATGGCAATCTGATCGTTGGGATCCAATGAGCTATGGCAAAGAGATTGATTGGAATCGTCCCTTCTTGGCGCAAATGGCTGAGCTCCAAAAAGCAGTCCCTGCCCCAAACTTGATTGTAGACAAAGCTAGCGTTGAGAATAGTGACTACTGCAATGGAGTCGGCTATGTCAAAAACTGTTACTTATTGATCATTGGTTCAGAAGATCAAGATTGTATGTTCTCTTCAGGACTAATTCGTTGTAAAAACACGATCGACACCCTCTGGGGTACTGATTGTGAATTGTGTTATGACTGTTACCAAGTCACCAATTGTTACAATGTCCGCCATAGTGAGCAAAGTGCTAATTGTTCAGATTCTGCTCTTGTGTACAACTGTCGCGGACTCAAGCACTGCTATGGATGTGTAAACTTACGCAACAAAGAATATCATTTTTATAATCAGGCGCTCAGCAAAGAAGATTATGAAGCCAAGATGGCCACAATTGATTTGGGTAGTTACCAAACTGTCCAAGCTGAGAAACAAAAATTTGCTGCTTTCAAAAAACAATTCCCAATTAAATATTTGCTCGGTAGTCAAAACGAAAACTCTACCGGCGATGAGCTCAATAGCACTCAAAACTGCCAAGATTGCTATTTCGTAAACACCTCTCAAGATATCGAAAACGGCGTACAGCTCAACAAAGCCAAAGACTGTATTGATTTTACCGGATTTGGTAATGGTGCTGAGTTGATTTATCGCTGTATGAGTTGCGGTCAAAATGCATACAATCTCAAGTTTTGCTTACATACTTGGAACAATGTCCGTGATCTCGAATACTGTATCTATACCTCAAGCTCTAGTGACTGTTTTGGTTGCGTTGGACTCAAAAAGAAACAGTATTGCATACTGAACAAACAGTATTCAAAAGAAGAGTACTTAGCATTGGTAGAAA
Source organism: uncultured Candidatus Peribacteria bacterium (assembly GCA_964514565.1). GTDB lineage: Bacteria > Patescibacteriota > Gracilibacteria > RBG-16-42-10 > RBG-16-42-10 > JAGNZB01. The sequence goes on along the minus strand of CAZERA010000001.1, from coordinate 507,329 downwards.
AGCTACGCGAACATATGCGCCAGACCAAAGAGTATGGGCAATTTTTCCCACCATCGATGAGCTATTGTCACTACAATGAGTCTGAAGGAATGACCTATTGTCCGATGACCAAAGAAGAAGCCTTGGCGCGAGGTTTCAGCTGGGCAGAAGATAAACCAGAATCACCTGCTCCAACATCTACTTTGGTAGATAACATCAAAGATGCAGATGAGAGCATGCTTGGTAATGTTTACATCTGTACCAAATCCGGCAAACGCTATCGCATCATCAAACAAGAGTTACAAGCATACCAACAACTCAAAATACCGTTACCTCAAGTAGCGCCACTAGAACGCATCAAATTAAAACTCTACCAAAACAAAATCCTCCCCCTCCAAGACATTCAGTGCAGCAATTGCAACCAATCACTCAGAAGCGTCCACAACCCCAAAGATCAACCAGTCCTCTGCCAAGAGTGCTACGAAAAAGCCGAAACATAGAAGCCTTCTCCCCTCAAAAAAACTGTAAATTGAGAATTGTAAATTGTTAATTAATTCCCATGCTTCCACAAAAAAAGTCCTACTTCCAACTCAACGTCCCCTTCACTTCCCTCAAAACCCTATCCATGCTCTTAAGCATTTATGGAGTAGTGGCAATCGCTGAGATATGCTTAGTGACATTAGTGGTATTCATAGGCAATTGGGCTTTACTCAACAACAATCCGGGCATATTTAATTGGCTCAATAATCCAATCATTAGTTGGTATGATCACAATGCTTCTCTTTTTGACTCATTGTTTTGGGCAGCAGTAGTGATCTTTCTAGTTTGGTTCTATCAGGCATATCGCAATCTTTATGCTTTGGATCAAGAAACTGCCAATACTCCAGGCGCTGTAATTGGAGAATGTATTGTACCGATCGTCAATCTTCGCGGACCATATATCAACATGCGTGAGATCTGGCAAAAGGTAGTAGATCCTACCAATTGGCAGACAGTGAAAACTTGGTGGGGATCAGCGATCACAGGTTCAATTGCTTACTACATCGCTATTACTTTGCATACTTCAACAACGATTAGTCTCAATTCAGCACAAGATATTCAATTGATCAGTATTGCTACTTTCTTTTATATGGTAGCTAGTCTTTGTTATATTGCTTTCATTATATTGTTACTCAAAATAGTACATACTATCAGCATCACTCAAACAGAACGACTAGCCACATTGCCTACTACAAAAGCAGATCATTCTCAAGCTATCTTACCTGGATCGGAGAGTACTGGAAAAGCGGGCATTGCTAGCAAAATCATGTTGGGTGCTGTTATTGCAGTACCAGTAATATTGGTGTTGTTTATCTTGGCCATCATCCTAGGGGGATTATTTGGATTACGCTTGTAACAACAGCTTTCTTTGTCCAATTGGCGACATTCATAGACAAAATGCTCGGTTTGTTTTAGATTGTGAGCTCTTTTGATCAACAAGCAATTTTCTTATGTCTATTGACTCACCAACTGAAACATCAGCTATTGTTAGCTTCACCGATCTGGATATCAGAATCAGGACGAAAACAGCTGAAAAGCGCGGAGTGCTAAACACAATAAAAGCAGGTCAAGCTTTTTTGGGGGCGACATTAGCTGTAATTAGCCAAGATGTAGACGCTTCTGACATCAAAACTAAAGTAGCGAAGACAAAGACCTTAGCAGCAAAATACTGTAGAGATATCATCAAGGCAATTGAACTCCACATTCGTTCTTTGCCTGACACGACCATCAATGAAATTGGTGACCGCGAACTAGCCATAGAGGCATTCAACCACATTATGACCTTAGATCCCCACAAATTCATTGAGGTGATTTTAAGCACTATTAGAGATCAAATTACTGAAGAGCAATCACCATCAGATCATGTAGCAACTAGCCTTTCTTTTCATGCCAGTCTTTTGCTTGGTGACTTCAATGACAATTGGTTACCTTTAGACTTAATTAGTGCCAAGCTCAATCAAATTGCAGCTTGTCTTTCAATTATTCATGCGGCAACAGAAGCAAATGTTAGACAAGAGATTGCTCAGGCCGGGGGATTTACGAAAAAGGGCAACAACCCAGCCCCAGCTTCGCCAATAGAGGCGCAATTAGAACCAGTTTTTGACACGGAAAGACCATTGCCATCTCCAGGAGCTCTACCAACCGATTTGGGTAGATTTATTGCTGCCGAATCAGATGCTCCAAGCACATTATCAACTATACCTGCACGTAAAGACGCTGGTTTATTAGCATTAGTACTCGGAACAGTTGCTATCATTGGCGCAGGGATTGGTTTCACTCGCAGAGCAACACAAATCGCTGCTGAAACAAGTACCAACACAAGACAAGTAAATCCTATAACTCCACAACCACGGCCTACTCTTCCGATCGTTACACCAACACAACCACAGAGATCTCCTGTTGCCACTAGATCGTTACCAACTCTCATTTATAGTTCTAGCCCATTCTTAGCTACAGACCAAACACACTCACCTTTAGAAGAGGCTGTACGAAGGGCACTTTTAGCCCGTACCAATGAACTAAGTCACTGCTTAGCAGATCCTGCTGATGCAATCCCCCTAGCTTACGGTTTACGCAGACCAATAGTAGATCAAATCAGACGGGCTCACTGGGTAATTGGCAATATACCCAATCGAGGAGGAGTCACTATTAGTTGGACTGACAATGGACGTTGTGATGACTTTCACGTCAGCGCTCGAGAAACGAATACTGCTGGAGACTCTACCAGGATATATGGGCCAATCAGTGTTGTGATTGTTACTGACATTGCGACCATTACTCGCAATCAAAAGCTGTACCATCGCATAACGATTGCGGAGTAATGGTCGACGGGTAGTTGAATAGTATTGTCACTTTGCATTATGCGAGCAGCATCATATACTGCCAGTAATTCTAGCTGTCCAGTATGATGCGCGATTGTTTGCAATGCCAAGAATCATTTGAAGTTACTGAGCACGATACTGATTTTTATCGAAAGGTATCGCCAACTATTTCCGGACAAACAATTGCCGTACTACCTCCGACTCATTGCCCAAGCTGTCGAGAAAAACGAAGACTGGCTACTCGCAATGATTACTCTTTGTACAATCGAGCTTGTTCATTATGTCACAAGTCGATTATTGCCATTTATCCTACGGATACTGAGTATCCAGTTTATTGCAAAGAGTGTTGGTGGTCGGACAAATGGGATGCTAGCGATTTTGGTGTCCCCTATGACTTTGCGCAAACATTTTTCAGCCAATTTGCCCAGCTCAGAACCTCAGTGCCGAGACTAGCGCTCATCAATCGCAATGCTGAAAATAGTGAATATATTAACTATGCTTCACACAACAAAAATTGCTACTTAATTTTCAATGCTGATGGCAATCAAGACTGCTACTATTCAGACTCGATCGATGACTGCCGCAATTGTTTAGATATGTACTGGTCCGCTAGTTGTGAGTTGAGCTACGAGCTGCTCGCCTGTCTCACCTCCTACAATAGTCAGTTTTGTTTATATTCCAATGCACTTAGTGACTGCTATTTTTGCTACTACTGTGATGACTGCCATGATTGTTTTGGCTGCTTTGGTCTTGCTCACAAGCAGTACTACATTTTCAATCAAGCTTATTCAGCTGAAGAATACAAAAAAATAATGGCCGCTTTATTGCTACAAAAATCCTCACACCAAGGCCTTCAAATCCTGAAACAAAAAGTAAACGATTTCTTTGCTACCCTGCCCCATCGCTATGCCACGATTAGCTATAGTGAAGACTGCACTGGAGATTTTCTGGACAGGTGTAAAAATTGCTACGACTGCTATCACATCAACCAGGCTCAGGACTGTAAATATATTTCGGACGGTGGACAACTAAAAGATTCGTATGATGGCAACTACTGTGGCTATCAAAACTCTGAGTTGCTCTACGAAGTGCAAGACTGCTGGTTTGGTTATCGCATGTTGTTTTCTACTACGTGTTGGAATTGTTATGAGATGTATTACTCCGATCACTGTTTTTATTCCAACAATTGTTTTGGCTGCATTGGACTAAGACGCAAGCAGTATTGTATTTTCAACAAACAATATAGCAAAGAAGCATATGAAAGCTTGGTCCCGCAATTGATCGCACACATGCAAAAAACTGGTGAATGGAGTGAATTCTTCCCTACCTCAATCAGTCTCTTTCCTAATATACAGATCGAGCAATCTCCGGATAATCAAGCTGGCATGCCTATTAGTCAGGGATCCAATCTACCCGACGCTATCGACGATGTTTCAGATACTATTACTGAATCACCTTTGGCATGTAACTCATGTGCCAAATCCTATAAAATCTTAGCTCAAGAGCTGGAATTTTATAGAAGCCATCAGCTCACCCTTCCTAGATATTGCTTCATATGTAGACAAAAAAATCGCGTAGCAAGCTTACTACCAAGAAAGCTCTACCCTCGCCAATGCCAAAAATGCCAAGTAGAGCTAGCCTCTCCATATGCACCAGATCGACCAGAAACTATTTTTTGCACAAAGTGTTATCAAGCAGAAATAAGAGCTTAATGCTGTTTACTTAAGTCCACCGAACTTTCCATTTGTCTGGCCTTTGTCTACTATTGTTTCAAGTAATTATTGCTATGAATCATAGTTGTAGTAAATGTCAGCAAAGCTTTGCCATTGAAGACCGTGACTTGGCATTCTACGACAAAGTGTCACCTGTTTTTGGTGGTAAAAAGTATCCAGTAGCAGCTCCAAAGCTTTGCCCTGATTGTCGCCAACAACGCCGTCAGGCTTTTCGTAATGAAAGAAAAGTATACAACCGCACTTGTGCTGCCTGTCAGAAAGCAGTTATTTCTATCTATTCACCCAACAAAGATACTTTAGTTTATTGTAATAGCTGTTGGTGGAATGATAACTGGGATCCCATCAATTATGGTAAACCTTATGATTTTTCAAAATCCTTTTTCGAACAATGGAATGATCTATGGAAAGCCGTTCCCAAGCTTGGCTTAATTGTCTGGGGAGACGGTATCAACAGTGACTACACCAATGATGTGCTCAAATGTGTGAATAGCTACCTGATTTTTGATGGAGAACAAAGCAAAGATTCTTTTTATGGCGAGACGTTTCACACTATCCAAGACTGTACAGACTTTCTCTGTATCAAAAGCTGTGAACTCAACTACGAAACCATCAACTGTACTAATTGCTACAACCTCAAATACAGCCGCTTTAGTGAAAACTGTAGTGACTCTTTTTTCTTGATTGATTGTATCGGCTGCAAACATTGTATTGGCTGTTCAAACCTGCAACAAAAAGAGTATTACATATTTAACAGACCATACTCACCATCAGAATACGAACAAATTCTCAAAGGTCTACAACTAAATAGCTACCAACACCTTCAAGATTTCAAACAAAAAGCAGAACAATTTTTTGCCCAGCAACCTAAAAAAGCATTCAGAGGCAGAATGAATGAGAACAGTACAGGTAACAATATCAATAATTGCCAAAATACCGCTGACTGTTTTGACTGCAATGACCTGCGCGACTGCCGTTTCTGTACCAACATGCTCCTCGACGCTACCGACTGCTATGACATCGACATATGGGGCAACACGACATCACTAGCATACAATGCAGCCATGATTGGTCTTGGATGTCAGCAAATGATTGGGAACTACTACACCTGTTTCGATAGTCACGATATCTACCACTCAGCGTTCTGTTGGCAAGGCAGTAGCAATCTGTTTGGTTGTGTAGGGCTCAAACACAAAGAGTACTGCATCCTCAATACCCAATACTCAAAAGAAGAATACGAACAGCTTGTTCCCCGCATTATTGAACAAATGATAGCACTGGGTGAATGGGCAGAATTCTTTCCTCCTTGGCTCTCGCCTTTTGGCTACAATGAAACTGTCGCTCAAGAGTTTTTCCCTTTGACCAAAGAACAAGCACTAGCACAAGGATTTCATTGGAGTGATTACGAAGCGCCTCGGCCAGCTGTAAAACAAGTAGTCCCAGCAGCAGAAATTACTGATGACATCAACCAAGTTACAGATGATATTCTCGATACTGCTATCGCTTGTGAAGTCACAGGTAGATTATTTCGCATCATCAAACCAGAGCTCGCCTACTATCGTCGCCAAGGTATCCCCATTCCACACCGCCATCCTGACCAAAGACATACTGACAGACAAAAGCTACGCCCACCTAGACATCTCTGGGCCAGAAACTGCTGCCAATGTCAGGCAGCTGTACAAAGTGTTTATGCGCCTGAGCGAAGCGAAAGAGTACTGTGTGAGAAATGTTACGCTGAAGCAATCCTTTAGCTATCGTTTATCCAGAATCTTATTACACATCTAGTACATTTAGGTCTATGATATCTCTGTTTAATAACCATCTTTATGAAAAAATTAGCATTACTCGTCACCTTCGCAAGTCTACTGACTGCATGTGGAGAAGCTACAGTCAGCACACCAACTACTACCGTAACACCAGCTCCTACAGGTACAGCATATACAATGAGTGACGTGACAGCTCATAACCAAGCTACTGATTGTTGGATGGTGATTCACGACAAAGTATACAATGTGACTGATTTCATTAAGGCAGGTCAACATCCAGGTGGTCCAGTGATTACTCAAGGCTGTGGCAAAGACGCTACTACTTTATTTGAAGATCGCCCAGGAGAAGGTACACCTCATCAGCCTGAAACTCGGACACTTCTTGCAAGCTTTTATATCGGGGACCTCAAGAAGTAATCAGTTTTTTCTATGCAGCAAAGAATCTGCACGCTCACTGGTCAAAACTTCACTATTACCGATCTAGAGGGAAGCTTTTGTGCGGAACAAGGCATTCCTCTACCGACGATAGCTCCACTGGAAAGACTCAGACGGGTTTGTGCATTCTTGAGTAGCATTTTTTTGTATCCAACCACATGTGCATTGACTGGCAAAGATATTTTGACCTTTATTCCACCCCACAAAGGATTAGTTGTTTATGACATCGATACTTGGATGAGCGACGATTGGGATCCACTCAGCTTTGGCCAGAAGTATGATCCTGCACGTTCATTTTTTGAACAGATGGAAGAGCTGCTCAAGAAAGCCCCATTGCCGAGCTTGGAATGTATTCGCTCTACGATGGAGAATAGCGACTACACCAATGGCGTACTCAATGTAAAAAACTGCTACTTATCTTTTGGTGTCATCAATGGCGAAGATGTGCTTTTTTCTAGAACTGTGATCGACAGCAAAGATATTATTGACTCAGTCTATACCACCAATTGTGAATTGTGTTTCGGCTGCATTCAAATCAATAATTGTTATAATGTGCGCTACGGGGAAAACTGCTCAAACTGTAGTGACAGTTCATTCCTATACGACTGCCACAACTGCAAGCACTGCTATGGCAGCAGCAATTTAAACAACAAAGAATATTATTTCCGCAACGAACCTTTGAGCAAAGAAGCATATGAAGAGAGCGTCGCTGCTATTGATCTAGGTAGCCGTACTACTTTAGATACTGAACGCGCTACATTTCAGAAGCTCAAGAAAAATGCGGCAGTCCGTTTCATGCAAGGCAAAAGTAATGAGAACGCTGATGGCAATTATCTCAATCATACCAAGAACTGCCACAACTCTTTATTTGCTTCTGATGCAGAAAATATCGAGTGGTCGATTCAAATGATTTATCAAACTCGTAATGCCTTTGTCTGTGATGGCTTTGGTCAAAATGGTGAAAATCTATACTACAGTTCAGCTGTCGGAGACAATGCCTACAACATCAAGTTTTGCTACGACTGCTACACCAACATTCGCGACCTAGAATACTGCATGTTTGTCGGTTTTGGCTCGACTGATTGTTTTGGTTGTGTCGGCCTCAAACGTAAACAGTATTGTATTCTCAACAAACAATATTCCAAAGAAGAATACTTCGCTTTAGTAGCAAAGATAAAAGACCAAATGAAAATAGCTGGCGAATATGGTCAGTTCTTTCCGGCCGAAATGGCGCCGATGGATTACAACCGTTCAGAGGCACAAGTATTCATTCCAACCTCCAAAGAAAATGCTCAAGAGTTAGGCTTTACCTGGAAAGAAGATCTAGTCGAACCTTTTGAACAAACCTACCAGATTCCAGACAATATTTTGGACGTAAAAGATGACATTGTAGATTCTGTCATCAAATGTCGGGTGACCGGTAAGAAATATAAAATCATCAAACAAGAGCTCCAAGCTTATCGCCGAATGGGCATTCCAATTCCCACAGTTTCCCCAATTGCGCGCCTAGAAAAGATTCAAAGTAGTCTTACAGTCATGGAAGCTAAGCCACAGCAATGCACTCAGTGTCACCAAGCAGTCATGACAGTGTACAACCCCAAGGAAGTACGAGTACTTTGTGAAACCTGCTACCAGTCACTCAATCACTAACCAGACTGAGAAGTTAATTTAGAATTTTAAATTCTAGATTTTAAATTTAAAACTAAAATCAGTGATTGGAAACAAAGATTGATCAGAATACAGCCTGTTGTAAAAATGTTTCTACAGATTTTACTGCTAGTAATTATGATTGAGCTAAGCCATCGAATGCTTGATCACCCTCCCACAAATTAGCATAGAGCGTTTACACTCGTTCACAATCTGCTACACTATCGACAGTTAGAAAACAATTTCACCTTATGGCAAGCACCATGTGTATCTGCCAAGCGTGAACTGCTCTTTTCGTGTGCCACAATCCCTTTGCGATATTGTACAAAACTATGAACAAAGTCTGCCCACATTGCCAACAACAATTCACTGTTACTGATGAAGATCTAAACTTTTATGACAAAGTTAGTCCGATCGTAGCTGGTCAGAAATTCCCTATCCCCACTCCGACACTATGTCCTCCTTGTCGAGAACAACGGCGAATGAGTTTTCGCAATGAACGTCAGCTTTACAATCGTCATTGTGATTTGAGCCAGAAACAAATTATTTCTTTGTATGCTCCGGATTCTACTTCCAAAGTATATGAAACTTCACTGTGGTGGTCTGACCAATGGGATGCATTAGACTATGGTAGAGACTTTGATTTCAATCGCCCTTTTTTTGTTCAATTTCAAGAGCTCATGCGAGATGTGCCACGCATGTCGCTCAATACCATGCAAAATGAAAACTCGGACTTTACTAGTTTTGCCGGCTACAACAAAAATTGTTATTTGATTCATACAGCAGACGAAAATCAAGATTGTTACTACGGAGTTTATGCTTTAAGTAATAAAGACTGTGTCGATTTTTTGTTTACCTACAACAGTGAACTTTGCTACGAAGTAGCCGATGCTCATAAATGCTACCGCGTACTTTGGGGAAAAAGTGTGACAAATTGTTATGATTCTTACTTCATTCAAGACTGTGTTGGCTGTCATGACATGATCATGTGTATGGGCATGCGCAATAAAAGCTTTTGCTTCAAAAATAAACAATACAGTGAAGCTGAATTCAAAGCACTCAAAGCAGAGTTCTTGAATAACTTCTGTCAAAAGATCGATCAATACAAAGAAGAATTTCAAGCCCTCGTCTTACAATCTCCCCACCAAGCAGTACATATCTTGAGCTCAGAAAACTGTACAGGAGACTTTATTCAAAACAGTCGTAATTTAGAAAACTGTTTTGATATCTCCAAAGCAGAAAACTGTAAATACAGTTCCTTTATTGTCGATTGCAAAGACTCCTATGATTGGACCTTTTATAGCACCAATGGCCAGCTCGGCTATGAACTAGCCAATGTGGCCACCAATGTCTACCACTGTCTTTTCAGTATGAATTGTTGGGTACGTAGCACCAGTCTGATCTACTGCGATCTTTGTCAGTCATGTCAGGATTGTTTCGGCTGTGTCGGACTGCGGAACAAACAGTATTGCATCTTTAATAAACAATATTCCAAAGACCAGTATGAAATTTTAGTGCCCAAAATTATCACGCACATGATCGGTACCAAAGAGTGGGGTGAATTCTTCCCATCAACGATCTCCCCTTTTGCCTACAACGAAACAGTAGCGCAAGAATATTATCCTCAGTCCAAAGAACAGATTGAGCATGACCACTTAGCTTGGCGTGATATTGCTAGCCACAATCGTTATGAAGGCCCCAAGGTCACTTTACCCAAAGAGATCAAAGATATTAGCGATACCATCACCAAAGACATCCTAACTTGTAGTAGCTGTAGCAAAAACTATCGATTGATTCAGCAAGAACTAAGTTATTACAGAAACCTCAATATCCCAGCCCCAGAGAGATGCTTCAACTGCCGCCACCAATCCCGCGTAAATAGTAGAAATGGCAGAAAGCTCTATGCCAGAAACTGTAACCAATGCCAAACTGCCTTACAAACCACATACTCTCCAGACAGACCAGAAAAGATTTACTGCGAGCCGTGTTACTTAAACCTAACCACTTAGTTTAAAATTCAAGATTTACAATTTAAAATTTTAAATTAATTAAAGACCTATGACTACTTGTGCACACTGCAAAACCTCATTTGAAATTACACCTGATGATATTCAGAAGCTGGAGAATCTTTCGCCAACTATTGGTACGCAAAAGATGCTTCTCCCTCCTCCCAGTCTTTGTCCTGATTGTCGCAAGCAACGCCGCCATGCTTGGCGTAATGAACGCAAACTCTACCACCGTCAGTGTCAGCACTGTCACAAAGAGATTATTTCGATTTATGCCGCTGACAAACCTTATCAAGTCTACTGTCTGACTTGTTGGTGGGATAGCAGCCATGATCCTAGTCAGTTTGGCCAAGCTTATGATTTTAGTCGTACTTTTTTTGATCAATATGATGAGTTGCTCAAAAAGGTACCGCTACCTGCCTTGGTCTCTTCTCCCGATGCTGAAGAAAACAATTGTTCGTATATCAACTTCGCCGGCAACAGCAAAAACTGCTATTTGACCTTTGATGCTGATTTCAACGAAGACTCTTATTATTGCAATGTGCTCAAGCACTCTCGCAACTGTATGGAGTGTTCGTATCTCCAAACCTCCGAGCTTTGTTATGAAGTAATGGTTTCCACTGGTTGCTACCATTTATTCTTTAGTGAGGATTGTACCAACTGTCGTGACAGCTTTTTCCTCAAAAATTGTATTGATTGCAAAGACTGTCTGCTCTGCGTCAATCAACAACACAAGCAATATTGCATTCTCAACAAACAATATACGCAGGCTGAGTATGAAGCTTATATGGCTAAATTAGATTTGGGCGACAGGGCGACAATCGAGAATCTCCAAAAACAATTTGACGCTTTAGTAAAAGCAGCACCTCACAAATATATTCATGGAGTCAATCTAGAAAACTCTAGTGGTGACTATATGATCAATGTCAAAAACTGTGAGCAGTGCTTTATGGTTGGTAATGCAGAAGATCTTAAGTATTGTGATTCACTGTACCGAGCAAAAGACTGTATGGATGTTTCTTCCTTTGGTGAAACGATTGAGAGAGTCTATGACTCAGCTTCGATTGGGATCAATTGTTATGATATTCAATTTAGTCAGGTCTGTGCTACCAATACTTACAATCTCCAATACAATTTTGGCTCACGAGTAAGTAAAAACAGCTTCGGCTGTGTTGCTTTGAAACAAAACGAATACTGCATTTTGAATAAACAATACAGTAAGGATGAATATGAAGAGCTAGTGCCTAGAATCATTGCTCAAATGCGTCAAGAAAAAGCTTGGGGTGAGTTTTGGCCAATGAGCATCTCGCCTTTTAGTTACAACGAAAGTGCGGCAATCGAATATTTCCCTCTCAATAAAAACCAAGCCTTAGCGTTGGGGGCTACTTGGCGTGAAGATGAGTTGGGCAGCAGATACGAAGGTCCACGCACCACGGTACCTGCACATATCAAAGATGCTACTGATGAAATATTGAAACAGATTTTGACCTGTGACCGTTGTGAAAAGAACTACAAAATCATTGCTCAAGAACTAGCCTTTTATCAGGCTCAAAAATTGCCGTTACCAAACCATTGCTTCAACTGCAGACATGAAAGTCGCATGAACAAAAAGAATCCTCAGAGACTTTGGGATCGATCTTGTGCAGCTTGCAAGACAGCACTACAAACTAGCTATGCTCCTGATCGAGTGGAGAAGATTTACTGTGAACCATGTTATCTCAAGCTCACCTTTTAATTGTAAATTTTAGATTCTAAATCGCAAATCTTAAACTTTATGAGTGAATGTCTGAAGTGCAAATTACCGTTCGAAGTGACTGCTAATGACGAAGCTTTCTATCAGAAAGTGGGACCTACCTTCAATGGGAAACAGTTTCCAGTTCCTAGTCCAACATTATGTCCACTCTGTAGACAGCAACGCCGAATGAGTTTTCGTAATGAACGTAAGCTCTACAATCGCAAGTGTGACTTTTCAGGCCGGCCTATTATTTCGATTGTTTCGCCCGACAAACCATTCAAAGTGTATGAAAGCAAAGTATGGTGGAGCGATGATTTTGATGGTTTGCAATATGGTCGTGACTTCGACTTTACCCGGTCTTTTTTTGAGCAATGGCAAGAACTCCAATTAGCTGTCCCTCGCCTCTCCCTTTTTGGTAAAAACAATGAGAATAGCGACTATACCAACCATGCTGATCAGCTCAAGAATTGTTATTTAGTGATGAATGGCGGCTTAGCAGAAAATTGTTTTTATGCTAATTGGCTAGTGAACTGTCGAGACTGTATTGATTGTTCGTATGTAGATGGCTGTGAACTAGCTTATCAAAATACGTATTGTACCAAATGCTACAACTGCCAATACTTATGGCACTCTGACAATTGTACTGACAGTCGTTTTCTCTATGACTGCAAAGGCGTCACAAATTCACTGCTTTGTGCTGGTCTACGCAATCAATCGTATTGCATACTCAACCAACAATATTCCAAGGAAGTGTACCAAGAAAAAGTGAAACAATTTTCTTTGGCTTCACATGAGCAAATAGTTGCTCTCCAACAACAGTTTACCAAGCTCCTCAGCACTACGCCCCACCGTGCACTGTTTATTACCAATAGTGAAAGTTGTCATGGGCAGAACATCACCAATAGTAAGAATTGTGAGCAGTGTTTCTATATCTATGACTCACAGGATACCAAGTATTGCTACAACGCCCTTGGTATAACTGATGGCTATGATGTTTATGAAGCCGGCATGGAATGTGAAATGCAAATAGATACGCATGCCTGCAATCGTTCCAAGTATATGGGCTTCTGCAATGCCTGCTATGACAACAACTCCATCTGGTACTGTGATCTATGTCACAACTCCAATAATCTTTTTGGCTGTATCGGGCTCAAGGGAAACCAATACTGTATCTTGAACAAACAGTATACAAAAGAAGTATATGAAGCCTTGGTCCCAAGAATAATTGAGCATATGACCAAGTCTAAAGAATGGGGCGAGTTTTTCCCAATCTCCCTATCTCCTTTTGCCTACAATGAAACCTTGGCCCAAGACGCCTTTCCCCAAACTCAGCTAGAAGCTACCCAACAAAACTGGCCATGGCATCAAGATCCTCTCGGTAGTAGTTATCAAGGTGAAAGAGTGATTATTCCCAACCAGATTGATGAAGTTGCGGATACGATTCTAGAAAAGATTCTTACCTGTGAAAGCTGTGAAAAGCACTACAAAATTATTCGCCAAGAATTAGATTTTTACCGTACACACCAAATAGCCTTACCCCACCACTGTATTGATTGCCGCTACAAGGATCGTACAAAGAATCATTATCAGTTCCAATTATTCAGTAGAACGTGCTCAAAGTGCAGCAAACAGATCGAGACTACTTACAAACCAGACGATCCAACCATCGTTTACTGCGAACAATGTTATTTAGCTAATGTATACAAATAACTTATTCGTTCTCACCCACGTGGGATCAACCTTGCCACTATGAATTGCTCAAATTGCTTTGCGTCATACGAAATCACAAGTGAAGACTTACAATTCTTGGATAAAGTATCTCCAGTAATTGCTGGTAAAAAACTAGCTCTCACACCATCTACATTATGTAGTGCATGTAGAGATCAAAACCGAATTGCTTTTCGCAATGAGAAAAAGTTGTATCAAAGAAAATGTGATCTGTGTAAAAAAGAAATAATTTCAGTGTATTCACCTGACAAACCAAATGCTGTCTATTGTCACAACTGCTGGTGGGGTGACAATTGGGATTGCACCTCTTCTGGAAGAGATTTTGACTTCACAAAAAGCTTTTTTGAACAATTCTCTGACCTACTCAAAGCAGCTCCTATTCTGGCCCTTTTTGGCAAGAACAATGTAAATAGCGACTATGTTAATCAAGAGACAGATGACAAGAATTGTTACCTCAATGCTGGTGGCCATTTCAACCAAGATTGTTACTACAATACCTACTCCCATCAAGGTAAAAACAATGTAGACAACTACTGGCTCTTTAGTTGCGAGCTTTGCTACATGTGTGTCCATTGTGATGTTTGCTACAACAGTACTTACCTACAAAATTGTTCCAATGTCCGAGATAGCCACTACTGTACCGAATGTAAAAGTTGCGAAAATTGTTTTGGTTGTTATGGCCTCAGTCATAAACAATATTGTTACTTCAATGAGCAGCTCACTAAAGAAACATACGAAGAAAAAATAAAAAGTATTTTGCCAAGCAGAAGCAAAAGAGCAGAGTTTAATCAAAACGCTCAGCAGCACTTCCTGCGCTTTCCTCATGAGGCTACCAAAATGCACAACTCAGAAGACAGTGACGGAGATATGCTTTTTAGCTGCAAGAATATACACAATGCTTTTAACATCGAAGAAGGCCAAGATGCCAAAGATCTGATGATTTGTGCGTACATCAAAGACAGCCAAGACCTTAGTGCGGTGGGATGGTCAGAGCTGAGCTATCAGGTCACATCCACTATGAAACCCTACCAAGTACTTTTTGCTTCGCATTGTGCAGATATCAAAGACTCACTCTATACTGTTCAGAGCTTCAATGTAGACCATCTCTTTGGTTGCGTAGGGCTCAAACAAAAAAGTTATTGCATCTTGAACAAACAATATACCAAAGAACAATACGAAGAGCTGGTCCCCAGAATTGTGGCACATATGATTGATAACAATGAATGGTCTGCCTTCTTCCCAATGTGGACCTCCCCTTTCGCCTATAATGAAACTGTCGCCCAAGAGTATTTCCCTTGGGATAAAGACACTGTACTTAGTAAAGGTCTGAGATGGCAAGACAATACATTGGTACACCGGTATGAAGGCCCCCAAATAATTGTAGAGGACAATATTACTAGTATTGATGATGCTATCCTCAAACAAATTTTGACCTGTGTACTATGTGACAAAAACTACAAAGTAATTCCTCAGGAGTTGGAATTTTACCGGCAGCAAATCATTCCAGTACCAGCTCACTGTTTAGATTGTCGACACAAACAAAGACTAGCCCTAAAGGTCCCTCATAAGCTATTTGACCGCACGTGCCAAAAGTGCGCTCAGACCATTAAAACGCCATACGCACCAAGCCGGCCAGAAATTGTTTATTGTAATAACTGCTATTCAAACTGGAAAACTACAGAAATTTAGCCAACTATAAAACTAGTAGCACCCAGCCATGCCAAATCAAACATCGCCTTCTGCGTTTGGGTATTTACGGCACTCTGAATAATTACCCCCAGAAGCTCCTGTTTGTCATATGAAATAATGGCCATCTTGTCATCATAAAAAAACACCCCATTCTGGAAAGGAAATTGCGTCGTATCGACGGTAAAGACTTCCATCAGTCCCAGTTTCACTACTGCCTGAAAATTTTGTTTAATCAGTCTTTCATTCTCACTATCAAAAGGCGCCAGGAATCGCACTTTCTTCTCATTTTTTCCAATCGTGTATGCAAACTTTGCGAGAAGCTGGGGAAAGAGCTCAGCCAATGGAGAAAAATTTGTATACCCCAATACTTCGCCATGGGCATGCGCCATATCATCAAAGATACTGGTGATGCTTTCTTTCTCTTCGTAGTAGCGGATCCTCGGCGCAAAACCAGCCGCATTCTGGAGAGCTATTAGCTCAGGCAAGACTTTTTCAGCAATGTGGTACTTCTCTTCCAGCTTACTTACCAAAATACTGGGTGACTCAGCTGTATAAAACTGCACATTTTTGCGAATGCTAGTGGTTATATATCCTTTCTTCACTAAATTACCTAAAGTATTGTAGGTAGTGACACGATTTACTTTGGCTTTTTGAGCAATAGTACTTACTGTTGCACCGCCCAGTTCTAGTATAGCCAAGTAGACAGATGACTCCGGCTTTGTCATTCCTAAATGTACTAGATCGTCTTTAAGCATATGATTTTGTTGTCGAAGCTCTTCAACAAGTATTGTACCATACTGCATATCACTTTAGTATGCTCAGTAATTACCAATTAGTAATACACCAGCATGCAATGCACTCTTTGCGCCCAGACATTCACAATTTCAACAGCTGAGACAGACTTTGTAGAGCGAATATCTCCCACGATCACAGGCACTAAGTATGTGTTCAATCCACCGACAATGTGCTCTCGCTGTCGGAGCATGCGGCGCTGTACTTTTAGAAACGAACACGCCCTTTATCATCGCAAATGCGATCTGTCAGGCCATGAATTCATCTCTATCTATCCAGCTGACTCACAATATAAAGTATATGAACCATCTGCCTGGTGGAGCGATGCATGGGAACCACTCCAGTACGGAAGAGACTATGATTTCTCACGACCATTCTTCGAACAGTTTGCTGATCTACAAAGAGCCATTCCGCGTCTAGGTATGGTCAGTATGATGAATGAAAACAGTGCTTATACCAATTATGTTTCTTACCTCAAAAACTGTTATTTACTCTTCACCGCAGATTACAATCAAGACTGTCTCTATGGTGTCTGGGTAGAGAATTCCAAAGACAGTGTAGACAATTTATCAGTGGATAATTGTAGCCTCACCTACAACTCTTTCTTTTCTCAACACATCTACAATAGTAGCTTTATTCTCAACTCATCTCAGTGTCGTGACTCTGCCTTTCTTTCTGACTGTAAAAGCTGCAGCAACTGCTTCTTGTCAGTAGGCTTACGAAACAAGCAGTATTACATAGAGAATAAAGCATATAGCAAAGAAGAGTATGAAGAAAAACTAAAAAGTTATGATTTAGGCTCTCACCAAGGCCTCCAAAACACCAAACAGAAATTCTTCGATATCTTGCTCAATTTCCCCCGCCTCTTTATGCAGCGCACCGGCAGAGTCAATAATTCTACTGGCAACATGCTCACGGATACTGAAAACTGTCGGGAGTGTTTTGATATCGTGCGGGGAAAAGACTGCATGTATGTCCAGAGCGCGCTCGATGCCAAGGATCTGCAAAACTGTTGCTTTGTGATTGGTGAGTTTGGCTATGAGAATTGTGAATGTGCACCAGTACCTTTTCAATCAGCTTTCAATCTCAATAGTTATACTGGTAGCAACCTTTGGTACACCGATACTTGTATGAACAACTGCCAGAATTGTTTTGGTTGTATCAGCTTGCGTCACAAAGAATATTGCATACTCAACAAGCAATACTCCAAAGAAGATTATGAAGAGTTGCTACCCCGAATTATTGCTCATATGAAAAGTACTGGTGAATATGGCGAATTCTTTCCGATCCAACTCTCCCCTTTTGCTTACAACGAAACCTCTGCTTATGATTACTTTCCACTGACCAAAGAACGAGCTTTGAGTATTGGGGCTAAATGGAAACAAGACACTGTGACTTCTAAACATTATGGTCAAGAGCAGCATGCACCTGATCAGATCAAGGCGGTCACAGACGATATCACCAAACAAATTCTCACCTGCACTTCTTGTACCAAGCAATACCGTATCATCCAACAAGAGCTCAAATTTTACCGCCAACAAAACTTAGCGCTACCACAACAGTGTTTTGACTGCCGTCATCGTGAACGCCTTGCTTGGAAAAATAGCTGGGTACTTTGGGATCGTAATTGTGCTCATTGCCAGGCCCCTATTCGTACCACTTACAACGAAAGTAGAAAAGAGATTCTCTATTGCGAAAAATGCTATTTAGAAACTGTTTACTAGCTCGCTTTCTGTAAAGTAATTGGAATATCTAGTACTCCTAAATTCAGTCCATTTGTTAGTTGCTGCATTTCTTTGAGAGACATTGCCCCGTTAATTACAGCTTCACCTTGGGTAATCTCGCCCTGAACCATTGGATTTGATACTAAAACATCATCCAAAAATATGCCGATCGATTTGTTGATATTACGTTTAGTAACTGCAGAGAAAAGAGCTTTCCCTTCAGTATTAAACTCTAAGGTAATATTAAAGTCCCCTGGTGAATTGCCAAAAGTTGCACTAACAAATGCTCTTTCTAATTGTTTCCCAGTCAAACCTGTATCTTGCCAAATCGTATCATCATTAGTTGTATGTTCCTTAAAACTTAATTGTAGCGGTTTCACTAGCTCTAGAGCTTGAGCTGGGGAAAGAGTATTTGGTGATCCTAGCTTAACAGTCACAATAGTAGGATCTAACCAAGATTTACTGACCTGAGCTGTAGTAATGCCCTGCTTTTCAAGCCGCTGACTAACCAGGTTTTGAATAGTGTCGATCATTGGAGCACTCTTCACCAAATCAGCATCGACTTTTCGAGTATCAACCTTAAACTCAAAATAAGTCCCTTGAGTCAGGACTGGACGATCAACTGTTGTTGGAGCGGGAGAAACTGGACCGCAACCAGCACAAAATAAGACTGTTGCAAAAAGAGATGCTAACTTTTTAGATTTGTTGATCATAATCGCTATTAACTAACCAAAACCTATAGCACTTTTCTTCACGTGTCTAACGCCATGTATATACTTGTGATCAGAGAGCGATTGTTCTATCATCGCCTCTTTAAGCAAAGTATCTGGCAGACGTCTTTTCTTCAGTGCATGAGAAATTAGCCGCGGCTGTAGCTCCTATTGATCTGGTGAGCAGAGCAAAGCTACATCATATTTTAGGCCAACCAGTAGTGAATATGCCGGAGAAACTTCCTATCGCAGGTCTATCAGAGTTTCATCAGCAACTAGTGGGTGATGGTTTGCTCGGTGGGATCTATGCCGGTCCCGAAAAGAACTTGGTCAGCTGTGAGGACGCAGTGTATTTTCTAACCACCTATACTGAAGGGACTAAAGTAAAGATTGTAGTACAAGCTGATGGTGTATCAGGCACTCCCTGCGCCATTACTTATGCACGTTTGCTAGTAAACGAAGTGGGTACTAAATTAACAAGATTAGCTGGTCACCATAAAATAAGCCAAAAAGCGATTATTGCGACTATAATTGAGGCTGCAAAAAAAATACCTAGATATTTTCAAGCAAGGTTTTATCCCTATCAGGATTTACTGGATCACCCCAACTTCAAACAAAAAGCAAAGCTAAAAGATCATATTCAAAATAACAAAAGTGTAGCTGGAGCCACGCTCAATATTGTAGTAGAAATAAATAACCGTATCTATGTAGCAATAATTGGCGACGGCATCTTTGGTATTTATCATCCGCAGTATGGACACCGCTACGCACTTGGCATGTCATTTTCCGATTATCCAGAACAATTCAGCGCTAGCTCACAGGGCCTACCAGTGAGTGATCCCAATAAATTACTGGGTGGTTATCTGGAGTGCTCAGTAGATGAGGATGACCGATGGATACTCACTACAGACGGGCCCCTCCAAAATATGAGTCGAGATCAATTCCATCGAATAATGAAAAAACGAGTAGACGCAGGTGAGAGCCTAGACCTGCATGATCACTTCAAATACAACGCACTTGATGACTGTGTGTTTGTCACCAACGCCACCTGAATGCGATTTTGCATCCGTACACAAACTCACCTAAAGTCTTGATATACGTATTTAAGCATGCCCATGGCAATACCATTTTTTATAAAGCTACCCACGGTCTTACCGCCAGATATTAGTGATGAAGATCGGACCTACAATAAGCAACTCAAGCTAAGCCCGCAGCAAAAGGTTTTCTTAGCAGATTTAATTAATCAGCTGAAACGTAAGAACCTTCAATTACTTGGCATATCTTTTGGCGCTCTTGTTTTGCTCATGCTTGTGAATGTGTTATTTCCCTTGGCTACCCAAGTCACTGGATCTCTATTTTTTATGCTTACTTTTGGCCTCTTTGGTGTCTGGTTGATGACCTGGACTTTAATTAAAAAACTAAATAAAGATCTTCAAGCTGACATTGTTGCACCAGTTATTCTCAAGAATTTTTATAGCTGGTGGGTAGAGGGACAAGGAAATATTACATTGCTATATTCACTCTACATTCACGACACTCGTCCCGGAGTTCGCTATGTATTACCTAGCACCCAATTTATTATCGGACGTGACCCTTTAGCAAATTTATCAGAGGTACAGCAACTCCCCAATATCCAAAACAGAAAAGTAAAAACATTATGGCAAATGCTCGGCTGGATATTCGTAGTCCAGTTTTTTGAATTTTACATGCTAGCCAGTTTACTCAGTGGATTAGCACAGTTAGTCCATGCCCCAGCAAAAAGCATTAGTATTTTGACAGCTCTTAGTTTGGCAGCTGCTATCTTTATCCGGCTTGACCGCCGTCTGCCAGGTGCTGACAAAATTATCAAGGATATTAGTAGCCGGCAGCTAGCTACTCTCTCTGGCACACCTACTAATATTGTGATCCCTTACAGGAATATCAATCGAAGGCGTCGTGGTGAAGCATATGTAAAATTTACCGTTGAAAACCAAGATTTCTCAGTACTAGAAGGTGAATTTATGCTAGTAGATGATCATCATCAATTTGAAATAGAGTTTTTCCAACACAGCAAGCTGGTCACCAATATCAAGCTTTTGAAGTAGGAAAGATCAGTTTACTATTGATCTTTAAGTACTACCTACTTTTCTCTAGCATGCAGATACTTCTGTAAAAACCATGTATGGGGTGGATCGTCCTCGCAGTGCTTTCTCCAATGTTTTACGCCATTGCCAATATTCTAGATAGCAATCTCACCAATCGCATATTCAAAAATGTCTGGACTTTGAGTTTTTATAGTACAGCATTCAATATCCTCTTTTTACCGATAGTTCTGTTAGTGCAAATCCCTAGTTTGCCGCCGATCAATTTGCTGCCATATTTTGTACTGATCGGTATCCTGGAGATCGCCTATCTGTATCCATATTACAAGGCCCTTGAGCAAGATGACACCTCCATCATTGCAGCCTTGTTTTCATTAGGAAAAATATTTGTGCCTGTTTTGGCCTTCTTCTTGGTAGGTGAAAGATTGCAGATTAGCCAACAGATTGGCTTTCTCATTATTATCAGCAGTAGTGCCGCTTTGACCTTCAACCATAAACAAAAGCTCAAGCTCAATCGTGCTTTTTTCTACATGGCAGGATGTTCCTTTCTCTTAGCGCTAGAATTAGTCATCTACAAATATCTCTTTGCTACTGTCACCTGGAGTACCGGTTTTGTATGGACTACAGCCCTATCGGCATTGTTTGGATTAGTATTTCTAATATCGCCAAAGACACGACACGATGTCCGGGCTCAGTTCAGCACCTTTCTCACCAATTCACCTTTATTTTTCCTTCAAGAACTCTTTAGCTTCGGAGGTACTGCAATTGCCACATATGTCATTACTTTGATTCCTGTCACAATCTCAGCCGCTATTAGTTCCTCTCTACCGTTCTTTGTCTTATTCTACGCCTTGGTATTAGGTAAGAAATACCCACACATCTTCCGCGAACAAGTTGATCGTAAGAACATTTTCAAAAAAATCTTCCTTTTTGCTACCACTATCATTGGGATTATGTTAGTTTTATAAACTGTTGCTATCCAACTAATTCCGTATGGAAACAATCTTTAAAAAACTACGTATCCTTGACCTCACCAAAGTACTCAGTGGGCCATTGGCTACTCGAATGTTTGCTGATTATGGAGCTGAAGTAATCAAAATTGAGAGTCTTGAACACTATGATGACGCTAGAGATTTTCCGCCTTTGGTGAATAATTGGAGTGGTTACTTTGAGGTACTCAACCGCAACAAAAAATCAATCAACCTCAAGCTATCCGATCCGATCGATTTACAAAGATTTTATCGCTTAGTACAAGATGCTGATGTAGTAGTAGAGAACATGACACCAAAGAGTAAGCATAAATTAAAAGTAGATTATGACACGCTCCGACTGATCAATCCGGCTCTAATTTATGCATCCCTCTCAGGTCTCGGCCAAGATAATGACAGAAAGTATTACGACATGATCGCCCAAGCAGAATCTGGCTTAATGTCACTCAATGGTTTTGCCGAAGCACCTCTCAAAATCGGCCCACCAATCGTCGATACTTTTTCAGGGATGACTCTAGCTTTTGCTATATCCAGTGCTTTGTACTATCGAGAAAAAACAGGCAAGGGGCAGTACATTGATGTATCGATGCTCGGCTGTGCTATGAACTTGTTAGAAAGTAATTTGATTGAGTATTCCACCAGTCAGAAAAATCCCGAACGTACTGGCAATCAAGACAATCAAGTAGCCCCATTTGGTGTTTATAAAACAAAAGACAGCTCAATTGCTCTAGCTATCGGCAACAATAACATGTGGTTAAAACTAGCAAACTTCATGACGCAAAGTATTCCATTTGACCAAGAAAAGTTTCATACCAACCAGCTAAGACTAATGCATGCTGACGAGCTTACAATACTCATAGATAAAGTATTTAGTCAGTGGACCACAGCAGACTTGGAAAAACAGCTCATGATCTTAGGCATTCCTGGCACATCAGTAAAAAGTATTGCTGATGTCTACAATGATCCCGCTCATTACACCAGCAAACGATTGATCAAATACGATCGACCAGGGTTTGGTGAATGTGTTGTACCTGGTTTCAGTATCAACTTTTCAGCAACTCCAAACGCAGAGCTTCACTTGGCACCAGAGATCACACAGACCGACAAATAGTATGAGCTACAAAATCATTCCTTACTCTCCACACCATCTTGCCGGTTTGACTCGGCTCTTGGATCAGGCCTTCCATATTCAAAATCCTAGCAAGGAAGCTTTGGTGCAGTGGAAGTTTTTTGCACCGTACCTGAAAGAAGCTACTGTGATGTATGTAGCCCTTGATGAAGAGGATCAAGTGGTAGCACAATATTCTAATGTGCCAATTCAAATTCAAAACGGCTCACATACTTATCCAGCCATGATTTGTACTGATATGGCTACAGCGGTACAGCATAGAAGAAAGGGACTGATCAGTTCACTATCTCAACAAGTATATAAAGTTATTCAAACTACTGGTACTCGAGATCTCAGTATCGGCTTTTCCAATACGGCTGGTGTAGTGGTAGACAAGTTCGCGTCAAACTATCACTACCAAGTAGTAGGAAACTTTGTCACCTATTATAAGTATTGTCTATTTGCTCCTCAATCAAATATTAGGTTAATACCTATTACTATTATCAATGACGAGATGGAGATAGATACCAATAGCTCTTACCTTCATATTCATAAGGAAAAAGCATATTTGGCTTGGCGCTACTATGACAAACCAAATAATCAATATGTGGTTTATAAAGCTTTATCTGATACCAAGTGTATTGGTTATATTGTGCTCAAGTTCCTCAACAAAAAGTGTTATGTCTGTGACATTATTAGCGGAGACGACACAAGCCAATGGCCAGAAATTCTTGCCACCATTGAGAAAACCGCAAAGGACCACAAGTGCAAAATAGTAGTCTTTTATGTCCTAGAAAACACCTTCTGGCAAAAAGTACTAAAAAGATATTGGCGTAGAAAAGAGCAAGTAGCCGACTGCTATTTTACTATAAAGATTCACAACCAATCGCTGTACCAACCAACTTTTTTAGATAAAGAAAACTGGAGAATCATGAACGGCGATATCCTGTAGTTAAAGTGTGAAGTACATGTTTTTTATCGACCATCATTCTCGCATACTAAGCTTACTATTCATCAAGTACGAAGCTTTTCAGATACACTAGTGTCTGCGCTTGGCCATTGATCCCCAAAGCCTTTCCAGCTTTCATGAGGTATCTATCCCAGCTCACGGGCTCACCATTCGCACAGACGATCTTTACTTTATTATCTGGAGTTCTGGTAGTACATTCGCCAATAGTCACATCTGCAGTATTAGCAAAAGCACTCAAATCATGTAAGACATTTGATTTTTGAGCGAAATATTTCGCGTCTAATGGATCGTATTGTTTCACTTCAAGTCCAATTAAAGTCTTTAATTGAGCAATTGCAGCTACATCTGAATCCACACGTAAAGTTTTTTTTGCAGTACTAAAGTATCGTTGCCACCTGACAGTATCTCCATTTGAGCATATCACTGACATAGCCACATCCGGAGTCCTCGTATTAATCTGCTCCACCGGTATACCTGCAGCTTTGGCATACCTCTGAAAATCGTTCCGAACACAATCTGCACATCTGAAGTACATCTCGTCCATCTCAATTTCTTTCACCTCCAAACCAATCATTTTTTTTAATCGCAACAATGTAGCTAACAATGATTCTAAACCTAATGCCTTCGCAGCTTGTCTCAAATAAGAAGTCCATTTGAACACCTCACCATTAGCACATGTTACTAACAAAGTATTATTTGAGGTAGTAGTTAATGTGTCAGTAGTTAATCCAAAGCCTTTAGCAAAAGCACTCAAGTCATGTAAGACATTTGAACTTTGTGCAAAATACTTCGCATCTAATTTATCTGGCTCTTTAACTTCCAGTGCTATGCTCTTCAACCGGTCTAATGCAACTTTGGGTGAGCTTTCTCCCCACACTCGCGCAGCAATATTTAAGTAATTTTCCCATTTTATAGTGTCTCCATTAGAACATACCACAGTGGCTCTCACATCTGGTGTTCGAGTATTTGCTTTAGCAACTGGTATTCCAGCTGTATCAACAAATTTTTGAAGATCACTTTTTACACAAGCAGCACACTTAAAATAAACCTCGTCCATCTCATACTCTTTCACTACCAGACCAATGAGCTTTTTCAGTTTTAGCAATGTTGCTGCCAGTGATTCTAGACCAAAAGCTATTGATGCATACTTTAAATAAGTAGCCCACTTCACTGGTTCGCCATTAGCGCATATTACTGCAAGAGCGACATCAGGTGTTCTGGTAGAACACTCTGTGACGCTCACACCACCGATATCAGCATATTTTTTTAAATCAGCAGCAATGTTTTCTACTGAAGAAAAATAGCGAGCCCCTAGCTCCTTCATATCATCTCTATTGTCTCGATCATAAATCACTTTCCTACCAGAAGCATCAGCTAAAACACTCAGCATCTCATCCAGATCTTCACCGCTATCTTGTAAAGCACGAAAAAAATCATACAGTTGTCCTCTACTAGTAGCTTCTCCTTCATCAGCGTCAGCTCCTGAATCAGACGGTGATTCATTGAGAGCAGCCCCTTCATCATTTGGATTTCGCTGCTTAGCTCTTTGAACCAACCATGACATACAAATCAAAGTAGCATACTGCTTATTTTTCGCTCTTCTCAAGATTCTACCTACAAATTGAATAATCTTTGCAGCACTGGCCGAAGCCGTGGCATCAATAGCTATATTGGCCAAAGGGAAATTCCAGCCCATCGCCAGTTTGTCTACAGTAACAATTACATCCAACTTACCATCCAACATTGCTTCCTCAAGAGCCTCCAACTTCTTTCTTTGTTGCTGGGAGGTCTTGGCGTCTTCATCTTTACTAGTACACAGCTCTGCTTTGAAACCACGTGCTATCAAAAGATCGACAAATTTACCAGCTTCTTTGATATTTGAGCACCGTGCTACAGCTCTTGGTATTTGATCTTCTTCAAGCATTGCTTGAAATATTTTTTCATACTCATCCAAAAGCTTTTTATAGGCATCATTTCGAGTAAGAATCTTTTCTTGTTGATCCTGTGTAATCTTTTTGCCATTTATTTCTACGCCTCTTTGAATATCGCCTGATAATTGCGCTACTCGTAGCTTTGCCAGTATTCCACCTTTCATCAGGTTCACAATTCCCTCTCGCGCAATTTCATTTTTAAAATAAGCTTTTACATGCTTGCCAGCGAGTTGCGGGGTAGCTGTAAATCCCAAAATAAAAGCCTTCCCATGGTAATCAGTAGTCACCTGAGTCAATCCCGCTTCTTGCGCTCTCAGCTCTTCTTCATCAGCAATATCATCAAGCTCGACATCATTGTCAGCAGTTAAAATCTGACTAATTGAAGCCCTAGTTTTATCACCCAAGGCAGTATGAGCCTCATCACAAACAATAAATTTCTTTTCTTGGTTATGTTGCTGATACGCAGCATCGTTTACCCGATTGAGATGACTCTGATAAGTGCTTAAAGTAATCTTCCTACCAACTTCATTGTAGCCGCCACCAACTATACCAATATCTTCAGCTGCAATGCCCAAACTAATTAATTCCCTTTTTGTATATTCTAATAAATTAATTCGAGGTACTAGCATCAGGGTATCAACATCAAAAAGCTTTACAATCAAAGCCATTATTAATGTCTTACCGGAACCAGTTGGCTGCACTATATAACCAATATCATCTGCATCTGGTTTAACCAAAAACTGATACAGTTTATTAATTGCAGTAAGCTGATTAGGATACAAAGTACCAATATCTCCTAAATTAATTTCAGCAGTAGTATCAAGAAATCCTTTGATTTTAGCAGCCAAATCTAGTTTTTCAGCAGCAAATAAGGTTGGCTTGAGAGACTCCAAAGTCTCTATTCTATCAATCATAATTTATTAACCACAAGACTATTATTATAACATAATCTTGCCAAATTAGCATCAGCTAAAATCAACACCAATAATCCCTTGGTATTTCTTGAAAACCCAATCCAGGAGTCCAATATACTACATCATATTTAGCAGCAGCTTATCCCATTCTAACGCTGGAAATAAAATCTTTTTTTTATTGAGTACATCAGAGACAGCAATCCACTCAGCTTCAAACTGATATGTCTCTTCTTCGATTGTAATAATTTGTTGTTCATACAATTCTTTGCGTACAAGGTCACCTGAATAAAGGAAGATAATCTCATGTCCACGCCAATCTTCATGACTAAAAATGTTTTCTATCACCTCAATAAACTGCAGATTCTCAATTTCACTATGCAGCTCTTCCTCAATCTCACGTCGAATACCAACTTCACCTTTTTCAAAGAAGTCTAAACCACCACCAAGCAATCGATAGAATACTTTGCTGGTCACTTTGTTAATTTCTCTCGATGCCAGGATCCTGCCCTCGTGATGAAATATACAAAGCGTCTTTACCTTGATTTTTTCTTCACGGTCAAGCGGTTTCCTAGAAGGTTTCATGAAATGTAATTAGCTATTGAACTATACGAAAATATTGTCCGTTAGTTACTCTATTGGACCTTCACTGAGCGAAGCGAATGGGTGGCGGAGGGAGAGAGATTTGAACTCTCGAGCCCCTTGCGAGGCTGCACGCTTTCCAAGCGTGTGCAACCCGAAGGGTCCCCTTCGGGGCTAGACCTTTACTTTGTTCTTAACAATGAACCTTGAAAATTACTGTTGGTTTTCGCGTAGGTAGTACGAAACTATTGTCCTTTAGTTACTCTATTGAATCTACCCTGAACGAAGCGAATGGGTGGCGGAGGGAGAGAGATTTGAACTCTCGAGTCCCTTGCGAGACTGCACGCTTTCCAAGCGTGTGCAACCCGAAGGGGACCCTTCGGGGCTAGACCTTTACTTTGTTCGTCAACAATGAACCTTGAAAATTACTATTGGTTTTCTCATGGGTAATACGAAACTATTGTTTTTTTAGCTACTCTATTGGACCTACCCTGAGCAAAGTGAATAGGTGGCGGAGGGAGAGAGATTTGAACTCTCGAGCCCCTTGCGAGGCTGCACGCTTTCCAAGCGTGTGCACTAGACCACTATGCGATCCCTCCATGCTGATATTTTTGTACAATATCTTTCTTTTCTAGATACCCCTTAGGATGCTTGAGGTAATATTCTCTTTTGTATGCTGAGCCTTTATCTAGAAAGGTTTCAGTATAAATCAAAATCCATGGCCGATAGGCTCTAGTAGATTTTGTGTGGCCATTATTATGTTGTTTGATACGATTTGCAAGATTCGTAGTGACTCCGATATAAAATCGTTTGGTCCGACCACTTTGAATAATATAGAGAAAAAACATGCAGGTGTTTATTTCTAATACATTACGACTTTAAAAATGAAATCTGTATTAGCCTATCACGTTCTGATCCTTATCTTAATCCTTCGAGCACCAAAAATAAGCCTAATAGGCTAAGTGAGGATGAGGATAAAAATAAGCCCTCCGCTCCGCATACGAGGTGCTCGGGTGGTGGGTCGGGACAGATTCGAACCGTCGAAGGCGTAAGCCAGCAGATTTACAGTCTGCCCCGTTTGTCCACTTCGGTACCGACCCAATTATCGAGCGCCACCACTCTATAAAGATATTATGGATCCGTCAACCGTGTTTTTTTAGGACTACAAATGCTTGTTGGGCAAACGAGGTAAAAGGTAAGAAGGAAGAGGTAAGAAATGGGGCAGGGACAGATTTGAGGAGAAAAAAGTAGTCGTCTATATGGTTGTCAGCCATGAGCCATGAGCCATGAGCCATGAGCCATGAGCCATGAGCCATGAGCCAT
>CAZERA010000001.1:309477-478532 GCA_964514565.1 uncultured Candidatus Peribacteria bacterium | reverse complement strand
GCCATGAGCCATGAGCCATGAGCCATGAGCCATGAGCCATGAGCCATGAGCCATGAGCCATGGGCCATGAGCCATGAGCCGCTCCCTCCGTCATATCGAACGCTGCAGCAGCAGCGGAGATATCTCAGTCAACAATGTACCCAATGAACATCAGCAGCTTCCCCAAACATATGAACCAGTTTATTTTGACAGTATACAACCGCTAGGTGTAAAGATTAACCCTCACTTAAGTAATTTACTTATGGACCTCGAGCACCAAATTCAGCCAGTAGTAACAGTAGCTGCCTTTGACCCTTTATTAGATAGAATAGTGAGTCTGGAACGTTCAGCTAATGCAAAAGCACATCCAGGAAAGCATGAATTAGTGGGCGGAAAGGTTGAAACTGGTGACGACAGCATTGAAGAACGATTGGTCCTTGAGTTAAGACAAGAAATCAATGCAACAATTGCAGCAACTCCAATACATATTGAAAGCTTCGGCGTTGTAAGAGACAACCGAGCAGGGTTACTTGTTAATAGATATGCTGCTCCATTACCAAATGCTAAAAAGTTTTCTATTTCTCCCGAAGAAGCCCTAGAACATCCTAAGTTTACCTGGATAGATTCTAATAATTTTGACACTTTAGATTACGTACCTGGAGTAAGAGACTTTCTCCACCGTTTATTTGCAGAATTCAAACGAACTGGCACTCTTCTCAGTACACTCAAACAACCTGTCTACATACGCCCAACCTTCTTTGACTATGAAGGCGAACGAGTACTCGTTCCTATGGAAGAACGCAAAGGGGGTATGCCCAAGAACTATCTACGCGAAGAGCATCTGCACCTTGATGAAGTAATTGGCTCTATTGTCCATGAATATCTAGGAGAAGATCGCAAACAAGCAAAGGCATTACGCATGAGAGCATCTAGTCGCAAGCTAGTTTGGAGAGACAAATCTACGCCTATATGGCAATTGGATTATGGAATTGAGGTTAGCCGAATGAGTGCTGACCGCATGGTTAGTGGTATCAAAAAAAGAATTCACGTGATTCCAGCCAATCCCACCAAAGAACCAACGTTTCCTCAGAGCTTCAATGCTGATGCTAAACGTGCACTCCGAGACATACATAAACTCACTAGAGAAGCGATTCTTTTAGCCACTGAATTCCCTACTGTCCGATTCGAACCAAAACGTGAAGCAATGCCAATAGTTTTATAACTCCACTCACCTTGCCACCTATTCTCACTTGCTAGATAATTGACCTACTAATTGCCTGACTATGAAAGAAGATTTTTCTCAGAAACTATCACCAGAACAATACAATGTCTGCTTTCTCAAAGGCACCGAGCCTCCTTTTAGTGGCAAATATTACAAAAACAAAGCAGCTGGTACTTATATCTGTGTAGCCTGCAAAACTCCCCTCTTTTCTTCCGATACCAAATTTGACTCCGGCACCGGTTGGCCTAGCTTCTGGGACCCAATGTACCAAGCTAATATCAAACAAACGGTAGACGAGACTCATGGGATGAGTAGGACCGAAGTCCAGTGTGCCACCTGCGACGCTCACTTAGGTCACGTCTTCAATGATGGCCCAAAACCAAGTGGCCAAAGATACTGTATCAATTCACTAGCGTTAGACTTTGTGCCCGCTACTGAAGACAAAAAAGCAGCTTAATTATTCCTTATGTCTACTGAGACTACTTATATTGATTCTCCGGTAGGAGTACTCAAGATCATTACCGATGCAGAGTACATTGTTGGCCTAGATTTTTGTAAGCCGGAAACAAAGATTGCTGTAGATAATAAAATATCCAAGCTTGCTCAAACTTGCATCGACCAACTCAACCAATATTTTGCCGGCAAAAGAAAATCTTTTGATCTCCCCTTACAACCCAAAGGCACAGACTTCCAAAAACAAGCTTGGATAGCTCTACAAAAAATTCCTCATGGCCAAACAATTTCATATGGAGAACAAGCTGCAAAAATCGGTAACATCAAGGCAGTAAGAGCCATCGGTCATGCCAACAGCAAAAACCCCATCGCTATCATAGTCCCCTGCCACCGAGTAGTAGGTAAAAACGGAAAACTAACCGGATACGCCGGCGAACTCTGGCGCAAAGAATGGCTCCTCAACCACGAAAAAACCTCCAAATAAAACCTCTGCCCTCGCACCTCTGCCCTCTGACCTACCCTTGACTCATCTGTTATACTCCCCCAGACAATAATAAATTTTCATGTCTGACATACTTTCACAATTACAATGGCGTTATGCAACAAAAGAATTCGATGCGGACAAAAAACTAAGCGCTGAACAAGAACACACTATCACCGAAGCTCTCCGTTTAGCTCCTTCTTCTTTTGGTCTCCAACCTTGGAAGTTCGTGATCGTTACTGATCCAGCTATCAAAGCTAAGCTTAGTGAACAAGCATGGGGACAACCACAAATCATTAGTTCATCACACTTGGTTGTACTTTGTTCACTCAAGAATCTCGACCAAACTTATGTAGATAAATACGTAGAGCTCACCGCAAAAGAACGCAATATTCCTCGTGAGAAGCTCGATGGTTTCCATCAAATGATGATGAGTGTAATCAATGGCAAAGATGCAGAAGCAGTAAGGACATGGTCAAAGAAACAAGTTTACATCGCTTTGGGCGTACTCCTGACTACTTGTGCATTAGAAAAAATCGATGCTTGTCCAATGGAAGGTTTCAACAATGCCGGCTTTGACGAAATACTGGGTCTCAGTGAATACAACATCGAATCAACAGTAATCTGTCCAGTTGGTTTCCGTAAAGACAGTGACGCAACTAGCAAACTAGCAAAAGTCCGCTTCCCTGCAAGCGACATAATTATCCGAAAGTAAGCCCCCTTTTCTCCCCCCAAAAAACTGTTAATTGTAAATTGTCACTTGTTAATTAAATGCTAGACCCCGTCGTAGAAATAAAATCCCGGCTCAGTATTGAAGATTTGGTCAAAGACTATGTGACGCTCAAACGTTCTGGTCGCAATTACAAAGGTCTTTGCCCATTTCATCAAGAAAAGACACCATCCTTCATGGTTAGTCCAGACAAGGGCATTGCTTATTGTTTTGGCTGCCATCAAGGGGGGGACATTTTTAAGTTCTACATGACAGTTGAGAAGGTAGACTTTGGGGAAGCTATTCATGATTTGGCGGACCGGGTGGGACTAAGCATTGATCAAAAATCAGCTGCTTACAGTTCAGCCCAGAAAGATGAAAAAGAAAAACTGCGGGCACTGCTCAGAGAAGCTCAAAGCTTTTTTCAGAAACAAACAGCTACAGCTACTACAGCACAAGCTTATCTCAACCAAAGAAACATTAGCGCGAGTATCATCGCTCAGTTCGGCTTAGGTTATGCACCTGATAGCTGGCAGTTATTGCATGATCATCTCCTCAAATCCGGCTTCTCACTGGCTGAGCAATTAGCGGCCGGTGTCAGTATTCAAGGTGACAAAGAAGCAAGTGGCCATGACAAATTTCGTGACCGCATTATTTTCCCTTTTTATGGTGATCGAGGCGATGTGATTGGTTTCACTGGGCGAGCCCTCACCAATGAAAATCAACCAAAGTATCTCAACTCTCCTGAGACAGTCTTGTTTCACAAAAGCTCGTTCATTTACGGTTTATACCAAGCCAAGTCCAGCATCAAAGCCGCTAGACGAGTACATATTGTTGAAGGCCAGGTTGATTGTCTTACTAGTGTGCAAGCCGGCATACTAAATACAGTAGCAGTCTCTGGTACTGCTTTTACACCTCGCCATTTAGAAATATTACGTCGCCAAGCAGATACACTTATCTTTATTTTTGACGGTGATCAAGCCGGCAAGAATGCAGCGCTACGTATTATGCCTGATCTGGTCGCTTTACCTGAAACGCAAGCCCGTTTTGTCCTTTTGGGAGAAGGCCAAGATCCCGATTCTGTGATCAAACAAGATCCTGCTCTCTATATGCAGCAGATTGAAAAACACTTGGATTGGTTTGATTATATTATGTTGGCATTTTTTGCTGATAAAGATCTCAACTTTATCGAAGATCAAAAGGATGTTTTGAAAGTGACTATTCCACTGGTCAAACGCCTAGCTCACCCGCTAGATCAAGATATTTATGTCAAAAAACTAGCAGATATTCTACACAAGAGTGAAACGCTGATTTATAAGACCCTCCAGTCCCACCATGTCGAACGTACCCTACCGACCATTCCGAGCTCAGCCCAAACTGATTTATTGCTAGTCAGTCTGGCTTTCTGTGTACTCTATCCCCAATTCATCGACGCACTCCAGGATCCAGGGCTCATAGAACTTCTTCCTGCCGATTTTCGAGACATTTACAGAAACGGATATGAGTACTATAGTGCCCCACGAGTATCAAGCGATATCAGCTTACTTACTAGTCAATTCCCACCTCAGATCTCTTCAGATCAATTTTCTCTCCAACTACTTCGCACCGAAGAACAGTGTCAAGACTACGATCAAGAACGTCTACTAGCTGAGAAAACCAAGCTTTTCCAGCGTCTCAAAGACCATCTTAAACAAGAAGCTATTCGTAACTTGCAAGGAGCATTGAAAAAAGCCAGAGTCGAAGGAAACAAACTAGAAGAACAACAAATTTTAGCTGCCACCGCTCGTATACTACAGCTACATACTTAACATCAGCCTAGTGGGAAAAAAAAGTATCAAACGCGAACAAGATTCGTTGGCAAAGTATAGCCCAGAGGTGCGCTTATTAATCAAGAAAGGTAAAGAGCAAGGATTCGTGACTCAACAAGAAGTCATGCATGCTATCCCAGAATTCGAAAGTAATCTGGGCGTAGTAGAAGATGTGATGGTACAGTTTCTAGAACACGGTATTGAAATCGTTGACTCTCAACAAGAATTCATTTGGCAAAACCAACAAAAAACTGTTGCCAAAGAAAAAGAAAAAGCTAATCCTACTCTAAAAACTTCAGAAGAAAAACTACGAGATAAATTTCTTTCTACCAACAAAAAGAACTTCGCCCTCGGTGACATAGCCGGAGACTCTATCCGCATGTATCTACGTGAAATAGGTCGTGTTGAACTACTCAATGCTGAAGAAGAAGTAATGCTCGCCAAACGCATCACCAAAAATGATCCAGTGGCCAAGCGTCAATTGGCTGAAGCTAATCTTCGTTTGGTAGTTAGTATCGCTAAAAAATATGTTGGTCGTGGACTTTCGCTTTTGGATTTAATTCAAGAGGGTAATATCGGTTTGTTTCGTGCTGTAGAAAAATTTGATTACCGCAAAGGTTTCAAATTCTCTACCTATGCTACTTGGTGGATTCGTCAGGCAATTACACGCGCGATTGCTGATCAAGCTCGTACCATTCGTATTCCTGTGCACATGGTGGAGACAATCAACAAATTTACGCATACCCAACGTCGCCTTGTACAAGAGCTGGGTCGTGAACCATTGATCGAAGAAATTGCTTCTGAAATGGATATGGATGTGAAGAAGATTCGGTATATCAAGAAAATCTCTCAAGATATCGTCTCTCTAGAAGCACCAGTCGGTTCTGATGGTGACAATTCTGGTAAGCTTGGTGACTTTATTGAAGATGATGTGACCCTCAGTCCATCTTCTCAAGCTGCTCGCCAATTGCTCAAGGAAGATGTGCATAGACTGCTTGATTCTCTGACTCCACGTGAACAAAAAATCATCCGTATGCGTTTCGGTTTGGATGATGGTATCGGACACACTTTGGAAGAAGTAGGTCAAGAATTTGGTGTCACCCGTGAACGTATTCGTCAGATCGAAGCCAAAGCTCTGGTCAAACTACGCGAGCATCCAGATAGCGTGCGTATCAATCTCAGTAAAGCTGAACAAGCCCAAGACAACGATATCAATTTCTTGGCTAGCAGCATGAGCTTCAACTATTTCCCTGATTTAGTATTCTTTGGTCCTCCAGGCTCTGGCAAGACTTGCCAAGCGATGAAGCTGACCAAGATCTACGACATGGCTATTTTTGATCTCCACTACGAGCTTCAGAAAACCATGAAACAAGACAATCAGCTTGGTCGCAAAGTAAAACAACTCCTGACAGCAGGACAAGTAGTGCCTAGCGATATCTTGCAACAAATCGTCGAGGCTTTCATCAAAAATGTCAGCACTGAGAAACCAATTATTTTTGACGGTTTCCCCAAGAACCTCGCCCAAGCAGACTTCTTCAACCGCTTGATTAGTCAGTACAAACGTAATTTTGTGGCTGTACTGTTCAATGTCGGTGACGATCATGCCCTCACTCGTATCACCAAGAAAAAGATTTGTAGTTATTGCCAATCAGTTTATTCAGCTGACTCCATCGCTGAAACTTGTGAGAAGTGTGACAATGATCTCAAACTAGTCAAAGAAGACAATATCGTCGGCATGAAGCTTCGCCTTAGCAACTACTATCAAGAGACAGCACCAATTGTTTCTCTCTACGAGAAAATGGGTAAGTTGATCAGTATCAATGCTGATGAACACGAAGATGATGTTTACACTACTTTGAGCGATAGGCTTGAAGGGTTTGGATTGGAGAAGAAAAGAAAGTCTGGTAAAAAAAGTTAGTTTTAGGACTAGGAGTGAATAGTGAATAACAAATAATGAAAAGTTTAGCGACTTTGTAGAGGATCCTCAGTTATTCACTATTCATCATTCATTTTTCACTAGAGTCACCATGGTTTTACTCAAACAAAAAGCACTCTTGTTGGTTCAGTACCTCAAGTGGTTTTTTGTGAATAAGAAAATTCCTGAGAGTTTTAGTCATCAAGATGTTCCTTACTATAGTCAGTGGGAATCACCTGAGCTGACTAGTGCGATACTGACAGGTAAAATACTTGCTTCTGCTGATCCTCTTTGGCAAAACTCTGGTGCTGTGACACCAGCAGAATACGAACTATGGAGTTGGAATGCATGTGGCATGGCTTGTTTAAAAATGTTGCTGCAACACAAACAGGCACTAAAGGTGCCTTTAGTGACACTAGCCAAACAATGTTTAAGTTATGGTGGCTATCAAGAACCACTCCAAGATTCACCCGGTCTCTTTTACAAACCTTTCTGTACTTTTGTCGCGGCAGAATACCAGCTTCAAGCAAGACCAGTCACAGCCCTTACTATTACAGAGATAATCAATACTATTGGCCAGGGAGGTTACGTAATCGCCTCGGTAAATCCAGCCATTCGTGATCCAGATAGCACACCAACCAGTAAAGGTGGTCACTTAATCCTACTATTTGGTTACAACAAAAAAACAAAAACACTGTATTTCCACAACCCAAGTGGAGGGACTACTAAAAACCAAAGTAATGTTGCTCTAAGCAACAAACAATTCAAAAAGTTCTTCGCTTACAAAGGAATTGTAATATCACCCTAAACCTACAATAACTTTTTACCTCTTCCTTCTTCACTAATCATCCTGAGTTTAGTCGAAGGATATCTAGCGAAAACGGTGTATATCTTGGTAAATATCCCTCGCCTTATCATGCAACTTAAGCTTACGATAAGCTTTAGCCAAAAGCTCTAGGTAAGTTTTTTGAGGATGCATATCGATCAATGCTTCTAAAGTCTTTACCGCTTCTTCATATCTACCTGCCAAGATTTGAATCTTAGCTGCCTTCTCTTGCCAGATTGCTTCATTAGGGAAATGAAAAAGTAGCTTATTAACAACCACAAGCGCTCTAGGATAATCATTCAAAGCCAAGTAAGCATCGATCAGTTTTACATGGATATCGACATAATGATCCGGTGGCAAATCACGATGGAGGGCCTCTTCGAGGTATTTTACTACTTTACGAAAATCTTGTTTTTTATTGAGCTTGTCAGCCATAGTCAAAAGCTCAGAGAAAGACATGTCATGCAAATTGCTCTGAAACATTCTTTCAATCGTAATCGCTTGTTCACTAATTTGGTCGTGAGTTTTGAACTCCTCATGAATCGGTAATCTCACACCTTGGTAGCGCAGTACTAGTCTACGAGCAGCAATGATAGCGATAGCAATCCAGCTAAAGCCGGCTATATAGAGCCAAAAACTTTCCATATCAAGTAAAAAAGAAATATTCCAAAAGAGGCTTCATCTTAGCACTTTGTTGGGCCAATGATAATGTAAACAGCCATTTCTGAATAGTGCTAGGGCTAGCATGCGTTTTGTAAAGATAATGCGACAGCTCAAAACTAAACTGGGCCCAGCTGGTTTCTTTTTCGATTTGGTCGATCAGAAGCTGTTTATCGATCATCAATGCCCTGGTATCAAACAAATTAGCAAACCAGTCTTGATAAGGTGACTCAATCGTATGTGGTTTAGTAGCCAGCCTATATACAGCAGTACGGGAAAGAATCGGCTTACTAATTGACTTGAGTCGAGTAGTTGTGAGCAAGAAAATGCTCTTGGGTGGAGCCTCTTCTAAAAGCTTGAGAAGCATTTGTTGTGCTGGAATAGTCATCAAATCAATATGCTCTATCATGCCTACTCGGATCTTGCTGACTGCTTGCATAGTAAAAATCTGCCGAAACTTCTTTACAGTTTCTACATCGATTGTCCCTTCCTCTGGCTTGAGACTATGAATATCGAGGCTCTGATGCCCATTGATTGCTTGAATATCCGTGAGCACTTCCTGCAATTCTTGTTCCAGCGAAAGACCATGTTCTCCACTGAGGAGGTAAACATGAAAAAATTGTCCTTGCTCGATGATCTGGGATAGAGGATGCTTGGGCATAGATCTTGCAGCGAATCTGTTGAGAAGATACCATAACCGCACGATCAGTGTAAGCACTATGTCCCCCACTCCATCTGACTCCAAAAAACTCACTCCGATGCTGCGCCAGTACTATACAATCAAGGCTGCACAGCCTGATTGTATCTTGCTTTTTCGGCTAGGAGATTTCTACGAAATGTTTGGTAGTGATGCGGAGATTGCTAGTAGCATCCTGCACATCGCCCTCACCGCTAGACACAAGGGCAGCGAAAATGAAATCGCAATGTGTGGATTTCCACATTTTAGTGCTGAACAATACATTAGAAAACTAATTAAAGCTGGCCACAAAGTAGCAATTTGTGATCAGACTAGTGATCCCAGCTTGCCAGGTATTGTAGAACGAGCCGTCACTAGAATAGTGACACCAGGCACGCTCTTGAGTGATGCTGACGACCAGCAGATTCGTTTACTGGCAGCAATCAATCAACAACAAGGTTTCTGGAGCATTATGTTTTGTAATGTCAGTACTGGTGAGATCAGTCCTGGTCATGGCCAAACTCTACCTGATATCATCGATCAAATCCGCATTCGTTTTCCGCAAGAAGTATTGGTGACCGAGTCCGGTAAAAACTCCTTGGAGCCACTATTAGAACAAAGCAACCTGCCCACAATCTTGACTGTAGTTCCTCAAGGTCAGGCACCAGAGATGATGATTGCTCACTACATTGCCCATACCCAGCAAAGTGAAGCAAAACATTTATTCCAAGACCAACAAAGTACTATTCCTACTGTACTGTTGGATGAAATGACAGTGCGAAATCTAGAGCTAGTACGCAATGCCCATGACGGCAAAGTGTATGGTTCACTACTCGACAGCATCAATGCCACAGTGACAGCTGCAGGGTATCGGTTCTTACATGCGATGTTGCTTCACCCACTCACCAGCAAACCCCATATTGAACAACGCTTAGACTTAGTAGAAAGCTTTAGCCAAAGCGGCCAACTTCGCAGTCAATTACAAACCCAGCTCAAGAAAAGTAGTGATATCGAAAAGATTATTGCCAAAATTGTATTGCGTAGTGGTACGCCTCGTGACCTAGGAAACCTGCATCAAACCTTAACATTGTTGCCTGAATTACAGGTGCTACTACAAAACCATCAAGCTCCGGCTATCCAATCTTTAGCACAACATTTCCAAGCGCCACAAACAATCGCTGAGCTCCTCCAGCTTGCCCTCAATATGGCCGACACCTTGCCACTGACTGCAGGTGAAGGACAATGGATTCAGCCTGGTTTTGATAACGAACTAGATACTATTCGCAGTACAGTATCTGAAAGTGCTACATGGCTAAGTACATACGAAAGCAAGGAGAAAGAAAAGACTAGTATTGATGGTCTCAAAGTTCGCTTCAATAATATTACCGGCTTCTTTATTGAAATCTCTAAAGCAAATTTGCGCACGATTCCAGTAGAAAAGATTGCCCACTTGGTGCGCAAACAAACTTTAGTTAATGCTGAACGCTTCTCTTCTGCTGCGCTGCACGAATTTGAAGCGGTTTATTTGAGTGCTGAACAAAAGTCACAAGCTCGTCAGTGTGCTTTATTTGAACAAATCTGTCAGAAGTTAGTCGAACAAAAGGATGCTTTACAAAAACTAGCGCAACACTTAGCTGAGCTAGATGTCTGGATTGGTCTAGCTGAGATAGCCGTACTTTATCACTTTGTTCGTCCGCAAATCAGCACTGATGAAAGCTTAATGATTGAGGGCGGTAGACATCCTATTATTGCCAAAAAACTGGCCAAGTCTTTTATCCCCAATGATACTTACTTGGACCATGAAAAACAGCAACTATTGCTGATCACCGGTCCCAATATGGGTGGTAAAAGTACTTACTTGCGTCAGGTAGCTTTGATCGAGATTCTCTTTTTGATCGGTAGTTTTGTGCCAGCTACTAAAGCCAGACTACCAATTGTCGACCGCATCTTTACCCGTATTGGTGCCCAAGATTATTTATTACGTGGTATGTCTACTTTTATGGTAGAAATGAGCGAGACTGCCAATATCCTCAAGACAGCTACTAGTAAAAGCTTGATCATTCTAGATGAAATCGGTCGCGGTACCTCCACCTATGACGGACTCAGTATCGCCTGGGCTTTATGTGAACATTTAGTCCACATCACCCAAGCCAAAACTCTTTTTGCTACCCATTACCATGAACTAATCAGTGTAGTAGAGCATCTAGCCAAAGCTCAGAACGCCAGTGTAGCGATTGCTCAACATGGCGACACTGTGACATTCTTGTACAAAATCATCCCCGGGGGCATTGGCAAAAGTTATGGTCTAGAAGTAGCCAGAAGAGCAGGCCTACCAAACACCCTGATCGAAGGAGCCAAAACTATCCTCAAACAATTAGAACAAAAAGACGCCGAAGCCAACAACCATCAACCAACCGAACCCAACCTCTTTTCCCAACCAACCTCCGAGCCACAAATCCCCGCCTACATCAAAGATCTAGGTAACCTAGATTGCGACAGACTAACTCCCTTTGACGCCCTCATGACCCTAAAAAAACTACAAGAAGCAATAAAAAATTCAAAATAAACCCCTGCCCTCGCCGCTCTGACCTCTGACCTATTTTCATTTCTTCCCTCTTCCCTTTTACTTCTTACCTCGCCACAACATGGCAACAATTAAAGTCCTACCAGAAACGGTCATCAATCAAATCGCTGCTGGTGAGGTAGTCGAGCGCCCGGCTTCGATTGTAAAAGAGCTACTGGAAAATAGCATCGATGCTGGAGCAGATCATATTGTGATCCAATTACGTAGTGGTGGAAAGTCGTTAATTGAAATTACTGACAATGGTTCCGGTATTGCTCAGGACGAAATCAAAAAAGCTTTTTTGCGTCATGCTACTAGCAAAATCACCGAGCTTAGTGACTTGGACAGTTTACTAAGCTTAGGCTTTCGCGGTGAAGCATTGGCCAGTATTGCTTCTGTCAGCATGGTTACTGTCGAGACCAGTACGCAGTCTGGTGCTCCTGAAGGAAAGACTTTGGTCCTCAATCATGGAGAAGTAATCGAAGAAACTACTATTAGCCGCCAGCCCGGCACTACCATTCGAGTCGAACATCTTTTTGCTAAAGTCCCTGCCCGCCGTAAATTCCTTAAAAGTGATCGCCAGGAATTAAGTGCCATTACTCGACTGATTCAGGAAGTAGCTCTCACCTTTCCTCACATTCACTTTGAGCTCTATCATGAAAATAAAGAGCTCATCAATACACCTGCTGAGACATCTCTACTAGAAAAGTTTTACCAATTGATGAGCAAAGAACTTGCTGGCAAGATGCACTATTTCAAAGCTGACGAAGACGGTATTAGTGCTGATTTTGTCATTTCTTCCCCAGTGATCAAACGCACCAATCGCAGCCAACAAATGCTCAGTATCAATGGTCGAGTGATCCAAGACTTCCGGCTCAACAAAATTGTCAGTGATGCCTACCAGGGGTTCTTACTAGGCAACGAATATCCTATCTTCTTCATTCACCTTCAGATCGCGCCTGATAGTGTCGACGTCAATGTCCACCCACGTAAAAGTGAAGTACGTTTTAGTACTCCCGATCAAATCTATAGTTTCTTATATAGACAGATTCGTGAGTTCTTAAGTTCTCAACAGTTTGCCGTCAGTCCCAATTATCAATCGCAAACCACTAGTCAGCATTCCTTTCCATCCTATCCTCAGCAATACAGCGTTCACCAACCAATCAACAATTATTTAACCCAGCAGTTTGACCTGACCACTGCTCCGAACCAAGCGCCAAGACTAGATCTAGACCTGCCTAAAGCTTTGTTTGCCAGCAATGAAACTAAACCAATTCGCGTACTGAGCCAGATTAGTAATTCTTATATTCTCGCCGTCGACCAAGAAACTTTATTGGTATTTGATCAACATGCTGCTCACGAACGGCTTCTCTATGAACAATTCAAACAAGCTCGCCTCACCCATGCTACCCAACCGCTGTTAGTCAGCATTAATTTCACTATATCAGCTGATCAAAGTGTGATGATTAGTGAGCGACTAGCCCTTTACCAAGAGCTGGGCATTGTACTTGAACAAGTCAGCCCTACTACCTGGGCGATAACCTCAGTACCCGCAATTGTGCATGGTGAAAAAATGGATTGGGCGCAAATATTACAAAATAGCCTCAGCGAAAATCCTGATCAAACTACCAAGCAAGATATTCACCATCTAGAGGATGACATGCTGCATACTATGGCCTGCAAAGCAGCGGTAAAATTCAATGATAGTCTCACTATGAGTGAACTACAGAGACTAATTGATGATGTAGCTTACCTACCCGGTATTTACACTTGTCCGCATGGGCGACCATTCCGTTTGTCTATGAAGTTCACTGAGATCAACCATCATTTTAAGCGCCATTGATTATGTATAGCACTGCTCTCCAAATCTTAGAAGTTTTACATAAAGCGGGCTTTGAAGCTTATCTAGCCGGTGGCTGTGTACGGGATATGTTGCTCAAAAGGCCAGCCAAGGATTATGACATTGTCACCAACGCTGTGCCTGAGCAGATTGAAGAACTCTTTCCTCAAACAGTAGCGATCGGCAAGCACTTTGGGGTGATGTTAGTAAATCACAACAAGCATCATTTTGAGATTGCTACATTTAGATCTGATAGTGGTTACACCGATGGCCGCAGACCAGACTATGTCACATTCACCTCAGCTGAAGAGGACGCCAAAAGAAGAGATTTTACTATCAATGGTTTATTTTATGATCCATTCAAAGAACAAGTGCTGGACTACGTAAATGGCCAGATCGATATCAAAGAAAAACTGATTCGCTTTATTGGCGACCCTGTCGCTAGGATTGAAGAAGATGCTCTTCGAATC
Source organism: uncultured Candidatus Peribacteria bacterium (assembly GCA_964514565.1). Classification (GTDB taxonomy): domain Bacteria; phylum Patescibacteriota; class Gracilibacteria; order RBG-16-42-10; family RBG-16-42-10; genus JAGNZB01. The sequence continues at coordinate 464,930 of CAZERA010000001.1, read as the reverse complement.
TTACGCGCAATTCGATTCAAAAACCGTTTAGGCTTTCGCTATCATCCAGATACGTATACTGCACTTCACAAGCTAGCCCCTTCCATTGAACGAATAAGCGTAGAACGAATTCGCGATGAGCTCAATATGCTGCTGCTGGATACCAATCGTAGTGAAGCAATCCGAGATTTGCATGAGTTTGGGCTTTTAGCATTACTGTTGCCAGAGATAGAAGCAATGCGAGGGATTACCCAACCCTTTGAGTATCATACTGAAGGAGATGTATTCGAACACACTTTGACCGCTCTAGAAAGTATCGGACCAACTGACAATCTCACCCTAGTATGGGCGACCCTCTTACACGATAGTGGCAAAGTTAATACATTTCATATTGCTGAAAGAATTCGCTTTGATAGCCATGCCGAACACTCTGCTGTCTTTGCTAAAGCGGCACTCACTCGCTTACGTTTCCCCAAAAACTTCACTGAAGAAATCTGCTATCTAGTAATACATCACATGATGTGGGTGGCTTTGCGGGATATGCCCGACAATCGCAAACGCAAATGGATTCATGACTCCCGCTTTGCTAACCTGCTCGCCCTCTTCAAAGCAGATGCCAGTGGCTCAAGACCATTAGACCTGAGCCTCTATCACGAAATTGAAGCTGTAGTAAAAGATATTGAAACCAAATACCCTGATCAACCTGAGCATCTGCTCACGGGCAACGATCTCATTCGAGAACTTCATTTGAAACCGGGACCAAAGCTAGGTAAAATACTGGCTCATGTGTACGAAGCTCAACTCGATCACAAACTGGAAACTAAAGCGGAAGCACTCCTGCTAGCCCAACAATATGCTCAAATCATTGAAACCGACTCCCATGAACAATAAATTTATCATCCCCATCCAGAAGTTACTCGATAGTGAAATAGGATCAATGCACGAATTCGATTTTGATTTAAATGACTTCACTATTCCTCAAGTAACATTCGACGGAGAAACCAGTCTCAATGGCACCATTACCTACTTGGATGAGACTTTGTTGATTAGCTTTGACAGTGACCTTTTCACCTATACCCATGCTTGCGTGCGTTGTTTGACAGAGTGTAAGCAAATCACTAGTATTGACGCGGCTTTGGAAAGCTTTTCTTTGCATACTCCCGCAGAAAATGACTTTAGTCTTTTGCAACAGGAGAAAGATGGTGCAGTACTAGATATTACGCCGTTAGTAGAACAAGAATTCCACCTGAGCGCTGCTAGCAATCCACTCTGCAAAGAAGATTGTCTAGGACTCTGTCCCAGCTGTGGTTGCAACCTGAACAAAAAATCTTGTGACTGTGAAAAACAACGCGAGACAGACAATCCCTTTAGCCAGTTGAAATCTATATTCCCACCTAAATAGTTATAACCTTATTCTTTTTATTCTATGGCAGTACCAAAGAAAAAAACGTCAAAAACACGCACAAACCGCCGCTACCGTACATGGGTAATGAAAGAACAAAGGAGATTATCTGATGCTCTTGTCTTGGTACCTTATGGTCGTGGTAATGAGCTCAAACCTGCTCACATCTACCTCGATGATGGTGAAGATAATCGCAAACGCAAAAATGTGAAGACTGCAGTATCTACTGAAGTTAAAGCTAGCAAAACAGCAGCTAAACCAAGTAAGAAAGCTGCTGCGCCAAAGACTCCTAAAAAAGCTAAAGAAGAAAGTACAGATAGCGAAGCTTAATTTTTTACAGGCATGAGCGCCAATCGTCACCTATTGCGAATTCTGGTCATGCAGAGCTTGTTTGAGAGCTGTTTTCGCCCTCTACTTTTGCCTGAAGATATTTTACAACGAAACCTCAATGATACTCTTGGCAAGAAAGGCACCCTCGATGAAGCGGGCCAGACTTTTGCCAAGAGATTATTTGATGGGGCACTAGCACACAAACCCTATACTGCCGAGCTAGTCGCTAAGTATGCTCCTACTTGGCCTTTTCATGAATTGGCATATGTTGACCAATCTATTCTCAAAATAGCGGTCTTTGAATTGTTTTATTGTAAAGAAGATGTACCACCACTTGTTGTAATCAATGAAGCAGTGGAATTAGCCAAAGAGTTTGGTACAGACAATAGTGGTAAATTTATCAATGGTGTCTTGTCATCTATATTTAAGAACGAGCTCAATGTCAGCCCTAGCGTTGTCTGAATTACAAACATTGCTAGGTATCACTTTCAAGAACCTAGCCACGCTCAACGAAGCACTGGTCCACCGGTCCTATGTCAACGAGCATGACGAGGCTGCCACTCACAATGAACGCTTAGAATTTTTAGGTGATGCTGTTTTAGAATTAGCAGTTACCCAGTATTTGTATCACAATTTTCCTTTACCTGAGGGTGAGCTTACTCTGCTTCGCTCCGCTTTAGTAAAGAAAGATAATTTAGCTGGTGTAGCCAAGACCCTCAATCTCGGTCAATTTATTTTCTTGAGTAAAGGCGAAGAAAAATCTGGTGGTCGTGAAAAAAACTATTTGTTGGCTAATACATTTGAAGCGTTGATCGGAGCGATTTATGTCGATCAAGGTTATGAAGCTGGTGAAAAAATGATCCTACAGTTTTTACTACCGACGCTAGACACAATTTTGAAAGAGAATCTTCATATCGATGCAAAATCATCGCTGCAAGAAAAAGCACAAGCTAGTGTTGGCATCACACCTACCTACAAAGTAATTCAAGAAAGTGGCCCAGCTCACGACCGACTGTTTATTATGGGCGCATACATCAATGATGAACTCCTAGCGACCGGCCAAGGATCAAGTAAACAACAAGCAGAACAAGCAGCTGCCCGTATCGCTCTCACTACTAAAGAATGGCAATGACACCAATCCAGTTTACAATCGACAGTACGCATTATGGCCAACGCGTAGATGTAGTTTTAGCTACCCTGACCCAGCTCAGCCGCAGCCAAGTCCGCAAATTAATTGCTGAGCGAGCCGTACTTTGTGATGATCGTGTTTTGACCAAGCCAGGTCATATCCTCAAAAGTAATAACCTCGTCTTAGCTGTCACCAATCTGCCTGAAGACCGCAACCGGATTATCCCAGAACATATTCCTTTTGATATTTTGTACGAGGACGACCATTTGATCGCGATCAACAAAAAACCAGGCATAGTAGTGCATCCGGGTGTAGGTCATCATAGTGGCACTCTGGTCCATGCACTTGCTGACTATCAAGAGAAAAACAAGCTTGATCAACTCCGCCTTCTCCATCGCTTAGATAAAGATACTTCTGGAGTGCTATTGGTTAGCAAGTCAGAAAGTAGCTATGCCTTGTTTACTGACTTATTTGAAAAAAGAAAGTTAGAAAAGATTTATCTAGCACTTATTAGTGGTGTACCAAAAGACATCAAAGGCTATATCGACGCTCCGATCGATCGTGCTACGCATGATCGTCAAAAGTTTGCTGTATCAGCTAGCCATACATCTCGCCAAGCACTTACCGCTTATCAAGTAATCGATTTTTTTGATAAAAGTAGTTTACTAGCAGTCCGACTACATACCGGTCGCACCCATCAAATTCGTGTCCACATGCACAGCATTGGGCATCCTGTGATCGGTGACGATACTTATAGCAATGACCAAAGTTTTGCCATCTCCAAGCTGCTCAAAGCTGAGCGCCAAATGCTCCATGCCTACCAAGTCAGCTTTATTCATCCTGTGACCAAGAAACCGATCGAGATTGTTGCTCCTCTGCCTTATGATTTCAGAGCACTGCTAGGCACACTTACCAACAAAAAGTACAAAATCCCCTCTTTTTCTTTTGCTGATTATGATTATCACCATCAGTGGTGATGCTGGTACCGGCACTACTACTTTAGCCAAAAAATTAAGCACGACCTTAGCACTACCGTATTATCATGCGGGGGCGCTTTTTCGTAAACTAGCTGAAAGCAAAGGGATCTCTTTGCTAGAGGTCATCGCTGCTGCTGAGCAGGATCTAACTATTGATCAGTATATTCAGACTGAGCTACTCAAATTGATGCATGCACATAGTGCTATGGTCGTGGAAGGGCGGCTGGCTAGTTATCAAGCCTGGCAATCAGCAATTCCTAGTTTTAGAATTTTACTGACAGCTTCGCCAGAGGTTCAGGCCCGACGGATTAGTGAACGCGAAAAAACTGACTATGAGCAATCCCTTGCTGATGTCAGGTACAGAGACCAGCAGGATTGGGCAAGATACTATAAGCTTTACCAAATCTCTATTGACCAACAAAATAGTTGGAATAATCTAGTAGTAGACACTGATCAGCTCAGTATCGAAGAGACATTTCAAGTGTGCCTTCAAGCAATTAAGGCAGCCCAAATATGAAAACCACAGCATTAAAACAACGCGCCGCAGAAATAGTAGATCGCTTGGCCCAAAAATATCCGGATCCCAAGACAGCACTCAATCACAATAATCCATTTGAGTTATTGATTGCCACTGTGATGTCTGCCCAGTCCACAGACAAAAGAGTAAATATAGTAACAGCACAATTTTTCCCAGCCAACGACACACCAGAAAAACTAGTCAGTTTAGGTTTGCCCGCTTTTCAGAAATTGATTCAAACCGTAGGACTCTATCAAACCAAATCGAAAAACATCTTTGCTCTTTGTCAGATCTTGATAGATAAACACGCTAGCCAGGTACCAAATAATCGTGAAGATTTGGAAGCATTACCTGGTGTTGGCAGAAAAACAGCCAATGTTGTGCTATCCAATGCCTTCGGTATTCCCGCCTTCGCTGTCGATACGCATGTATTCAGAGTAACTCACCGATTAGGGCTCACCAAAGGTAAGAATCCGGAGCAAGTGGAACAAGACATCATGAAGTTGTTACCTGAGCATATTTGGACCAATGCTCACCATTATTTTATTTTTCATGGTCGCGAAACGTGTAAGGCGATCAAGCCTAAATGTGCCGAATGTGTATTGGTTGATCTATGCCCAAGCAAACAAGTGTAAGTTAGGTGATAGAGTTAATTAACAAGTGACAATCTACAATTAACAGTTGTGGTTGGTTGATTGTGAGGTTGTTTTAGTTGTTCTGATAGTGGTTTTAGTGTTGTTACTGGAGCATAAAACCTTTTTAAATCCACTCACCATACAAGCTAGGCTTATATAGATAGGCCTTGGTCTTTTGAACAAAATAAAGTTATGCACAATAATTATTTTGGCTCATAGAAAGGATTATTTTTTAAAAATCCATCACTAGGTTTTTCTTTTACACTGTGTCAATAAAAAGTGTAAAACGCTGGATTGCTTTTGGATGCAGTATTTTCTACAGTGGAAACAGTGAAGAGAGAGTTTTACACAACAAACTGGAGATTTACACATGAACATCAAAGATCATCACATCCCAGTTTTAGCCGCAGAACTCCTTGCTCTTTTACAACTCGAGCCCCATCACACTGTCGTCGATCTCACTTTAGGTCGCAGTGGTCACGCACAATTAGTACTCAATCAACTTTCTGAAAAAGGTCATTTGATTGGTATCGATGCCGACCCCATGCAGATAGCTTATGCACAGGAACAGTTCAAAACTTCCACTGTGCCAGTCACACTGATTCAAGGCAATTTCGCTATGATCAGTACATTACTGAGTGCTAACAAGATCAAAAAAGTAGATCGTATTTATGCCGACTTAGGCTTGTCCACTGTGCAACTCCTGGACCACAACCGTGGATTTTCTTTCCAGAGTGACACAGCTCTCGATATGCGTCTTGACCCCAACTCTTCCGATCCTTCAGCAGCTACCATTATAGCTACCCTGAGTGAAGAAGAGTTGGCTGATATATTCTTCAGACTCGGTGAAGAGCCAGAATCTCGCGGTATTGCCCAAGCAATTGTTACTCGCAGAGCAACCAAAGCAATCACTACTGGTACTGACCTCGCAGAGATAGTGACTCATGCCAAAAGACGCAAAAATAAAAAGATTCATGCTGCCACTCAGGTATTCCAAGCATTGCGGATGTACGTCAACGACGAACTCGGCACGTTGCAAACTATGCTTGATCAAATTCCAGCGTTGCTGAATCCAGCCGGTCGCCTCGCAGTGATCACCTTTCACTCTTTGGAAGACAGACTAGTCAAGAACACATTCAAAGCATGGCATCAGTCAGGCACCATGACCCTAGTCAATAAAAAAGTGGTCAAACCACAATGGACAGAAAAACGTGAAAACCCCAGGGCTCGCAGTAGTTTCCTCCGTATTATCGAAAATACCCCTCATTCCAAAAAGGAATATCAAAAAAACGATTAGTTTGTCTCACTCATTATCTCCTAACGCTCCCCCCTCTACCAAATGACCGTCCACGTCCTCCCCCGCCAAGCATCGTTCACATCTTCAGCTCTCCCCAGACGTAGACATACAGTGTCATCAGAAGTAAAAGTGGGTGTCGTTACTTTGAGTTTCACCTTGATTGGTCTCATCAGTATTTTGAGCTTTGCCTCTCTTCGTCATACCAGCAAAATCCAAGCAGCAGGCTATCAAATCAAAAAAATTGAACAAGAACGTGGTGAACTCCTCAATACCAACAAGTCACTGACAATGGAAATCGCCAAGAGACGCTCACTTGCTAATCTTGAACAAAGTGAGACTGTAAGCCGGATGGCTATTGTTGACCACCCTATTATCGTTACGAGCAATCGCGATCTAGCGCTAAAATAAAAACATATGAATCGTTTTCAAGCCTTGCGCTTATTCCTGGTCCTGATTATGAGTACGCTAGTAATCAGACTAGGCTTTTTGCAATTGGTAGACGGTTCATACTATCAAGCACTCGCCGAACAACAGCACAAAGGAGTAATCGAACTACAATCCAAACGAGGCAATATCTATTTGACTGACAAGTCTGGTGATCCCGCCCTACTAGCTACTGACAGCGCATTGGACCTAGTATTCATCGATCCCTCTTTGATTACCAATGAAAACGATACTGAGATTGTAGATTTACTAGCCCCCTTGTTATTTGAGATGCCGACTGATCAAGAGAGTGAGAAGGCTTTGCTGCAAGAGACTCAAACTACCGATGCTGCATTGGATGAAACAGGTGTTCCAGTCGAGGAAGTAGCCAATAGCATTCCAATCCTCAAGCCACAGGTAGAAGTAAAAGAAACATATGAAACTCTGCTAGGTGCGTACAAAGATAGCATTCTCAAAAAATTGCAAAAGAAAGAGGTCACGCATCGCACATTGATCAAAGACTTCAAAGAAAAGACGCCTGACCTTCGTCAAAAAATAGATGCTCTCAATATTCGTGGTATATATACTAGTGAAGATGAGATTTACTGTGATCCTACTATTATTGATAATCCTGCCCAGATTGCCGGTGAAATCAGTAGTTTCTTTGACCTGCCTCGTCCTACCTTGATCAAGATGCTGACAAGGACCCCAATTCGTTATGTCCCACTCAAGCACAAGCTAGAACCAGAGACATCAGATAAAATTAAAAACTTACGGCTAAAAAACGGCAAACGCCTACCTGGCGTCGGTATCATCCCTGAGCAATGGCGTTATTATCCAGAGGGTAGTTTAGCTGCTCAAATTGTCGGGTTTATTGGCAATGATAAAAAGGGTCAGTATGGATTGGAAAGTCAATTTGAGGATATGAACAATAATATCAAGCTAGCTGGTATCAATGGCAAACTGCTCATCGATCGTGATCCTCAGGGAAACCAAATCGTAGTAGGAGACAAGATTGTCACACCAGCCCAAGATGGTACTGACATTACTTTGACCATCGATCGCGTTGTGCAGAAGTTCGTGGAAGATGAATTAGCAAAACAAGTAAAAGCAGCCCAAGCAGAAAGTGGCCAAGTAGTAGTGATCAATCCTAAAACAGGTGCGGTGATCGCAATGGCCAACTATCCCACCTTTGATCCCAATACCTACTGGGAAAGCTATGAGAAATGGCAGGAAGGTATACATGCTGGTGAATACAAAAACAAAATTGGTCCACAAGCTTTTCTCAACCGTGCTGTTTCTGACATGTATGAGCCAGGCTCAGTATTCAAAGTAATTACCATGTCTGCGGGTATCGATAGTGGCGAAATCACACCTGACTCCATCAACTGTGAGACTGAAAATACGATTTATCTTGATAATTATCCAATCCGCAATTCTAGTCTCAAGGCTTATGGTTGTATCACTATGACTCGTGCCCTTGAGGTATCAAGTAATCTAACGACCTTAACCGTTGCTCAAAAGCTTGGTCGTACCTTGTTCTATCAGTACATTAGAAACTTTGGTTTTGGTACACCAAATCCAATTGAGGTAGACAATCAATCAACTGGTTGGGTTTCTGCTCCTGAAAAATGGGCAGATATCGATTTAGCCACAGCGGCCTTTGGACAAGGCTTAGGTGCTACACCTCTGCAAGTAATTACTGCTATTGGTACAGTCGCCAATGATGGCATTTTGATGAAAACTCACCTAATAGATAGTTATACTGACAAAATCACTGGTCGTACTACTGAGATTTTACCGCAAGAAATTAGACGCGTGATCAAACCAGAAACAGCTGCAAAAGTACGGGCGATGATGGTGTCTACGGCCCAAAAGTCATATGCCAACACAGTTAAAATTCCTGGCTACGTGATTGCAGCTAAAACTGGTACTGCCCAAATTGCTTTACCAAATGGTATGGGTTATGAAAAAGGACCTGGTAGTACAATTGGTTCTATCGTCGGTTTTCCAGCCCTACACCCTGACTTTGCCATCATCGTAAAAATGAATAGACCACTTTCTTCCGAATGGGGCGAAGGAACTGCTGGTCCGCTCTTCAGTAAAATCTGTGATTATCTATTGAAGTACTATACTATCCCTCAGGATATGCCCACCTAATATGCATGTATGGTTTTGATTGAAAAACTTCGTAAATTTTGGGCAAATACCAAACGCCAACCAGTTGCTTTTGAGGAGAGAAAAGCGCGGGGTGAATATGCTATCGCACTAGATATTGGTACTGAATGTATCAAGACAGTGATTTTTCGTACCCACTATGACCGTGATCACAAAGTCCATATCGTCGGAATTTCTCATATCAAACAAGAATACGGTGACATGAATGGTGGTGCGGTGATTAATATTAGTCGCGTAGCTGAGAAGTGTAATGAAGGGATCAACGAAGCAATGATCATGGCCAATGTCGAGCCCGAACAAATGATTGTGGGTATCGGGGGTGAACTAGTCAAAGGAGCTAGTACTACTATTCAATACGAAAGACCCAATCCACATAGTCCTATAAGCCTGACCGAACTCAAAGAAATCGTACATCGAGTACAATGGAAGGCATTTGATCGTGTACGCAAGCAACTCTCGATTGAGACAGGCTATCCGGAAATTGATGTGAAGCTGATCAATGCTGCCATTACAGAAGTCAGCATCGATAGCTTTCCAGTAGCCAACCCACTTGGATTCCAAGGCAAATATATTACTCTCAGTGTCTTCAATGCTTTTGCTCCTCTGATTCACTTTAGTAGCTTGAGAACCATTGCTGATGCTCTCGCCTTTGACTTGTTAGCAATTACAGCTGAACCATATAGCATCGCCAAAGCGCTCAATGACACCAATAACAACACCTGGAGTGGCATTATTATTGATATTGGTGGCGGTACTACTGATATTGCTGTGGTCCGCAATGGTGTATTAGAAGGGACCAAGATGTTCGCACTAGGAGGGCAAGGTGTCACCAAACGGATCGAACAACTGCAAAACTGCTCTTATTATGAAGCTGAACGAATCAAGCTTAGTTTGGAAGAAAAGCCTTTAGAAAGAAGTGAGCTGACCAAGCTCAAGCAAATGTTGCTCCAAGATGCCAAAGTATGGCGAAGTGGCATAGTACTGACTTTAGAAGAATTTAATCAAGACACTCCCCTCCCAGCCAATATTTATCTCTGTGGAGGAGGTAGCCTGCTACCACAGATTAGTCTAGTGCTTGAAGAAGAATCATGGTTTAAAGATCTTCACTTCTTAGACAAACCCTCTATTATGAAAGTACGCTGTAGCGACATTGACGCCTTCACAGACGACACTGGTGAATTATCTGATCCTCAAGATGTGACGGTACTGGCCCTCGCTCACCTGGCTTTGGATTTGGCAGGCGAAGAAAAGCTGATCGACCGTTTACTCCGCAAGACCCTCAAAATTATGCGCAATTAACCTTTGGTTTCTATGGACAACTCCCAACAACTTTTTATCGCTTCAGACGAAGAAGTCACGAGCATTCTCGAACGAATCAAGAAACACGAAGAGAAAGAGCTTTTACTTATTATCCCTGCCCAAGCAAAACTATTTCAAAGTCAGATACATTTGAAACTACTTTACAAAGAAGCAATAGTCTTAGAAAAGGTACTAACGATTGCTTCCAGCAATGAAGCAGGTCTGACATTAGCGGCCAATACTGGTTTTCCCACTGAGATTCGCAAAGAAAATGAAACTCCAAACGAGAAGAAAAAGCCAAAACACAAAAAGTCGACTATGAATATGACCGAAAAGATTGATAGCACGACCTTTATGATGCCTGCCCCAGGCAAGCGCGTCATCGGCCTATTTTTTGGCGTATCAGCTTTTGTATTTATCTTGATTGCCTATTTTGTACTACCAACGGTGACCATTCGCATCACGCCAGAAACTAAAGTAGAGAAACCATTGGAAAGAGTTACGATTGCCGACAGCACCAGAAATAGCGCCGAGATTGCACTTAGTAACGGTGATATGATCGGCAGCGTGCCAGTAGACACTGAAGTGGAACTCACCAAAACTTACAGCACCACCGGTATCACCTCGAGTGGCACCAATGCCCAGGGAACCATGACTATTCACAATGATGGTGAACAAGTACAACTTCTGATCGCTCGTACTCGTTTCCGTTCGCCAGATGGTTATGTTTTCCGTACCCAAGCTGCTGTCAGTGTACCAGCCAAAGGAACTATCAATGCTCAGGTAATAGCTGACCCTGTCGATGACAAAGGCCAAGTAACCGGCAGTAATGGTAATTTAGCAGCTAATCTTCGCTTTACCTTACCAGCACTACAAGGTACCTATAAAAATCTCATCTACGGTACCAATGACCAACCTTTTACTGGTGGCGTGACCAATGCAATCCGTTCCGTAGCTGATCAGGATATTGATAGTGCCAATAAAGACATCGTAGTAGAGATCCAAAAGATCGCGATCACCAAATTGCGGGAGCGAATCGGCCAAGAAAACGCTAGCCAGAACAAATCATTGGTTTTATTAGAAAATGACAAAGTAGTAAAAACTACCGTGATCCAGGTCCAAATATTAGAGAATGTAAAACCAAAAGATGTTCGAGATAGTTTCCAAGCCTATGCCAAAGTAAAAGTAAGCACAGTAGCCTTTGATCAAAAAGATATTATGAAGATCTTGGATCGCAAACTGAGCAGCATGATCAATCCAGACATGCGCATCGCCTTTGTCGACAACTCCAATCTAGAAGTACAGTATGTAGAGCAAGATGCCCGAGCCCAAAAGATCAAGGTCAATGTTACTATGCCCTATCGTTTAGAATATATGTTTAAGCCTGACTTCCTCACCAGACTCAAGTCTCAGATCACAGGTATGACCTTGGCTGAAACAGAAAAATACCTCAATAGTCTTGATTCTATAGCCGAAGCAAAAGTAAGCAGCTGGCCATTTTGGGTCAATAGTATCCCTGGCCTCAAGAGTAATATCAATTTAGTAGTACAAACCAATTAGATGAAGCTCCTCGCTCTTGATTTCGGACTTAGCAAAATCGGCACCGCTATTAGCGATGATACTCAGTCGTTTGTATTTGCTCGTGAAGCCTTGCCCAACACTGAGACGGTATTCAACAAACTCAATCAACTCATCGCGGTAGAGAAAATAGGCATGATCGTGATGGGCAGATCTAGTAGTCTAGAGGTCCGCCTAGCTAGTGAGAAACTAGCCAAAGCAATTGAAAAGAAATGCAATATGCCGGTGGTCTTTTTTGCTGAGGACAATAGTACCCAACAAGCCAAAGAATTGGTTTGGACCCTAGGACTCAAAAAGAAACAACGTCAAAATTTCGACGATGATAGCGCAGCAGCAGGGTATATATTAGAGTCTTACTTGCAATCACTTCATTCATGAAAGCTTTTTTTTCTCGTAAAAAATCGCAAAAAAGAATTTCCCGTAGTTCACTGTTTCGTAAGCATCAGTTGAAGCAAGTCACTGATAGCGCCGCCAAAAGTGATCCAGCCAAACGCAAATCCCGACAGTTTGTTTTTGGTTTAGTTTTGGTATCGATTTCACTAGCTATTGCAGGCTATACGCTTTTCTTGTCGCCTCTTTTCAAGATCAAAGAAGTGATCGTCACCAATAGTAGTAGTATCACCTCTCTCGATCAGCACGTAGTAGAACAAACCTTTCAGTCATTGGTAGGCAAAAATATTTTGCTCTATACATCACACAGCATTCGTAATTTTGGTTTCAGTGCCATTCCTAGGCTCAAAGATGTACAGGTAGACATGATCTACCCAGAGACGGTACGAGTAAATGTAGCCGAGAAAGCAATTGTCCTAGCCCTGCCTGGCAAAGATATGTTTGGCCTGGTCAATGAAGACGGCGTAGTAGTAAAGACTGTGCCTACCCTGGACAGTCCCCTTTTCAAGGTATTAGTAAAACCAGATGATACGACCACACTGGAGACTTTCTATGTCAATCAACAGCTTTTCTCACCAGATCAGATTTTATACTTCATAGTAGGTAAAGCATTATTGGAAGAGAAAATCGGCTTTACAATTACGCAAGCCACTTGGCATCCCATGGCTAAAGAAATCCATTTCGAAACAGACAAAGGCTTATCTTTATGGTTCGACACCGAGCTTACAGTAGACACTCAGGTCGGCAAACTGATGGACATCTACGGCCAAATTCAAAAAGATTTAGTTAAAATCAAATATATAGACCTACGTATCCCAGAGAAAGTGTTTATCAGGAAGTAAAAGGTAAAATGGAAGAGGTAAAAAATGGTATGGGCAACTTGTCCGCCAATGCGGACAAGGCCATTTCGACGCGCCTAGGTATTCATGAACCGGTGGAGTTCTTGCAATTTTAGAAGGGCTCTTTCGTCACCCTAAAGCCACAATACTTCTTACCTCTTCCCTCTTATTTATTATCTTTCTCTAAGTGGCTTGCTAAGAGAATCAAAGTGATTTATAATTACATGATTACTTAAAAATCTCTATGGCTTCTCCCACAGTGTCCACAACTCCCAAGCTTTATAGTTTTCTCGGTGACGACCTAGCAGCAAGCTTTGTCCGCCGTGTATTTGCAGCCCAAGGTCTCGATATGGAGATCAGTGCTGAGTACTATAATGCGCTCCTTGCTAATACTAGTGAGAAACTAGATGTTTTTGTTTTAGAACACCTTTCTGCTGAAGCGATTCAAAAGCTCTATCTGCTAATGGCGACTGAAGCACCTCAAAATTTAATTACCAATTACCTAAAAGAACAAATCCCGAACCTCAACGCCGAGTTGGTTACTTTCTTCGATCAGTTGTTTGTGAGTGTGAGCAAAAAATTCAATTAGTCCATCTATTTTAAAATCCATCTTTACCTTTACCCCTGTATATGTCTACCAAAGCACCATCAAGTATTCCAACAACTAGTCATCCTGAAGAGATTGATAAGTTACAAAAACCACACTGGGAAGCTCTAGCTAGTGGCGCTCGCAAAGCGCTTACTGGCATTGATCTCACTGCTGCCAAAGCCGAGCTCGAAGCAATGCGTACTACTACGCACGTAGCTTTGGACATGGTTGGCAAAGGTCCAGAAATCTTGGCCAACAATCCTGCTATATTTAAAGTAGGTATCTTGGCTCATGGTGTAGCTATCCAAAGTAGCTTGTATGACAATACTCATACTATGGCAGGCGCTCTTGATGGAAGAGAAGGCAGCTATAGCATTGTAATGACACATTCAAATGGGGGTGACAAAGCCAAGACAGCTGAATCACTAAAGAACGCAGTAGATGGAGCAAAATTATTGGTAGACAAAGATGCTGAGAAAGATCCTGTAGTCCGTGCAACTAAAGCTGGGGTGGAGTTACAAAAAAATCTCGATAAAAAAGAAGAAGTAAGTTTCATTGCTTGTGATATCAAAGAAAATACTTTGCATATCGACCAAGCAGGCGAAAAATGTGTGGTTTATATCTTGAATCCAGATGGCACAGTCGCTCAAAGCACAAAAGCAGGAAGATTGTCTCGCGATAAAAAAGCAATTACCAAGAAAAACGGTGATGTGACATCACTGCCACCACTTGATCTCAAAGAAAATCAGGTAGTAGTAGTGTTAGATGGTGATCTCAAAGCTGATGTAATCAGCAAAGCAGTGCAGGAAGCAGGCGGAAATCTCTGTATTGTGATGGCTAAACTTTTAGCTGCTCATAAGAATATCGATGGAACCGGTGTATCAGCTCTCAAAGATAAACCACTCAATGTTAGCTTGTATATTCACAAACCAAGTGAACCAAAAGAAGCAATCAATACTAAGCCAGACATTGTAGAAGCTGAGTCTAAAGTTAGAACTACTACTCGTGCTAGTTTGCGTGAGACACTCAATCTTGCTCGTGAAAATGTCGCTAATCTTGACCCATTCTTGCGCCCATCTGGCGAAGAAGTACGCACAGCTAATACCCGTCAAGAACGTGAAGCATATGTAGCTGCTAATCCAGGTGAGTTTAATACTGTTGAAAAACAACGTGCTTATATCAAAGGACCTGAAAAAGGTATTTTTGAAAGTTTGAAATCAAAATGGACCAATAGCGTTGGATTCTGGAGCAAATTAGATACAGTTGCTAGTGGTATTACTGCTGGTGTAGATGCAGTATCTTTTAGTTTGTTGGCTGAGGCAGGTAAAAGAATCAATGAACTTGGCGAAAAGATTCGCGAAGGTTTATGGTCATTTGCTGAGAGCCGTGAGTCACGTTTAGGCAGAATTGCAGGGCGTGCAGCTGCTTATACAATCGGTGAAGGTGCCCATATCGTACTTGGTATTGCTGGTACTCTACCTAGAGTGACCGGTGTCCTTGGTTCATATCTTTTGAGACTGGGTGTCAATTCAGTCAAAGATCTTGCACTCAAGGGCGTATTGGGTGGCTTCTTCGGTAAAGAAGGCAAGAAGAAGCATCTTGAAGCAGTGTTTAATATTAAAGAGTTTTTAGCTAAACCAGAGAACAAACAGATTAGCGATGTCTACGAAACATTAGGCAAAGTAGATCCTCAGGCGCAGATGAACTTACTCCGTCAATTACAAGAAAAGAGCAATGAAATGCGTCGCACCCAAGCTAAACAAGAATGGGATGAGGAACATAGTCCAGAACGTGAATTTACTCTTCTGACTAATTTCGACAAACTTCATACTAAAGGTGTAGCTAAACGTTTCGCAACTGGCAGAGGTAGATTTGCTGAATTCTTTACCAATGGCAACGAGGGCTTGATGGTGGGACCATTTAAGCTCCGTTTCCCTGGTTTTGCCAACATGGCACTGACTCGTGACCTCTTCTTCCGTCGTGAACCTCAATATGATGCTGACGGTAAATTTATCCGGGACAAGGACCAACATATTCGCCAAGATTTCTTATTTGACCCAAGTATTGGTCGTGCAGTAAAGGAATTGGTAATCAAAACTGATGCGCTCGCTGATCGTTTCGATGCTGCTCGTCGTGTAGATATGGCTGAGCATGAAAATGCTTTCCATGAGTCAGAGATGCGCAGAGAGATGACCAAGATCGCAATGGAGTTTAGTGATGAAGCATTGCGTTCTAGTCGCAACAAAAATGTAGAACAAGCTCGTGATGTACGTAAATTGCTCAGCAATGACCCTACATTACTAGCACGTCTCACTCCAGCTTTAGCTAGTGCCGTCACTCGTGTACCAGCTGACAATGCTGAAGCAAAAGACCTTATGAATAATGTGCTGCCAGGTCTTGCAAGGGCTTTAGAAAAATTACGTGTAACTGCCCAAAAAACCTTCACTCCAGCTGAATATACTTCTGCTCCTAGTGCTTCAACAACAGTCGGATCGGTAGTTGTGAGAACTGAATATGAAATGGCGCAGGATGAAGTAAGCAAGTTTATTGGTCAACTCAGAGTACTCAAATCAAATCCAGTGATTGTGAATGGTAGTACTACTATCGAAGCTGAATTTGATAAATATATTGCGCAAGCTGAACAAGAGTTAGCAGCGATTGAAGCAAGGACCAAGGCACAAGTAGAGTTGCCAGCTGCTCCATATGCTACTGCAGTCTTTACTGAGATCAATGATGCAGCAAAAGAGGCACAATTCCGTAAGGATATTGCCATCTCTATCGATCAAATGTTGTCTCACTATATTGAGATGTATGAACAGAATATCGATGTAGCTGATGCTGCAAAGGTAGCTAATGCTCAAACAATTGTGAATGCATGGATCAACAGCATTGAAGGTATGGTAGAAACAGAGCTTAAAAACAAATATGGTATTGCTGAAGCTACGGCTAAACCATTCGCTGCTGGTCTCAAAGCTGCCGCTTTGGATCGTTGGACTCGTGAGTCAGATGCAGCTCAAGTCACTAAATATAAAGACGGCTTAGCAGCTAGAAATACGATTGAGCAACATGCCACTGTTGAATCAAGTAATACAGCCGCTCTCACTACTGCAGCTGAAGGCTGTGTAGCAAGCAATATCAATGCATATGACGCTTTCTTGAAAGAAATTACTACTCAGAAAACTCCTGAAAAACGTTTCGAGGCGGTAGAGACCTTAGTACGCACATTGTCAGCTTCATTAGCAGCTATCACTCCTCCAGCGATGGATATGCCAGTTGAAGTGCTCAATCACCTTGAGGCTTTACAACATAAATTTATCAGAGAGGCTGAACACATTTCTTCACTTCGTGATCGTTCTGTAGATACCTATAACCGTAGTGAATGGCTTGGTAGCGTCATGACTGGTCTAGATCGAAGTGGTCTTTCAGAACTTGGACGCACAATCAGTGATCGTGCTGCACTCATGGTTGGTAAAGCTGCAGCTAAAAAAGCTGCTTTATTCGCACCAAGTCTGTCAGTATTAGCTGTAGCTGCTGCTTCAACAGCCGCTGGCAAAATAGCTGCTGCTCGTGTACATGAAGGTGTCCGTGATGCTTTGTTCTCATTGCACAATGACGCAGACAAGGAAACTGTTTTAGTCAAGAATCTCTATGGCGCTATTGCTGCGAAAAAGACTTTCATGGGTATGAATGTACCTGAAGGAATTGTCGAGCTCTATGCTCCAGCAACTCGCAATCTTGAAAAAGCAGACAAGCAAATGGAAGCATGGCTCTCACGTGCACTTTCAAGTGTAGTTGACGGCCAAGGTTTGACCAAATTGGCAGATGAATTGAAAGCATTAGTACCAAACCAACCGACTACTGAGCCACATGAAGATCCTGCTACATGGAGAGAGTATCTTAGTGTCTCTCAACCAGTCGCTTTCATCCTTTCTCGTTTCATTTCCGGCATGAGCCGTAATCAAATCGGTGCCAAAGAAGATATATTTGGTTCAATTAGTGCTCGTGGTAATGGTGCTCAAGTAGTAGAAAAACTCTATGCTCATTTCCAAGCATTGGAAGCTACACTCAATCCTGCTGATACTACTCGCCTTCGTAAAGAACGTGCGAATGCAGAAGCTGGTATTGGTGAAGCATTCAAAGCTGGTCTCAATGCTGTAGTAGGTGGTCTGAAAGAGATGGCTTTAAATCCACTTGAAACTGGTTTCCAAATCGGTGCTACTGAGGTCTACATGAATCAGGCAATGGCTGTCGATGGCTGGATTGTAGATCATGTTACTCGTGGTATCGAACATGCTATGACAACAGGTGTCAACGTTCCAATGACTCATATCCACCTAGACGCACCTCGTTTGGCTGCTGCCTATGAAGGTATGCTCAACATCGCTAAAGCTCCAGCACATTTGATCGGTTCAATAGGATTTGATACTGCAGCTCGTGGTCTCGACAGATTGACTGGTCAACCAGTGCCTGCTCGTGATGCTAGCCCAATGCAAGTATTACGTGAAATCGGTCATCAAATTGCTGTGGATGTAGCCCAAGTACGTCACCCAGGTGCCCCAGTAGCCCAAGTTGCTGGTCATGCTCCTGTAGCACCTACTGCTACTACCACTCCAGGAAATCCTGGTGCAATTGATCCAAATAGCACATTACCAAACACTGCCGGTGGACACCCTGCTGCTCCAAGCACAGGTGGTGATCATCCTTCTGTACCAGGTACTCCTGGTGCTGGAGGTCATGACACTCCTGGCCAACCAGCCCCGGTACCTGGTGCTCCAGGCGAACACCCAGCTACAGCTCCTGCTGTCGCTGATGGTAGTTACCTCGATGCTGGTACTGTGACTAGAGAAAATAGCGGTCGTGGTCGTGAAGGTCGTATGATGGCAGTATTAGATGCTCGTTATGGAGACCTTACTGATCATCAACGCAACTACATTGCAAACTCATTACAAAACAACGCTGCTGTAGCCGCTGCTCGTGATGCAGCACATCAAGGTCATAGTTTACCAGGAGATCAAATCGATACTCAGGTAGATGGATCAGACATGCTCGTCCGTTTCCATCGTCCAGCCGGACATGGTCATGCCGAAAGCACAGCTGTAGCTCGTGTACCACTTGCTCAATTATTAGGTAATGCTCATCTCAACGCCGCTGATCGTACTCAGCTCACCCAAGTACTCGGTCATGCACCAGCAGCAGGAGTGACAGCTCCCGTAGCTACTCCAGCACCAAGTGCCGCCGGACAGGCAAGCACGACTCCAACAGCACATGGTAATCGTCATCATGGCTCAGGAAATGGACATCATGGTCGTCATGGTGGTTCATCAAATGGACATACTGGTGGACACGAACAACCTCAGGCCCCTAGTGCCCAACATCCTGAAGCAGAACGAGTAGCAGCGGATCAAGTAGCAGCAACTGCTGATACTCTCAGCAATGAAGCTACTACCAATTTACTAGGATACTTACGTACTGCTGTTACCACTGCCAATATCACTATGGCTCCAGTTGCTAATCAACCTGGTCGTGTAGAAGTACACTACGGTTCACCTGCTCGTACATTTACAATCGACGTCCAATATCATGCAGCAACAGGTAATGCTGATACTCGTGTAATCGGCATGCCAGATCATGATGCAGTAGCTGAAGCAGCACTGACAGCAGTAAATAGCCGCATTATCCAGGTGTATGCTACTCGTCATACTGTACTCGAACGTCTCCGCAATGTGCAGAGAACAGGCGTATCATTTGGAGCAACAGACAAGCCAAATGAAATCCAAGTAATGTACCGTGATAGCACCAATGCAGCTCGCACAGCCGTATTCCAAATCACTCAAAGAGACAACAATAGTGCTGTGTATACAACAGTCCCAGCTGGAGTTGAGGCACAGTCACTACCACTAATGCGTGAAGTAGAATCAGCAATTAGAAATAGTGTGGCACCTACTATTGCTCCATCAAATACAGTTTCTAATAATATTGAAACTGGTGACCGTGAAGAATTAGTAGATCACTTACTTGGCGCAATTGATAATTCAAACTCTCAAGAATCACATGATGATGCGATAGACTCAACCAGACAAGATCTGTTCGAAACTGATGCTAGCGAAACCGCTGATCGTGCCCGTTTAGAAACTGAACTTACTGCAGCTAGAAGAGCACTAGTAATCGAACCGGGCAGCAATGCTGGTGAACTAGAAGCACGCTTCATTGATGCTCAAAATGTAGCACATACACTGACATATCGTGTTGCTACTGATGCAGATGGTAAACATATCATTTATTTACCTCAGGTCACTGATGCTACTCGCGAAGTTTCCAACAACATCGTTAGTCAAATTCGTTCATATTACAACGAAGAAGGCACTGAAGTAGTGGAAAACAGTACAGCAAGTACTACAACACCTGTAGCCAACGCCGCTCCAGCAGCAGCTCCTACAGTAAATCCAGCACCGACTCCTAGTGCAGCACCTGCTGCTCCAGCAGCAACAGTAGCTCAAACAGCAAGACAGACAGTTACCAACCCAGCAGCAACCGTAGCTAGCGCAGCCGCTCCAGTGACTGCCGCAGTCGCTGATCCTGTTGCCTCTGTCCACAATGTATTAGGTAGTCTCGGTGCCAATGACAATCATCCAGCAGCTGCACCTGCACCAACTCCAGCAGCAGCAAGACCAGCTCCTACTCCAGCGCCAAGCGCTCAAGTAGCTGGCACTCGCACTACTGATACAGGTTCAGGCAATGGCTTAGATGCACACGCTTTCGACGGCTTAGACGGTGATGTTCCTTTGACCGGTGATGATGATGAACCAACTGGTCCTACAGCAGGCCCAACCTCAGGTCCCCAAAGACCAACAGGTACAGGTAGCTCAGGTGGGACAAGTGGCAATGCAGGTAGAACAGCTCCAAGAGCAGAAGTAAGAGGCGCACGTGTAGCTGCTCCAAGCGCTACACCTCCTGCCGCAGCTGCGGCACAAGCCGGAGAACAACACACGTTAGTAGAACGCCAAGCTGATGCTGCTCATCCTGAAGCAGTAGCTACTCGACCACCAGTCGAGCCAGGTGAAATCAATCATCCAGCCTCATACAATATTAGGCATGCAGTGATAGAAGCATATAATAATGAAGCCGCGGTCAATGACCATCTGCGGCTTTCCGCTCGGGTCAATCCCAGTGGAGGAATTCTAATCCAAGGTACTGGGCCCAATGCACATGACGACGTTACCCTAATGACTCATCCCAATGCGGATGGGTCTTTACGGGTTATAAGGGTAGTAGGTATCAATGGTACTGGTTTCTCTGATACAGTCGCCCACCTCAATACAGCTGTAGCCAATCGCCCACTACGTGAAGTACTAGCAATATTGAGTGAGCGTATTGCTCCAGAAAGTGCAACCGCAATTCGTGCTGGCAATGATACATCTGTCATTAGCAGCGTCGTACGCGCACACACTGAAGCATATTCCAGCGAACGAGAAGCAGCTCAAAATGCAGTGCATTTTCAAGGCATAGTAACTCGCACAGAACTAGACCACGAGTTCAGCAATGCTGATTCTCATGCAGTGGGAGCTTGGTTAGACAACGTCAATCAAGAAACTCGCATCGCTACAGTTCGCTCAGATTTATTGGGTTCAGGTTATTTGATGGATCAAATCAGAGCATTCGTAGCTACAGCACACAACAATCGTCGTGTTTCTTTTGACCAATACCCCTGGGCAAGAGGTATCAGTGAAGAACGTGTATTACGCGCAGTAGTAGCAGCATTGAAAGAAGATGGCACCCTCAGCACAAAAGATTTAACTGAGAGCCTAGGTATACCTTCTGGCGATGATACTACTTCACCTGAGATGCAGACATTCTTGCATCCACTTCGTGAAATTGCTGAATACGCTGGATTACATTTAAAACTTAATCCTCAATTTGCTAGCAATAGCGAGTCTGGAGATCAAACTGAAGATCGTCGTGTAGCGCATAGCGAAGTAGAAATTACAGATCCTGAAGACACATACGAGCAAGGTGGTGCCCAACGCACTACTGCAGTTATTCACTCTCTAGCGGATATTGATAGCGATGAAACTATCACTACACCTAGAGATGCTAGCCATATTGAATCAGATCAGATCGTTCGTACCAATCTCAATACTATTTTGACTGAATCAGATATCCGCGGTCGTCTCGATGATTTACGTCGCAATCACACCACAGCACCAGGTACATTTGATGACAATGCCTTCTTGGCTGATGTAGAGCTTCTCCGTCAATCCGGTGAAAGGTATTTAAATAGTAATCGTGCTCGTTCACAACGCTTAGAGATTCCAGAAGGTCGCAATAGTCCAGTCATTTTAGGCGAGACATTAGACGCTACCTTGGATAATAGACAACGTATGGCCATTCGTTATGGTATGGCACTCGCTGTCGAGCGCGGCACACCAATCGTACGTGCAGTAGCTGGTTTACGTGAAGTAGCTGCTAGAGAAGCGGCTCCTCATGCCAATGGCCAACTCACCACTACACTCTCTGCTGCTGAAAGAGCAACATTACACGAGGTAGTAGGTAGTATTCCAGAACAAGCTGATTTACAAGCTTATTCAGTTGAACAACTTCATCAATTAGAAACGCACTTACGTGATCGTATCAATGCAGCTACTCAGGCTGGTCGTTCTGTACCTACCTCTGAGTTGCCATTACTTGGTCGCATCATGGCCATTGCTGCTGAACGTGAATTGTTGACTACAAACGCTGATCCAATTGCCCAAGATATCGCCAATCGTATCAATGCTGCTCATCAAAACAATCCCGAAATGGCTGTTTCTGCAGCACGCATTCGTGAACAACTTCTCCACTTCGGTGCAGGAGCTGCTTTCCACAACACCACATTTCAAGGTGCTGGTGTCGGTATCAGCAAGGAATTCTCTTTCCCATCTGACAATGGCCGCCACAACTTCACAGTCGGTTTAGACTTCGGTGTCGCTGGTTCTCCAGATGGTGTCGGTGTCGGTGGTGGTGCACATGCTAATTATACTTTCCGTGTCACTCGTGGTGTTGATTTGATGGTCGGCGCTGTAGCAGGTGTCGGTACTGCTAATCTTACTCCTGGAGTCGCAGCTGGTGTGTATGCCGGCGTCCGTGCACGTATCAGTAATAGTGTAGATGTTGTCGCTATGGTCAACGGTAGTATTACTGTTGCCGGCTTTAGTTATGGAGCGATTCTAGGTCTCCAATACAATGCCACTCATGCCTTTGAAGGTATGATGCGTGATCTCCAACAAGAAGTGGGAGCGACAGTCCGTCCTGAAGACGGTGCCCCAGTGGAAATGCAAAATAGAGTAGTAGCCCAATATGGTATTGCTCCAGAAGAAAACCGTGCAGCTATTTTAGCTAACCGTGCAGAAGTAGAGCGCCGTTATGCTTTAGTATTTGCTGCATTAGAAGATACTAGTTTAGAACACTCAGTCCGCAATGGTATTACTGGTGGTGGTGTCGGTATCGGTATGATCAATGGTGTTCCTACCTTTGGTCCATATATTCGCCTCACCTTTGGCGCTGGTATGTATTATGAAATCCGTCGCGCACCAAATGGTGAGCTTCATACTGCTTTCCACAATGCATTCCAAGAAGCTGTGCGTGAAGCCTCACTCAATCAATCTGAAAGTGGCACTACCACGGTAGTGACCCGTATGAGTCGTGAAGTAGTCGCTCCACAAGTAGGTACTGATCATGCTGGCCAAGCTCACGTGATTAGTGGCACTGGTCATATCCGTGAAACAGTATTGGGTGGTGTGACTGATGCAGCAGCTCGTGAACGTGCAGTACTTGCCGCTATGAGTGGTTCACACTTACGCCTCGAAGGAAATAGAATCAGCATCGAAAATCCAATCGACAATGTCGAGTATCGTATCGTAAATGCTAATGTCCCTGGTTTGACTCTAGCAGCAGCCAGCGATGGTAATAGTGCGACTTTGACTTTACCTGCCAACAACAATTTCAATATCGTGCGCATCCACGCTCGTGGATTAGAGGCCAACGCTGTCAACCAAACAGAACGTGAAATCATCATGTTCTGTCCTGCGGATATGCCTACAAGTGAAATGGAAGCAATGGCTGAAGAAGCTACCTTACGCACTCGTGACTTTGTAGCGATCGAACACCTGACTGGTCAACCAACCCGCTTTACGACTGGTCAATATGACACTCGTCAACAAGCTGCAGTAGCTTCTGCTACACCAGCTCAAACTGCTCCAGTAGCTAGTAGTGACTTACCTACAGCCAACCGAGACAGTGCTTTGACCGATGCCGAAATGGGCGACCTCAATGCGCTTGATGCCCATGCCACACCTCAGGATCTTGCTCTAGAATCAGCTGTATACAACTACATTATCAATCATCCCAATCATCTTAGTACATTCCGCAACCGTTCAGATGTTGGGACCGCTGATCCTGCGACATTAGAAGCAGCTCGTCTCCAAGTAATCCACCATTTACTCAACCAAGCAGATTTCCCTTTGCATGGGCACGAATTTACTCTTCGCTACGATATGGAGCGATTACTTGATGAATTGACTGATGCAGCCAATTTAACTGATATTTCACATCGCTCACTTGCTCAACAACGTGCTGCAGTAGCAAGACGTGTTGGACTCAGTAGCAACAACTTTGCTTCTATCCATCCATCGGGTGATGCTGCCGCTCTAGCTGGTATCCGTGAATCAAATACCCGTATGCGCGCAGCTGCAGGTACTATGACTACTCGTATTGGTGAATCAGCAGTTGCTGGTCTCACTGAATACACTGAAGCAACTTTGGCACCTCGTCATTTGGAGAGAACTCCAGCTGGTACAGCAGGTTATATCGTAGTGGGTAGTGAACATGGTGGATTTACTCGCCGTCAGGTTCCTGGTGGTGCAGCCATCATTACTCTCGCTGAGCACTATGATCTCCAAAGCAGCCATCGTGACGGTACAGCTATGACTGCGAGCGAAACAGCAATGGCCAGAATGTTCTTGCGTGAGACATACAATCAAAGAGATGCATTGGTACAAAGCAATGCTCTTTACCTCAACATGCTTTCACCAACTGAACGTGCAGTACTTAGTAGTGCTGAGACTATGCGTCATACTATCCAAACAGATACTTTAGGTAGAATGCCTGCTAGTAGCACTCATGCAGCAAGACAAGCTGCTGTTGCTGGTGCATTAGAACACAATGCCGCTTACCAAGCATTGATTCATGGTGCTGAATACACTCGTCTGACTGCCAATGAAGCAGCCTTCGCTACCAACGTTCGCACCCAACTCGAACGCGGCGTACGCAGCTTCACAGTAACCATGCCAGGCGATCGTGTATACACAATCAATCTACACGCTCGCGTCACTCGCGGTATCTATGTAGCTGATGCCAACAAAGACACACATCCAAATGTCGGTCACTGTGGTAACGAATTCGTTTTCTCACAAGTAAACCTCACGTTGACTCAAAATGGTGAAGTTGTTGCTGTTGGTACTCGCCCAATGCATATGGATCTTGAGCTGCGTCGCACAGGTGAAGGAACCTTAGATAATGGAACTAGTATTACTGCCGGCGGCACATTTGGAGTTCAATCTTCTCCGCCACAACCTGAAGCTGACCATCGCGAAGGTGGACAAGAACCTGACCACATGGAAGGTGGAAATGTAAACACCGAGAGAAATGAAAACTTACCAAATAACACCAATGCTGGTCCTACACCAGACACATATGGACCTATTGGCCCAACACCAAACGAAGCCGGTGCAATGCCAAATGGCGCAGGAGCACAGCCAAATATTCCACCAGTGCAAGTGCCACAAGGCTCATCTACAGTCGGTAACACACCAGATACTTACTAAAACAAAGTTGACAATTAAGCAATTTCAATCAATAATTACTAGAAACTATTCTATTTTATGTCCAAGTCCTCACCATACAAACTTCTCTCGTTAGCTTTAGCTGTTGGTATTTTGGTATCAACCGTCATGCCGACCACTTTTCTGTCTACCTCGGCCAATGCTGGTGACACATCAACTTTTTTGCCCAATCGACTAGGCAGACAGCCTGTTGTGGCTAGCAATGGCAACGTAAGCTACTATGCTTTCCCATTTGCTACATTCAATAACTATGAGAATTTACGTACCTTAGAAGGACGTCGTATCTTGGTGAGAGACAATTCATTTGATGATGTACGTCGTAGCTCTGATGTCATTGGTGACGAGAGACAATTTTTATCTGCACGTCCTGATGTACAGATTGGTGATAATGCTATTCCTGACAATGACAATATTGGCCCAGGAAATGGTACAACCTCACGTGATCTTGAATATGCTCAAGATCCTTTGATCTTGAATAAGAACAATCTTACTGGTACCACCACTGCTGGTACTCCATATACCAACGTCAAAGTACGTTTCTATTTGTATGTCCACAATGACGGTCAACCACCAGAAACTACTGGTACAGCATTTGGTCAACAAGCAAACAACACTCGTGTTTATGTAAATATTCCTACTGATTTCCAACAATCACCAAAAGTGACTGGTTATATCAGTGCAGACAATGTTTCATATTATAACAATATGAACCTTGCCAATGACCAATTTGCTAGCCAAACGGCTTTAGCAGATAAGACTATTAGCAATGACGTAGTAGTACATCTTACCAATGGTGGTCACTTTGCTGATACTCAGAACCGCTTCATGCTTGATCCAGAGGTTAGTTCACTTCAATTTATTGAACATACATCAACCCGTATACCTAGTATCAATGAATTAGAGTTCAATGCGCCTAGAGCTCTCACTACCAGCGAAGGTAGCGCTAATAGTTTCTTCAATCCAACTGGTACAGGCTTGAATAAAGGTATGCCATTAACCAGTACTCAAAATGGTAACGGCATCACAATCACTCCTGAGGGTACTATTATTGGTTGTTTCCAAAACTCTGGCTACCTCACTTTCTTAGCTAACGTAATCCCTGAGCCAACAGCAACAGCACCTCAAATTAAAAAGTTTGTTTCAACAACAACTCGTGCTACAGGTTCACAAGCTCAATCAACTATAAATGGTCAATTCTTTGATGCCAACAGCACAGATCAAGCCGTAGATTTCGCTCAACGTACTACTGACTTCCCTGCTCATTACCGTGTGACATTGAGCAACGAAAGCGACAGCGACCTGACCAACTTAGTGATCTCCGACACATTTTTCCCAGGCAATGAATCTACAGCCCAAGCTCCAGCGATTGTACAATACGGCACGACTACACCGCTTACGACATCAGCTGCGTTGCCGACATTCTTCACCAATGGAACAACCAGTGAAGATCCATTAGCTAGTGGTGATACAACGCTACAAACAGTTAATTTTGTTAATACTGACGGTAATCATATCAATTTCAGCTTACCTAGATTACAAGCACATAGAACTATCGTATTTTACTATGATGCAGTCATTCCTCATCCAGTATCTGGCACAGTATATAATAGAAACAATGCCAGAATCGTAAGCTGTGCACAAACTGCATTCTGTGGCCTACCTTCACAACAAGATCCTGCTTATATATTAGCTAGTCAGGTATTACCTACACCTATTGTAGATGTTGAGAAATACGTTACTAACCAAGCTCCTACTGCTGCCAACTTGCTTCAAGATTTAGCTTCCAATAATGCTGTAGATCGTTCAAGCATCAGCCTCTACCAAGATGCAGATTTGAGCGCACAAGCAGTTCGTTTCAATGCTGACGGCACCCTGCCAAGTACTACTTTCCCTGGCAACTATTTAGTAAAATTGCAAAAAGCTGTTCGTACTAGTGATACTTCATTCTTATCTACTATTAGTGTCGATGATAGTTATTATAAAGCTCGTACAGCATATGATGCCGCAGCCCGCACTACTCCAACACTTGTAGCCGGATCTGTCACTACTTACCTCAAATTACAAGACAATTCTACAACGCCAGCTAGAACAGTAGCGATTCAACTCAATTCAAATAGCGCTGGTGATCCATTCCGTGTTACATCATCAACAAGTGGTGGCAACTTACGCTTCAATACTGGAGCACAAGCTTTAATCGGTGCATTGGTTACAATCCCAAATACAGCGATTGCAGCTGCATCAACTATTACGGCTCCATTAGCGATTTCTGCTCCATTTGATGGCAGATTACAAGAAGTACTTTTTAGCTACCAAGCTACTTTGCCAGCTCCAAGCCAAACTGCTGCTGAAAATAGTTTCAATCGTGCTAGAGTAGTTAGCTATAGCTATCAAAACTTCGGTGAAGGTAGTTTTACTTCTGTACCTAGTATTCCTGACAATGCTGTCACTGTTGCCAACTGTGCTACTGAAAACTTCTGTGATGATGCTCATATCATGAGTCAACCTCCAGTACCACCTACAGTGAAGAAATATGTTTCTACTGCAGTACGTCCAAGTACAGGTGCTGCTATTCCAAGCTCATTTGTAGACGGTGAGACTGCTACTACTGGTAGCGCAGCAGACTTTGGTGCACAAAACAATCCTTATATTACTTATTACCGTGTTACTGTTAGCAATACAGGCACTGCTCCGCTAAACAATCTCGCGCTAGAGGATCAATTCTTCCTTCGCAATGACACTGTTATCAATGCTCAAAATGTAGTGGACTCTGCTGGTTCTACTTTAGCCAACGGTACTTTGCTCGATGGTACTTATACTGTTAGTGGTTCAAATGAAACTGCTCTCACCGGTAGCAGTCGTGTCACCTATGTAGGTGCCGGCAGCACAACTAATGCTATCCGTTTCACTATTCCTTCAGTCGGAGCTGGTCAGACTATCGCCTTCTATTACAATGTATTAGTCAATCCTACTAGCGGCACTCGTCCTACTGGTACTGGTTACCATCGCAACGAAGTGTATGTTTGTTTCCCAATTGCTACTACTGGTTGTACACCTGGTAGCCGTGATATCGCCTTCTCTTCTGATCGTCCTGGTACAGTCAATGTCACTATTACCAAAGACGTCAATGGTCAACCAGCTGATGATGCTGGACATGCAGTCCGTGTACCAAACAACACAGCTCTTCATTATTTGATTACTGTGGGAGCGCCTTCAGCCAATGGCAGCGTAACTCTTACCAATGTACACATTAGTGACAACATGTTGGCTGGCTTACCAAATGTAAATAGCGTGAGCAACATTCGTTTGATCACTCCTACTGGTTCATGTGTCACAGCTACACCTTGTCCTATTGCCAACCTTGGCTCAGCTCTTGCTGCGCAAAGTTTCACATTGGCCGCAGGTCAAAGCGCTACACTTAGTTATGACGCTGTAGGTATCAATACTACTGCTACTGACAGTACTCCAAACATCAATACAGCGACTGTGACTAGTACTGAGACAGGTCCTGTAACTAATCCTGCAGTTGTCATTGTCACTGGTACTACACCAATCACTCCTACTATTACTATTACAAAAGACGTCAACAGCCAAGCTGCTGATACTGATGCTAGTGCAGTAGTTGTAAACAATGGGACTACTCTCAATTACTTGATTACCGTCCGCAATACCAGCACAGTTGATGTGACTAATATCGTCCTCAGTGACACATTAGTCAGTGGTCTTCCAAACGTGAGCAATGTAAGCAATATTCGTTTGATTACTCCTACTGGGGCTTGTGTAATCGCTACTCCTTGTACTGTGACCAATCTCGGTGCTGATCTTGCTGCTCGTACATTCAATCTTGCGGCGGGTCAAAGTGCCACACTCAGCTATAGTGCAACTGGTACCAATAGTGGCACCACAGATAGTGGCTATAACCGCAACACAGCTACCGCTACTCCAAGCAATGCTGCTCCAGTTAGCAATCCTGCTGTAGTGCAAGTGCGTGGTACAGCTACACTCCATACTGACTTCCGTATCCGCAAGGATGCTTCACCTCAATTGGTACATGATGGAGACGAAGTGACTTATACTATCCGTGTTTCACCAAGAGGTACCAATGATGAGATTGCTAATCTTACTTTACTGATCACTGATGATATCAATGATGATGGTACATTGAGTGGAGACAAGGGCGTCAAATTCACTTATGTCCGCAATAGCACCAAGATCCGCGTGAGTGGTGATGGTGACTGTAGTGGTGAGATGAATGACTCAGATGGTATCACTTGTGAAGATGTCGGTGCAGATGATGATATCCGTATTACTTACCGTGTCCGTGTCAGTGCTCCAGGACTCACTGGTAGCGACATCGTCACTGTAGACAACACTGCATCTCTCCGTGATGACACTCCAAACGTCAACATCCGTGATGAAGCTGATGCTTCAGTCCAAGTGGTAGGAATGGTTATTCCTCCTCCTCCAGCGCAACCAATCGGTATTGAAAAGACTGTTACTCCTGGCAAAGTAAAACGTGGTGAGATTGCCAACTATACTATAGTCATCAGCAATCCAAATGCTGAGGCAGAAACTCATCGTGTAGTGGATACTATCGGTCTCAACAACGGTGTAGTGCCTGGTCAAAGCGGTGGTCTCGTACGCTTCAATCCAGACTCACTCCGCGTAGACGGTGCACTCTATAGCAGTGGTACTATCGGTAATGCTGAAGGTCTCACCTTCACTATTCCAGGCAACGGTCGCGTAGTGATTACCTACACAGCTTCTGGAGAACCAGACGCTAGTAGCAAGACAGTGTCACTAGCACCCAACACAGCCACTCTCGATACAGGTGCCTACGCAGTAGCCTTCGTCGAATTACCTACTACAGGTCCAGTCGGTGTGATGGTAGTCTTCACTCTCAGTATCCTAGCTAGCGCCGCATTCGTTTACCGCAAACAACTCCTAGCGCTTACCAAGTAAGACTGTTCGATTCAAATCAATGGTTTCTCAAAAGGTGAGAATGTCTTAGGACCAACTAAGCTTCTCATCTTTTTAATTACAAACCAAAAAATTTAGCAATCGGTCGAGCATCAGGTAGGCTGATAAACTTTTCCAACGTACTGCTTTTGGTTCTTGGCTTCAGGTTTCGCAGATAATGCCAAAGCAAATCAGGTCCGCTGTGACAACCGACATGCCAAAGCAGTTGTGTCTCAGCGGCACTAAATACTACCTCTACATCTTCACCAATTGCCGGTTTCAGACTAGCTCGATCCACCAAATCAACCACATACTGGGCATGATCAGGATGATAAGTAGCCCGCCTAAACATTTCCTTCATACTAGCCAGTTCAGTAGCTCTAGCTTCAGCCATCTTTTCGGTGCTGAGCGTATGGGCCGCATCAACTCTAGCGCCAGTACTCAAATGGAAAAGCAGTTCGGTATCTTTATGCAAATGCCGACATCTGGCAGGAACATCCATCAACAAGTCAGCAGCAGTACTATTCACATATCCATTGCCATATGCCCAAGCCTCCCCAGCCAATCTTTGGACATGATCGATATAATTAGTAAATTTATCCCCAGTAGAGACATACCCACCTGGAGTATTTAACAAAAAAACTACTCGATGAGGTTCGCTAAAAATAGTATGCGCAATCTTTTGCGACACTGGGTCAGCTTGTCCACAGGCAGCAGCAAACTTTTCTTCACTTTGTTGTACTATCACCTCTACCAAAGCCCTAGTAGTGATTTCCCCACGCGGATATTTCCGCCAAGTAAACACATTGAGAGCTTCATAGAGGACAGCTTTATCTAGGGGCACAAAACTTAATTGCTTAGCAGGTGTAAAAAGCACATTCCTCAGTCTCCCGCGAATATCAGGCACAAAGGCTTTCTCTAGATCATCATCAAGCACAAAAGTAACGGTAGGAAGATTGCGTTTCATTGCTATAAATGGTGCTCAAGAAATTTGTTGATGCCACTAGCTTCTCGACTGGCCAAAAATGTTTGTGCTGAACTATCATCCTCAAAGATACTAGCGTATGAAGACCTAAACATTTGCACGGTGCGAGGCGCTACTTTCCAGAGTTGCTGTGCTTCTTTTGCAGAAAATCGCCATTCTAGATCTTTACCC
This sequence comes from uncultured Candidatus Peribacteria bacterium, assembly GCA_964514565.1. Taxonomy (GTDB): domain Bacteria; phylum Patescibacteriota; class Gracilibacteria; order RBG-16-42-10; family RBG-16-42-10; genus JAGNZB01. The sequence goes on along the minus strand of CAZERA010000001.1, from coordinate 433,380 downwards.
AAAGGAGTCTTACTGCTCAATGAATCAACCATTCTTTCCAAGTAAGTTGCATAACATGAATCCAAACATGCACCGACGAATAGCCTCTTCATTGCCACCACTTCATCCCACCTATTTCCCTCCATTTGTAGATCGCTAATAGTAAGTGACTCGTCTCTTTTGGCAGCAGTACTGAGATGGAAGTACAAAGAAGTATTTTCTTCAAGTATTCTTCTTTCACTGTCTGCATGCATAAAAATTGTCGCCCCAGCACTACTGACCTTTTTCTGACCAAATGCCCAGACCTCCCCTCCATTTTTTCGTACTCGATCAGCATATCGCACCAATTTCTTTTCTGCACTGACACAACCACCAGGAGTATTAATCAGAAAAATCAACTTCGCTCTACCCTCTACCATTGCTTGTATATCGTACTTATCGTGTTCACTGACTGAGTCTAAAACAGTCGAAAACTGCCCACGATAATGAGCACGTACTACTGCAGCAGAGCGATTGGCTGCCGATGAAGCAGACTCTAGGGCACCATTTGCAGCCCTACAGACTTCTGCGAAGATTCCATATGGCACTTTTGTAGGCCGTACTTTTTGTCCTGACCAAACCAATACCCGAGATAGTTTATTATCCCAGCCAGGCCGGAAAGTATCTTCCACACTGCCAGCTACCAAAATAGTAACTACAGGAACTGCCTCAGATGGCATGAGCAAAAAATAAAAAGAGGCTATCTTACAACAAAAAAGCGGTTACAACAACAAGTAGCTTTGTGAACATACTTAGCATCAAACACCAAAGAATCGTTGAACAGGACGGGCAGATCGTGAGCACAAAAGCCTTCTAGCTTGTTTGTTATTTCCCAGTAAACTGCCATAAATATTCAGCATTTCATCTCTTTCATGCACATGCACCCCCCAATACCTTTTTGCTTCTTGGGCAGAAAATACTACATCAAAATCTTCGCCCATGGGGGCAGCTAAATCCTTTCTTTTTACCATATTATTCAAGTGAGATGCATAACCAGCATGGCTTACTGAGGTAGCTAGGATTCTCTTTAGATCAGCTATTTCCTGCAATCTACTTCGACTAATCTGCGGTGTAGTTCGTGTATGAGAGCTATCCTCTCTTGCCCAAGTACTCAAATGGAAAAGCACTGAAGTATGCTCATGTAAGTAACGTCGCGCCGGATCAGCAGACATAAATAGCATAGCACCTGCGCTATTTACCTTTTTTTTACCAAAAGCCCATACCTCTCCGCCATTTCTCCGTACCCGATTACCATACCGCACCAATTTCTTTTCTGTACTGACGCAACCGCCAAATGTATCGAGTAGGAATACCAATCTCACTCGACTCTCCATCATCATCTGAGCCGCTTCATTATCGGATTTGCTAGCTCCAGACAAAACTGCAGACCATCGACGACGGGCTTGCTTACGTATTCCTGATGCTCTGCGCGCAGTTGCAATAGTTACAGCAGCGGATTCTGAGCTAGCAGCTTCACATATTTGAGTAAATACTGCTTCAGGTAAACGAAGTAGACGATCACTGGCAGGAGACAGAAATTGTACTCGAGATAGTCTATATTGAATATCTTGCTCAAACGTATCCCCTACGTCACGATCCACCACCACTGTTATTACAGGAATAGCCTCATTTACTGACATCCCAAAATTAAAAGGAGATCAAACTACAACAATCTCCTTACAATGACAAGAATCGAGCTAGTATCTGATAACCAGCCCGGCCTAGCTTCAAATCTTCTTTCGTCTGTTTAAAGTGTTCTTCATCACGTATTACTCCGCTAGCTTGATACTTTTCTTTTCTACCATTCAGTAGTCCTTCAATCTCATGGAGCGGAATATCTGGATGAAACTGCGTAGCAAAAAAGTTTTGATAGTGAAAAGCTTGTACAGCAGTATTGTCATTATAAGCTAGCAGTTCACAAGATCCAGGCAGTGTCTCGATATGATCATTGTGAGTAGCATGCAGCTTTCGCTCTTGATCAAAACCTTGAAGCAAAGCATTCTTTTTGCCAGCTTCAGTCAGGCTGACAGAGATCGAACCAAATTCCGTCCCATGAGGATTCTTGCTTACTTTTCCACCCAAGAATTGCGCTAAAAATTGAGCGCCAAAACATACTGCATAGGTAGAAATCTGTTTCTCAGCTAGTGCTTTATAAATCTGCTCCAGATCTTTTTTCCAAGGAATCTCTTCATAAGTAGACCACTTGGAGCCAGAAATCAGGACTTTATCAGCTTGAGCAAGCTTCTCTAATTGTGGATTACCACTATTCAAAGCCACTCTCTCCCACTCGATGTGACTAGTTGCATACTGATCCAATACTTGCTTCACATTGTTCAAAGCATCCACACCTGGGAAATCAATTAAATCAACAATTATTATTCGCATAGAGCTTCATTTAAAAGTCGTTCTCTAGCACGAGCTAAATTTAGCATGGCTTTTGCGCTATCGACAGCATCATCGATGCGAGTCTCCACAGCCCAGAATCCTTGGCGCTTTATTTTCCCAGTAAAAGCATGCTCTTTTTTACACTCTGCCTTTCGAATGTTCCTGACATCTGAATGAGCACACATCCACCATTGCATCGCTTTTACACCTTCAAATGGTGGTGGCACAGTACTCCATTCAATTGGCATCCCTTTAGCAGCAAACCGTTCTGCTTTCACCCGGTGCAGCAGCCATCCCGCAATCTCTAATCTTGTTCGCCCGCGAGCATCTACCAATTTTCCATTTTCTTTATTCAAAACCGCAAAGTTGCTACTCAGTTTGTTATGAACAGCTCTAGCAATCTCCCAACGTTGGCGTTGGTTTTTGCCTCGAAAAAGAGTGGAGGTATTAAACTGTACTGATGCTGTCGCAGTTGCCAAGAGCTGTTCATCGCCATCCACTGCCTTGCTCCATTCTTCAACCAATTGAAATGAATGCGAAGTTGGGTCAGAAGAAGCAGCAATAAAACGAAATGGTTTGGGTGGTACAGGTGTAAAAACCAAACTTGCTCCGTGTCTGGCAGCTACCGCATTGAGTAAAGTTTTCTTCTCAAATATTTCGTCGATAGCAGTGGCAAAGTCGTTATGTACACCAGTACTGATTTCCACTATTGGTGAAGCTTGTTCTAGTGTTAATGAACCATGCAAACCAGGATGTCTTCGAGTTACTTCTGCAATCACCAACTCTGCTGCTGGCTTTCCATTGATTAGCTCTACTACACTCCCGTCATCTCTGAGTAAAAATCCTTCTACCTCTACTCCTTTTCCGAAAATTTGTTGATGGTTTTTCATAAAATATAATTAATAAAAAAAAGCGCCCCACTGATGTGAGGTGCTTTAGAAATCGAAATAAAATTTGATCACTAAATATTCCTCACGCAGTAATGAGCGTAATAATAGTAAGCAAAGTTGTGAGCAGAAGGATGAAACATAGTGTTCTGTGACCTGCTTACAAAATACACCATAGTTCTGATCTGTAAAGACCCCACTTTTCTTAGCAAGAGAATGACCTTATCAACGGTTTCTACAGTCCAGCTTTTTCAGGTTCTCGCGCAAACTTTCTTCGCAAACCATTTAAAAAGTGTCGGCTAAAAGGATAATCACTACCCAACGATTGGTTGATAGTTCTTCTGTACCAAACCCTACCACGCACGTCTTCATGTTCAATCCACCCACTCAGTCGTAGCTCTACCAATACCGCCGTCAAAATAGCGTTTACTCGCGCAAAATGCTCCTGCTCTACGCCTTGGCGAGCAGCTAAAATTTCCCAGATCATCAACCGATCAATTTTCTGATAACCAATCACATTCAGTACTTCTTTTGGATCCAAAGTGAAAGACCAGGTACGATCCCGTTGCCCCAAGGGAAGAATTAACGCTCGTGAGCTCAGTTGAGAAGTAGCATTCATGGCAATGAATAGGAGGATTGATACTAGCAGAGTTTCTAACCCAAATACCAGTAGTATCCCCATTTTCGAACAATCGTTTGTGAACAATAAGATATCATGAAGATTATTGCTCTAAGCAACAGTTTATGTTTAAGTAATGTACTAATGAATTAGTAATCATGAGTGAAAAAGTAAAACTAATAGGGCTCGTCGAAGCTCTCATGGTCGACAGTCCGCCGGACGACAAGATTTCATCATTTCGAGATCAAATTCGCTGTACCTTACTGGGCATTGAAGGCGATAAACATGCAGGCAAGTTTCGCGATACTAGTGGTGTGCGCGAAAGAGAGATATTTTTGAGACCAAAAACTGAGATTAGAGCCAAAGTAATGAATTGGAGACAATGGAGCGCTGTTTCAGTTGAAGAAATGTTAGTCCTGGCTGAGAAATATAATCTGCCTAAAACCTTTGAAATAGCTAAACATTTAGCTCAATTAGTAGGAGCAAATATGCTAGTAAGCGGTATTCCTAAATTTACACAATTACCGCCCACATCACTTTTAGCATTTCCGGAATGCAGTTGGCTATTGATGTCAGAAAACTTGCCTTGCAAAGGTGCAGGAGAGCAAATTGAAAAATATTATCCACAAGCCAGAGCTGCTGAGTTTGCTAAGTTAGCCATGGGGATCCGTGGGGTGGTAGGAAGTGTGTTTGAAGAAGGAATTATTATGGTTGGCCAAGAATTCTCTGTAGACAGACGCCCATATCGGCTTTTTGAGCACGAATAGCTTTTTATCTCCACAACAAACTAGTAATCCTTCTATCCCAAAATGGTGAGTAATAGATTGTCACTTAAACCATTGCGCTTACACTCAAAGAAACTTACTAAATCATTATGAGTACCACAGCCTACGCTCAAGATTTTGCTCAATTCTTGAAACTAACTGACGAGAAAAAGGTCTTGTTGGCTCAGATTAAAACAGAACTACAAGGGACAGAATCATTACTGGATATTGGTGCCGGTGATGGACTTTTAGCGATCCCACTTGCTTCATTAGTAGCAAAATACACTGCAATTGAACGCAACCGTGATCATGTAGCCAATCTCAAAGCAGCACATTTAGATGTTATTGATTGCGAGTTCCCCTGCTTTGTGGCTGATCGCTATGACACGATACAACTGTCGCATGTGATTTCTCATCGCACCAATAATTGGCAATCTGTCATTGAAGCAGCTCAAAACTTACTCAATCCTAGTGGCAAAATTATCTTGTTTACTTACCAAGGTGAATCAGATGATTGGAATCTACTACGTAAAGAAATTGGACTAGCAGTCGATACTAGTCAATTCCAAACCAATTACGATGACATGGTGAATTACTTAAGCACACTTGGTTCTATTCAAATCAAAGTAGTGACAACTACAGTACAGAGCGACTCCGTTGAGATGCTAATCAACAGCCTAGCTTTCGTAGCCAGCAATGGCATTGCTGCTCTCAAAAAAGACTTTCTTGCTAAGAGAGATCAGCTTACTCAGATAATGAATAGTAAATACAAAAAAGGAAACAAGTACATATTTCCCTTTCAGCACACTTTGATTCTTGTCACTAAAAACCTCTAGGAAAAGAAACATTTACTAGCTTACTAGTGATCATCTGAGGATCAACTAACTTATCTTGCAAAGGAATAATCCAGTCTCTAGTCCGGTCAGTATCTTCAGGAAGAGTGGGATCTGTAAGACTTGTACTCACAAAACAGCTCCATTCCAATGTTTGTTTTTTTAGTGTTGCAGCACAAGCACCCGTTTCTGCTCCAGTGACGGTATTACCAAAAAGCCGCAAATCATTAATTTCTGATTTACTCAATACAGAGACGGTGTCCCCTTGCATCACTATCAATACTTCATTTGGCCAATCAGGATACCCATCAGCTTTATAGGCTATACCATTTTTGAACTGACTCTTATCTTCATAATCTGCAACACCACTTGCCACTGCAGTTTGAGCCTTTTCACTCCAACACACCTGATAAGCATAAAAATTTTTGTTCAATTTTGCTTGTGTAGCCCTGGCCATTGCCAACTCAATCCGTTTCAAAGCAGCAGTATCTAGCAGTGAACTATCAAAGTGTTGGCTACGCATCCACTCTTGTAAGCTAGTATCCACAATCATTGAACTGAGTAGATCCCCATCCTGACCACTAATTGTAGAATCTCCCCCCAAACAATAGGCCTTGGGATCACTTTCAGGAGCAAATTGACTGGCATACAAACTAGAATAATTGCCATTAAAATCAATCTGCCACGCACTATAAGGAGATGATTTTGGTTTAGTTGATACTGAAGTAGGAACTCCGGCACCAATAATGAGAGCGACAGCCATACTGACGATCCAAATTTGAAACATACTTTTATTAGATTAAATTGATGAGAGGCAATTTACTTGCGCATAAACAACCCTTCCGTAATTTGGGGTACGACATTCCCCTGTCCTTTCTCATCCAATCCCAATTTAGCTTTCATCTTCTTAGCAGTCTCAGGCAAGAAAATTTCTACATAGGGAACCATCGCTTTCAAGGTGTTCAGAATAGTACTCAGAGTAACAACAACTCCAGCTTTATCAGTCTTGGCCATTTCCCAAGGTTTCTTCTCATCGATCCATTGATTGAAAGATTTGAAGTGCTTCATTAATGCTCCCATAGCATGATGGATTTCGAACTTAGCCAGTGACTCATCAAGTTCGCGATCAAACTCAGCCACACTTGCCAATACTGGAGCATCAGTCTGTACCACAATCTCATTCTTAAGAGCCATCGCGACCACACGTTGTACCAAGTTGCCCAGATTGTTAGCTAATTCACCGTTATAGAGCTCCACAAATCGTTCGCGGTTAAAGTCCCCATCCTCTGATGTAGGAATCTCACGAGCGAGATAATAGCGCAGCGCATCAACACCGAATTCAGCAATATAATCAAATGGATCAGCACTAGTACCAGACGACTTGCTCATTCTTTCTCCATTGAGCGAGATATAGCCATGTACATAAATATCAGTAGGTACAGGTACCTTGGCTGCTAATAACATACCTGGCCAAATTGTAGCATGAAAACGTTGAATATCTTTTCCCACGAAATGCATGCGCTTTGCTTCTGGATTACCCCAAAATTGTTGATAAGTATCAGTATTATCTGCGTAGCCTACAGCTGAGATATAGTTAGTCAAAGCATCACACCACACATACATCACCTGTTCTTCGTCTCCTGGTACCGGAATCCCCCAAGGTAAACTTTGCTTGGAGCGAGAGAAGCTCACATCCAACAATCCAGACTTAGTGAGACTAAGCATTTCATTGGCACGGTGCTGAGGCAAAATGTTAAGAATCCTCTTCTCAATCACTTCTTTTATTTGATCATTGAACTTACTCAGCAAAAAGAAATAGTTCTCTTCAGAAACACGTTGCAAAGTACGAGTGAGATGATCAGGGCATTTACCATCGATCAAATCCTTCTCGGTCTTGAATGATTCACATCCTTCACAATACAATCCCTCATAAGTGCGCTTTTCCAATAAGCCTTCTTCTTTGAGAATATTCCAAAGTTTAATAACCGCTGGCCAATGACGTTTACGATCTGTTGTGCGAATAAAGTCATCATTGCTTATTTGAAATGCTTGGGCCAATGATTGAAATTTAGCAGCATTTTCGTCGACAAAGTCTTGAGTATCTTTGCCAGCATCTTTGGCACTTTTAAATATCTTACTACCGTGTTCATCAGTACCAGTAAGAAAATAAACTGGGTGTCCTCGCATACGGTAATAACGAGCATAGACATCAGCTTGCAGTAGCTCAAGAGCATATCCTACGTGAGGTGCTCCATTGACGTAAGCAATTGAAGTCATGATTTGTACCGGATTTTTTGGGTCAGACATAAGCTTATTAATTAACAATTTACAATTTACAATTTACAGTTAGGAATGCAAATAAAAACGATCCTGATCTCTGCTAGATCTAGGATCGTTCTATTTTCAGAAAATAGATTCGACGGTACATCACATAGTATGGCACAAATCACCTTTCCGTACAAGTTTACTGGGTAAAAACCAACAAATTATATCAGTTTTTTCTTCCATTGTACGCCCCCCTTACCATCTTTTATCTCCAATCCCATAGCCAATAATTGATCTCGCAAACGATCTGATTCCGGCCAGTCTTTTGACTGACGAGCAAGCTCACGTTGTTCGATCAATTTTTTCTCTTCAGCAGAAATACTCTGAGTATCCAAAGTAATTTGGAATAGGTCGAAAAAGTTCTGGAACAAACTAAGGCCATGCTCTTGTTCAATCTGTGAAAGGCCACCCCCATCCAAGGCAGTATTGATTACATTACTATAGCTAAACAGTGCACCCAATGCATTGGGAGTATTGAGATCATCATCAAGCGCTTGGAAGAAATGTAAGTTGTATTGCTCCAACTCAGGACGAATACCCGACAAACTATCATTGACCATTGCTGAACGAATACGCTGGTAGGTAAGTTCCAATCTCTCCCAAGCTTTGTATGCTGCAGTGAGTGTATCAAAAGTAAAATCTAATTGTGAACGGTAATGAGCAGATAAAATTAAGAACTTAAATATCTGAGCAGCTTGTTCAAGAGTGCCCAAGAAGCCTTGTTTTTGCCAAGCTTCATGAAGGGTGACTAAGGTATATAGATTACCTTTAGATTTAGACATCTTTTCTCCATTGAGTAGCAGATGTCTCTTGTGCATCCAGAAGTTCACAAATTTCTTACCACTCACCCCTTCGCTTTGAGCAATTTCACACTCATGATGAGGAAATATATTGTCTTCTCCACCAGTATGAATATCAAGCTCTTCACCCAGATATTCCTTACTCATAGCACTACACTCGATATGCCAGCCAGGATATCCTTTACCCCAGGGACTATCCCAAAGCATCACATGATGTGGCTGATCAGTCTTCCAGAGCGCAAAGTCAGCTGGATGTTTTTTATTGGGATTAATCTCCACACGTGCTCCAGCTAGTAATGACTCCACCTTATTGCCAGACAGTTCGCCATATTTACCCCAAGCATCTACTGAGAAATACACTCCATCAGCTGCTTTGTAAGCAATCCCCTTTTCGATCAGTTGCTCAATCATCGTAATCATCCCAGCAATATGCTCAGTAGCTTTTGGCTCGACATCAGGTACGGACAAACCAAGAATCGCACAGTCTTTATGAAAAGCTTCCGTATAAAAAGCAGCAATCTGCCAAGGATCTTTACCTTCTACTTTGGCTGCTTTGAGCATTTTGTCCTCCCCACTATCAGCATCATCAACTAAATGACCAACATCAGTAATATTACGCACATGCATTACTTTATAACCAACAAACTTGAGATAGTTTTTGAGAAAATCTACAAAGATATAATGGGAGAAATTGCCGATATGCCCGTAGTTGTAGACAGTAAGTCCACAAGTATAGAGTCTGACTGTTTTGTCGTGCAAAGGTACAAATTCACGCTTGCTCTTGCTAAGGGTATCGTAAAGAAAAAGGGGCATAATATAAGTTGAAAACGGTTCGACCTTATCAAATTACGCTTTCAATTACTACTCTTTACTAAATTATGGTATAGTAATTGGAAAAACACTTACTCTTATGGCTGACAGAACAAGAAAACTCACAGTTGCTCCACCACCACCCGCTCCAATCAGAATTACTACTAGGACTGGTGACATTGGTCAATATGGATTACCAGCAACAGTAACAAAATCGGAACGAACGCTGATAGAAGACGCGATTACTGCTGTAACCAGCACAGACGCTCCCACAGAGATGGCTAGGTTGGATTTATATCTGAGTGAATTGGAAGCCAGAGGATTAAAAACTTACATTCAAGAGATAAGGGCAGCTCGAGAGACATTACATAAGGTGATCAGAGCAGGCGGAGATTGGAAAATGCTAATGAATCAGTCAAGCGAGCACTGGGTATTAAATCCAATGCTAATGAAGTTATCGTAAATTACCTATGCCAGACACATTACATCCGCGCGAATCAGGCCAAGAAGCGCTAGATTTAGTTACTTCAAGATCCACGTATCGAGCGATGCTTCGCAAAATAGTAGACGTAGCTACAGCTCCAGAACAAGGTGCTCTGCCTGCAGCAGCAGCTTATATTCGAGACCAAATTAATGACTTTAGAATTCATGTAATAGACAATCATGATCCAGAACAGCTAAAACAATTAATTAGTAGTTCACCTACCCTCAGACTAGCTCATATACCAATCGACAGTTTAGTCTTAGTAGTAGTTCATGCAGGATCAGAGAGCACGAGTATCAAATATCTAAATGATACTTTTGGCCCCAATATTACTAATGCCATTATTGATAAACGTGATGAGTTACTTAATATCAGATTGAAGTATTATGAACTGGCCTCAGAGAAATCGGTGATTGATAATGGTTACAAAATAGCGAGATACTGTATCGATAGAAACAATCTGCCCAAAGCGGTGGCAAAACTAGAACGGACTCTCAATGCTGATGCATTAGCAAGACATCATATCGCCCCTGAAGGTAATAGTGACTTAGCAGTAATCAACTATGTCCTTGCGCAAGTAGAAGACGATACCAAGAGCGCCATGCGTGTAATTTTAGAAAACGAAGCACGTCGCTTGCGAGATAACCAGCCCCACTCTCCTCAAGCCAATAAAATTGATGACTGGTTGGCAACTCAGCTACAGTATTTTACATTGAACTTCGGTTTATCTGACCCAGTACATACGCTTCCTGGTACTAAGAGTAGCCTAGAGCAAAGAGTATGGACCAATAAGCAAAGTGAATGGATTGCTAGAGCATCAGGCCAACGCTATACCAATGGAATGCAGGCAGTAGAAAGACGACTACGAGGAGGAGCCTTCAATCTGCTAGGTCTAGTCAATGATATTCAAAAAGGTAGAAATGAAGCTACCCATGACGCTGAATTAGTCGATTTCTTTGAAATGGTGCAAGATCCAGACTTAGGCAATGTTTTATTACTCAAGGCCGAGGTTGTAAACAACCTGAGAAAATGGAGCGACTTTAAAGCTATTCATGCAACAGATACAGAACTGCTTGCCCGTTATGAAAAACTAAAACGCTATTACCAAACTATCAACGCCATCGATTATATTTTTCCCTGGGCAAGTATTGATGATGCCCAAAATGTCATTCAAAATACCGAGGAGCTTTTACAAACAGATGATATTGATAACTTCAAAGCGGCCTTATTGTGTGATGAACGCGATAAAAGAGACTGCACTGAAAGCTACTTCCATTACCAAGGCACAGATCATCCTGAAGCATTCTACATTTCATTTGATGCAATTGGCATTGGCAACATGAATATCCGTGACTTTGAGAAGATCTCTCTAAGATTGCTCAAACAAAACTCTTCTGCTTCAACCCAACCACTAGCTCACAGCAAAGACAAAGCTAGAAAACTGCTTATGGAGGTAGGAAATACTGTTACTCAACTAATTCAAGATAAAATTAATGCTGCACGAGCTCTTCTTACAGCTGAGTTACCCGGCGTGCAATTCTTTTCTATGCGTGGTGGCGACGAATGGACTGTCATGATGCCTGCTCAAGACAAAATATCACCCGAGGACATATATAGTGTTATATGTAAAATTAGTGACACCACAGGTCTACGAGCATCAGTTAGTCACAAGAAATCTACAGCTGTAATAGACAATGACCAACGTGTTTTAGATCACTACCAAGCATTAGATACTAATGCTAGAAACAATGCTTTCATCAAAGAGCTCGAATCATTAGGACTCAAGAACATTGTGGCCATACCAGGCGAAGACGGTCATATAGCTGCAATATTTCCTCACCCTACTATTCCTAATCAAAGTATTACGGTTGATAAGATTGGCGCTGTCCTAACTGCTGCTAAAGGTTTGAAGTTAAGAGGCTTCCCAGTGACTGTAGATACTGTTATTGCAGTATTATCTACCTATGAGAAATAGCTACTTACTAATCTGAATAGACTTTCTGCTACTCAAATGCCCCTTCAGAATCACTATCTGACTAGGAGCGATTTGAAAGTGCTTGGCCAAAAGAATGAGAAGCAACTTATTTGCTTTGCCCATTATTGGTAAGGTTCCGATTGTTACGACCATGTCACCATTGTCAGCTATACTTACAATCGCCGTAGGTCTCCTGGGATGAGCCTTTACTGTGACATGAATGACCTGAATCATATTACTTAACTAATCAGTGAGCCGAGCCCAATAATAATTAGCTCAGCAATCCACCCAATTGCCAAAAAGACAATAATTGGTGAGAAGTCCATCATGCCCATCTTCATTTGAGGAAAGAAGCGATATACTACATTGAAAAGGGGCTGGGTCGCATCCATCACCAAACGACCAAAGAAATTTCCTTTTGCCGTTGGAAACCAACTCAAGATCACTCTTACCAACACCATCAAAGACAAAATCCGCTCAAAGTAATGAACAAATACTTGTAAGAAAGTGATGACAGTAACCATCATGATTATTTACCTACTTGTCTGCGCATAAAGGTAGGCACCTCAACATCAGGATCCATGCTCTCGCTTTGGCTATTAGCAGTGACTGATTGAGATACTTTTGGAGATACCTTTGGTGTAGCAAATGCTGATTGCTTAGCAATACTATTTACTGGAGACAAGTTTACTTGTTTACCAAAGAAATTATTTTGTTTGGTATTTTGCTTAGCACCAAGAGCATTCTTGTAAGTATCATTCATACCACTACTCATGCGGCGGTTGATACTTGGAGAGGCCATATTACCACTACTAGTCTCAGAAGCATCAAACCCAGTTGCAATGACAGTCACTTTGATTTCTCCAGCAGAGCGATCATCGATCACAGTACCAAAAATAATATTAGCATCTTCAGCAGCTGACTCAGTTACTACTTTGGCAGCTTCATCAACTTCAAACATACTGAGGTCACTGCCACCAGTAATGTTGATCAAGATACCCTTGGCACCGGCGATAGAAAGATCCAAAAGTGGACTTTCGATAGCAGCCTTTGCTGCTTCAAGAGCACGATTTTCACCAGTACCGAAACCGATACCCATCAAAGCAGAACCTGAGTTCTTCATGACTGAACGTACATCAGCAAAATCCACATTGATCATGCCATGGACATTGATCAAATCAGAGATACTTTGTACAGCTTGGCGCAATACATCATCTACAATTTCAAATGCATCAGTGAGAGGAGTCTTACGATCAATCAAAGCCAAGATGCGATCATTGGGGATAGTAATCAAACTATCGACAGAAGCTTTGAGCTCACTAAAACCAGCTTCAGCTACCATTGCACGACGCTGTCCCTCAAAACTAAAAGGTTTGGTCACGACACCGATTGTCAAAGCACCTAGCTCTTTAGCTAGTTGAGCAATAACAGGAGCAGCACCAGTACCTGTACCACCACCAAGTCCACAAGTAATAAACACCATATCAGCACCAGTCAGCACAGTCTTGAGCTCAGCGATTTGTTCTTCTGCTGAACGCTTACCAATATCTGGATTAGCACCTGCACCTAGTCCTTTGGTAGTCTCTATTCCGATATGAATCTTATGATCTGCTTGTGATGAAGTGAGAGCTTGAGCATCGGTATTGACTGCAATAAATTGCACATCAATGCGAGACTTGATCATGCTTTCAAGTGCGTTGTTTCCACCACCACCGACACCAACTACAAATATCTTTGCTTGTGCCTGTGATTGTTGAGCAGATGACTTCTTGGAATCCATAGAAAGTAATTAATGAGAGTTAGCGGGGGTTTAATAAAGAGGCGGCTTTCGATAGGTGATAGTAATACAAAACCCCAAATTTGACAAGTTGTATTAATATTTTGCTTTATACTAGCGCACAAAACTTCGCAACCACTCTTTCACTGTAGTGAAAATAGAGCTCTTATGCAATTTTACTTGTGGTTCATTACGCATGCCCCATAAAAGCAACCCGATTACAGTAGCGTAGGCAGGATCATCAATATTATCAACAACACCTTCTACCTCTACAGGGTAACCGACTTGCACTGGTAAGTTCAAAATTTGTTTAGCTACCTCCACACATCCAGGAATCTTCACTCCTCCACCTGTCAGTACTACACCAGCTGGCAGCAATCCATCACGATTGATCTTGCGGAATTCACGTCCCACCATATCAAATATTTCCTGCATACGAGCCTCAACGATTTGAGCTAGTAAGTGCAAAGAAACTTGCTGAGTGTCGACGTGACTAATCACTGAAAGATCGATCATATCATTTGAACGCACCTCTTGAGGCAAACATGTTCCATATTCCAATTTAACTTTCTCTGCTGTATCAACCGAAGTACGCAACCCAATTGCAATATCATTGGTCACATGCCCAGCGCCAATCGCTAATACTGCAGTGTGAAGTAATGCACCCTCTTCATATACCGCAATGTTCACCGACCCCCCACCAATATCTACAACTGCTACACCCAACTCCTTCTCACGACGAGACAATACTGCCTCTGCTGACGCTAGCATCGAAGGAATAAAATCATCCACATCAATACCCGCCTGATGAATACACTTCATCATATTACGCATACTAGCTTGTGGAGCAGTCATAATCATCGCATCTACCTCGAGACGAATACCAGTCATACCGACAGGATCCTTGATTCCCACTTGATCATCTACCGTAAATGCCCGAGGCAATACTTTGACGGTCTTTTGAGTTTGGGGAATTGAAACTGCCTGTGAAGCCTCCAACACACGATGGATATCATCATGAGTGATCTCCCCATCCTGACGACCAATAGAAATAAACCCTCTACTATTGATAGTAGTGAGTCCGATACCAGCAATATTTACCACCGCATGATCAATTGGACTGCCAGCCATCCGCTCTGCTTCACTGACAGCTTGTGCTATAGAATTGATGGTCTCTTCAATATCAATTATTTGTCCTTTTCTAATTCCATGACTAGGCACATCTCCGACGCCAACGATTTGAGGCGCATGATTTCCCTCACCATTCATGATACCGCATACAACTCTAATCCGGGTGCTGCCGATATCTATCGCAGTAATTACTCGTTCTTTGGCCATGCCAAGAAAAATAAAGTATACAAAAAAAGCACTAAAAATTCATCACCAGTATAGGATAAACCAATCAAGAGTCAAACAAAGACCGGCTTCTATATGTGCTTAATAATGGTGAATAACGAGGAAAGTTTTGTAATAATATTTCTTTTGCTTGTAGCATCTTCTTTTCCTCATCCACATGCTCGTGGTCATGTCCCCACACATGGAGCATGCCATGCAAAGCAATAAAAACCAGCTCTTGCTCAAAACCATGCTTCATCTGGAAAGCAACACGCTTCAATACCGCAGCAGCAATGTAAATAACAGCAACCTTCTCACCCATTTCATCCACCCCAAAATCTAGGGATACCACATCGGTCACCTTATCAATCCCCCGATATTGCTTGTTGACTTGTTTGATCTTTCCTTCTCCAACAACATATATATCGAGCGTAGCATTTTCTACATCTTTACCCTCATACAAACAAACCTCATGCCAGAGAGTACGAAGTACTTTTTGGACATGAGGTTTAATACTAATTCGAGACACCACTAGCAAATTGGCGATCACAATTATTCGCTTAATTCAGCAGTTTGCTTAGCAACACGATACTGAGCGCGAATTTTTTGTTGGCGCTTAGAGAATTTTTTGGCGTGATATTTACGAGCACGTACGCGGGTCAAGACACCATCGGCCATTACTTTGCGACGGAATCTACCAAGCATTTTTTCTACGGATTCGTTATTCTGACGAAGAACATAAGTCATACAGCACCTCCTTTCAAAAGTTAAAGCCCAATAACTTTACACGAACACATCTCACATTGCAAAACCAAACAAGTAAAAAAGCTTCCACATAAAATCTCTGACCTCTTCCCGCGTCTGCGGGATTGTACCTCTGACCTAATTTAAAGTTCTTCCGCCCATCAAATGAAAATGAAGATGTGGTACCACCTGGCCGCCGTCTTTGCCGATGTTGGTTTGTACTCGAAATCCATTCTTTGCTATTCCTAGCTGATCAGCCAAGCCACTAAAGCTGGCCATGATCTCTCCCATCAATTGAGCATCTTCAGCTTCAACATGATAAAGACTTTGGATGTGTTTCTTAGGAATTACTAATATATGGACTGGTGCCACCGGCGCTATATCAGCAAAAGCCAGGATGTTGCCGTTCTCCCACACTATCTTTGCAGGAATCTTCTTAGCGACAATCTGACAAAAAAGGCAGTCCATATGCTTTGGTATTGAAAATAAATCAAGCATACTCTACCTCAATTTTATCAGGACAAAAAGTATGTTATGTTGGCCTATGGAGATTACCCCGACCTATGGCCTTTGTTCACCTCCACGTACATAGTTTTTATAGTCTACTGGACGCGCTTAGCTCGCCCTATGCTTTGATTAATAAAATTAAAGAGTATCAAATGCCCGGCATCGCGCTCACAGATAGTGGAGTGATGTATGGCTCAGTAGATTTTTATCAAGCTGCCAATAATTACAAATTAAAACCAGTGATTGGGGCTGAACTTTACGTATCCCGCCATTCGCACTTTGACCGTAGTGAAGAGACCAAGAAACCACATCAGATTGTTTTGATTGCTTATAACAATACAGGCTATCAAAACTTAATGGTCTTGGTGACCAAAGGCCAGTTAGAAGGACTTCATGAGAAGCCAATGATTGACTGGGAATTACTGAATGAATTCCATGAAGGGATCCTAGCTCTCAGTGGGGACTATACTGGCGAGCTCGGTGAAACTTTGTTGCACAAGGGCATTGAGGCTGGCGTAGTTTTGGCTCAGAAATATGAACAACTGTTCGGCAAAAACAATTACTATATTGAAATTGAAAGACATGGTTTAGATGAAGAAAACAGATTGAGCCCTTTACTGATCGAATGCAGCAAAAGAACAGGCATTCCATTAGTGGCGACCAATAACTGTCACTATGCTAGCAGCTCAGATAGAGATGCTCATGATGCTTTGATTTGTGTTAAAAACCAAAAACTGATCAGTGATCAAAATCGCCCTATGTTTAAAGGCGACTACTCAGTACTGAGTGAAGAAAAAATGCGGGAGCTTTTTGCTGACATTCCTGAGGCTTGTGATATAACTGTAGCTATTAGTGAACGTTGTGATATTCAAATCGCGCTTGGCAAAAATCTCTTACCGCCATTCCAATGTCCGCCAGGATTGAGTGTACCTGAATACCTATTACAGCTTTGTACTGAGGGCGCAGAAGTGAGATACGGCAAACCACTCCTACCATCGATCATCGCCAGGCTTGATTATGAACTCGGCATCATCAACAAAACGGGATTCCCAAGCTACTTCTTAATTGTATGGGATTTTATTCACTGGGCCAAAAACAATGGTGTACCGGTTGGACCAGGGCGCGGTTCGGCGGCCGGAGCTATGGTAACCTATACCTTGGGTATTACTGACATTGATCCACTGGAGCATGATTTGGTATTTGAACGTTTCTTAAATCCTGAACGTGTATCCCCTCCTGATATAGATATCGATTTTGCCGATGATAGTCGGGAAAAAGTAATTAGCTATGTCGTAGAAAAATACGGACGTGAGAGCGTGGCTCAGATTATTACCTTTGGAACGATGGGAGCAAAAGCTGCTATCCGTGATGTCGGTCGAGTGTTTGGCTACGGGTACAAAGATGTGGATAGTTTATCCAAATTGATCCCAATCAAACCAGGCACCAAGCTCAAAGATGCCTTGGAAATGGAACCATTGATCAAAGAAAGCCTAGAAAAGAACCCATCGCATCAACAAATTTGGGCGTTAGCAACTAAACTAGAAGGTGTTGTAAGACATGCATCTACCCATGCTTCAGCAGTAGTAATTGCCGGTGAACCATTGGTTCAACACACGCCACTACAAAAGAATACTGCCGGAAAAGACGAGGGCATCGTGACTCAATATGCCATGAAACCCCTGGAGGCATTGGGCCTACTCAAAATGGACTTCTTGGGCCTACGTAACCTGACAGTACTGGCTGAGACAGCAAACTTGATTAAGAAAAACTACGAAATCGATTTAGATTGGCAACACTTAGATACCAAAGATGCTGATAGCTATCAATTGCTCAGTACCGGTAAAACTACAGGAGTATTTCAATTGGAATCAGAAGGAATGAAACATTATCTCAAGGAACTAAAACCTAGCAACTTTGAAGATATTATCGCTATGATCTCACTCTATCGTCCAGGTCCACTGGAAGCGATTCCTGATTTTATTGCTGCCAAAAATGGTCTCAAAGAAGTTACTTATCTCGATCCCGAGCTTGAACCAATTCTCAAGAAAACCTATGGCGTTATTGTGTATCAGGAGCAGGTGCTAGAAATTGCACGTCAATACTGTGGTTTCTCCTATGGAGAAGCAGATATCTTACGTCGTGCTGTAGGTAAAAAGATCAAAGAGTTATTGATGGAACAACGCCAAAAATTTATTGATAAAGCAGTAGCCAGAGGCAAACAAAAAGAAACTGCAGAAAAGATTTGGGATTTTATTGAGCCATTTGCCCGCTATGGTTTCAATAAATCACATGCTGCTTGTTATGCCATGATCGCGTACCAAACTGCTTACCTCAAGAGTCACTTTCCAGCTGCCTTTATGGCCGCACTGATGACCAGTGACCGAGGCGATACTGAACGCATAGTGATTGAGATTGAAGAATCAAAAATATTGGGATTAACAATTCTAACGCCATCAGTAAATGATTCTCATTTAGCTTTCACTGTAGTGGGACAGACTGGCATTCGATTTGGTCTCGGTGCTATTAAAAACTTAGGTGATAGTACCATTCTGGCTGTGGTAGCTGCCCGAGAAGCAGGAGGACCATTTACTTCAGTTCAGAACTTCCTTTCTCGCATCGATCCTCATGCTATCAACCGCAAAGGAATCGAAGCATTGATCAAAGCTAATGCTTTCCATGATTTTGCTACTGCTGACCAATTAATGCACAATATCGATGTTTGTATTCAGTATCTAAGTACCCGCAAGAAGCTCGAAGAAGCACCAAAAGATTCGCTGTTTGGGGACATGGCTGACTCCATGGCAGCACCGGATCTCAAACTCATTCCTCTCGCCGAACCAGTACCAATTCGGACTGTGCTAGATTGGGAAAAAGAAGCATTGGGACTTTACTTATCTGCTCATCCACTTGATCATCTCAAAGACTTCTTTGCTAGACAGGGTCAACGTATTGATCAGATTAGCAATAGCCAAGATGGCAAGAAAGTAACTATCTCAGGCATGCTCCTTCATCTCAAGCGCATCCTGACCAAAACAGGACTGGCGATGAGTTTTATGGAAATAGAAAACCCATTTGGTCGCATTGAAGCAGTAGTATTCCCAAAAGCGATGGAGGCTTGCCTACCCCAATGTATTGAGGACAACTTAGTCAAAGTGCACGGCACGATATCTTTCCGAGATCGCCGTGGTGGTGGAAAAAGTGCCACGCCAAAGCTGCTAGTAGACGCTATCGAACCACTTACCATCAACGAAGCCTCCATTCAAAAGAGCATGCCGCATATGGCTCCCATGCTAGTCCAAGTCCCCTCTAATATCAGTGCTGAATCACTCAACCAACTCAAAAGTATTTTTGCCCAACACCCAGGGGTTCAATCAGTTGAGCTAGAATTAGTCACTCCTTTCCACAAAGCTACCCGCATTCCTTTACCCTTTCGAATCGAAGCTTCACCAGCTTTAGATCAAGCCCTACTTACCTTCCATGAAACCCTCACGACACAAAGCGCGTAGTCGATATTTGATCATTACTACAGTAGTACTCATTGTAGTCAGCTTGATTTACGGAGTACCATATCTGGGCCGACTATTTACACCGCTAGGAGAGGTCTTAACTCCAATTGAACAATTCCTTTATCGTACCAAGGTAGCGGCCAAAGATTTCTGGTATTACATCAGCCAAGACACTGACAATGAATTGCGTGCACTAAAAAATGAGAATGCAAGGCTCTATTCTGAGCTTAGTCAGATGAGCATAGTCAGCAAAGAAAATGATGCCCTGCGCTCCGAGCTACAAGTACAGCGCAGTCATAAACGCCAAGTCGCTTTGGCTCACGTGATAGGAGAAAAACCAGGTAGCTTCTCTCGTTTCTTGATTTTAGATATCGGTACCAATCAAGGACTGCGAGTAGGCCTACCAGTAATTCTCAACAATGCTTTGGTAGGAAAAATCGAAAAAGTAAGTGAACACTCAGCTGAAATGAGCTTAGTGACAGATCCGAAAGCGGTTTACTATAGCTACCTCCAAAAGGCAAAAAGCAAAGGTCTGATCCAAGGCACGATCGGACTAGGACTACTGCATATGACCCAGATCCCGCGCACCAGTGTGATTGCCCAAGGTGACCTTGTCTTTACTACTGGCCAAGAGTTGGAGAACTTCAACGATATTCTGATCGGTACAGTCAGCGAACTAATCAGCAATGACCAAGATACCTATCTCACCCTGCTGGTCACCCCAGCAGTAGAAACCACCAACATCGACACTGTTTTCGTAGTAATCAACTAGCAAAAAATCACCAAAACTATTCACTATTCATTATTCGTTTTTCACTAACATGGTAGGCCTCCTCCTTCGTATCGGTATCATCATCATCGCCTCACTTCTCACTGTAGCTTGGTTCCCAGCAAGTTTGTTGCCACTTTGGATTGTCATTTTGGCAGCCAACTTTTTCTCGATTCGGGAGGGAACATTCATGTTTACTGGATTTAGCATTATGAGTCTACTGATCAATCCTAGCTGGTGGAATATATTCATTCCGCTTATTTTATGGTTAGGCCTTGTCAGTATTATTGTTTTGACCCTGATCAACGCCGAGAAGAAAGTATCTCTGCCTATTTTCTTTTTAGTTTGTTTCTTACTGAGCTTTGGTATCCAAAGTATCGCTGCATTTGGCTTATTACGAAATATGCTATGGCCGATTTTGGTAATAACTATTGAGCATCTTTGTTTCATTGCTGTAATTGTATTCCCAGCTAAGATATTAGGTGAAGCGTATAGTCGGTATACTAATGCCCTAGGTATCAATTATGAGTAATCGTTGGCGCATCTTTGATAAATATTTCAACCAAGACATTGGTTTTGACGATAGCAGTCACAACCCAGATCAGTGGCAAAATGTCTTTATTAGTCCCCAAGACAAACTGATGGCGGAGGGCGGTGGCCAATTTCAAGCTTCGTTTCGGATTTTGAAACTCATTATTATATTGGCCGTTTTTGCTCTACTGACCAGACTTAGTTATTTGCAGCTCAGTATTGGCCAGCTGCTCTTTGATCGTGGCCAAGAAAACTATCTCCGAGTCTATGTGACTAGAGCACTCAGAGGTATCATTTATGACCGCAACGGTGTGCAATTGGTAGAAAACATGCCCAATGACAATGCCGCAATTATCCCAGCCGATTTACCTAGAGATGAGGCTGATCGCCAGCATTTATTCGATCAGTTGGCGTCAGTACTCAAGATCCCTGCTAGCGATATCAATGACCTCAGCGAAAAATATCGATTTCTTTACACCCCGATTGTGATCAAAGCGGACATTGATCATGATACGAAACTTACTTTACTGAGCCAATTTGTGAATCAAGCTTCTGGTGTATTGGTATTAGAAGATTTCTCTAGACACTATCTTGATAGCAGTAGTGGTCTTTCTCATTCTTTAGGATACCTGGGCAAAATTAGTGATACAGAATGGCAAAATGCCAAAGACACTTACACACTTGATAGCACAGTTGGAAAAAGTGGCATTGAAAAAACTTACGAACAGTACCTCCGCGGTGTAAATGGCACCCAAAAGATCGTAGTAGATGCCAAGCATACAAAAATCGACACATTGTTTACCTCAGCACCTGAAAATGGTTGTGATTTAGTCACTACTATTGATTCAGGCTTGGAAAACAAGATCAAGGACCTGTTGCAAACAACTATTACCAATAACAATGCTACTGGGGGATCAGTAATTGTCCTCAATCCTCAAAATGGCCAAGTGCTTAGTCTGGTGAGCTTACCTGGCTATGACAACAATATCTTCGCTCAAGGTATTCGGGGCAAAGAAGAATTGGCGGAATACCAAAAGTTATTAGATGACAAAAATACCCCGTTTCTCAATCGCGCTATTAGTGGTACTTACCCCCCAGGCTCTACCTTCAAAATCGTAACAGCTAGTAGTGTACTCGAGAATCACATTGTGACTCCTACTGATAAGCTTGATGCCCCTGGACAAATCAATATTCCCAATCAATTCAACCCTCAGGAAAGCTTTGTGTATAAAGATTGGAAACCAACTGGCCACGGAACCATTTCTATTATTGAGGCATTAGCAGTATCAAGTGACACCTTCTTTTACAAAGTGAGTGGTGGATTCCAAGGTTTTGTGGGAGTAGGAGCAGAAAAGATCAGTGAATTTGCCTCAAAGTTTGGCTTAGGAAAGGTGCTCAATATCGACCTACCCGGCGAACAACCTGGATTAGTACCTACACCTGAATGGAAAAAAGAAAAAATAGGACAATCTTGGCTGACTGGCGACACATACAATTATGCAATAGGACAAGGCTTCTTACTGACTACTCCCCTCCAAGTAGCTGGCTATACCAGTGTGATAGCTAGTGGAGGTAAACTCTACCAACCATACTTAGTCAAAGAAATTAAAAATTGTTCGGGTAGTTCACAAAAAGATCCCCAAATTTTACAACAAGATTTTTTACAACCAGGCACGATCCAGACTATTCGGGAAGGAATGTATGAGACCATCTATTCTGATAAAGGTACAGCCAAGTCCTTACAAAGTTTACCATTCAAAATTGGCGGCAAAACTGGCACAGCACAATTCAACAATAATCAAAGCGTCCATGCCTGGTTTACGGCCTTCGCTCCTTTTGATAATCCAGAGATAGTAGTGACAGTGATGATCGAAGGTGGAGGTGAAGGTAGCGCCATTGCTGTACCAGTAGCCAAGCAGATTTTTCAATGGTGGAGAGCTGGTCGCACACCGTAAAGATTGACAATAAGAAGTAGGGTTCATAAAGTAGATTTAGTGTCCTTATATTCTTTTATTCACTATGCCGAACTTTATAATCATATGGAGTCTAGCTGGATTTTTGGTAGGAATAGTACTCACCGCTCTTTATCACACTTTAGTCGCTAAAAAGCGCGTTAATTCTTTAGAAAATCAAGCACAAACCACCCTCCAAAAAGCCCAGGAGGAAGAAAAAATCATCCTAGCTGAAGCAAAACTAGCTAGCCAAAGATTGCTCCAACAAATTCAAAAAGAAGAGCAAGAACGCAAGCGAAAATTGCAAGAAATTGAGGTAAAGAACCACAAACAGGAAGATGAGATCGAAAAAAAACAACAAAGCCTAGCCCAAGCACAACAACGACTAGACCAAGAAATAGAAAGCTTGCGAACAGAAGAGCAAAAACTTCACGACAAACAAAAAGAAGCGGAACAAATCTTACAAAAGATCTCAGCGCTTTCTGAAGCAGAAGCAAAACAAATGCTTTTTAGCAAAATTGAGGAAATGTATCAGCCAGAGATCATGCAACATCTAGAAAAGATTGTGAAAGACCAACAAACCAATGCTGATGAGAAGATTCGCAATGTATTAGCTGAAGCAATGCAACGTTATCATGGTGAAAGTATTGCTGAATCAACAGTGACTACGGTGACTTTGCCCAACGACGAAATGAAAGGTCGTATTATTGGTAGAGAGGGTAGAAATATCAATGCCTTTGAGAAAATGAGTGGCGTGGATGTAATTGTTGATGATAGTCCGGGAGTAGTTATTCTCTCCGGCTTTGATCTGATGCGTCGTTATATTGCCAAAATTGCTTTAGAAAGATTAGTAGCTGATGGTCGTATCCATCCTACTCGGATCGAAGAAATGCTCGACAAAGCCCGTGAAGAAGTAGCCAAGATGACCCGTGAATTTGGTGAGAAAGTTGTATATGAATTAGGTATTACCGGACTACCAGCAGAAATTATTAAGCTGCTTGGATGTCTTCGTTTTCGTACAGCATACGGTCAAAATGTTTTGAAACATGTAGTGGAAGTAGCAAAACTCTCAGCTGCAATAGCTGCAGAACTCGGTGCAAATATTGATGTTGCCAAAAAAGCTGGCTTGTTACACGACATTGGCAAATCACTCGACCAAGAGATTGAGGGCCATCATGTACATATCGGATTGGAGATATGTAAAAAATATCGCATTGCCGAGCCAGTAATTATGGCCATCTCTTCACACCATGCTCAGACTCCATTCCAATCATTAGAAGGCATTATTGTTTATACAGCCAATTTATTATCACAGGAACGTCCAGGCGCTAAACGTGACAGTCTCCAGCAACATATTCAACGCATGACCAACCTGGAACAATCTGCTCTAGCCTTCCCTGGAGTTGAAAAGGCCTTTGTGATGCAAGCAGGCCATGAGATCCGGGCAATAGTAAACCCAATTGAAATCGATGATTTGCAAGCATATAAACTAGCTCATGACTTGGCAGCTGAAATCGAAAAGATTAGCGACTTTAGTGGAGAGATCAAGGTCAATGTGGTGCGTGAGACTCGCATTATCGAATACGCTCGCTAGTCGAAAAGAACCTTTTCTGTTATATTGGCCTAGCCTTAATTTTATATTTTGACATTTTTTGAATTTGGCACAAAGTTGCGATCCAAAATCAAAAGAAGACTAAGTTTGTACAGAGTAAACAAAGAAAATAGAGGTGAGATAGCTAGTGTGAGAGATTTT
The DNA here is from genome assembly GCA_964514565.1 of uncultured Candidatus Peribacteria bacterium. Lineage (GTDB taxonomy): Bacteria > Patescibacteriota > Gracilibacteria > RBG-16-42-10 > RBG-16-42-10 > JAGNZB01. The sequence goes on along the minus strand of CAZERA010000001.1, from coordinate 408,606 downwards.
TTCCAAAAATCGATTGATTACGCTTCTTTAAAGCGCGTCAGCACACTCAAAAAAGCTATTTTTGTAGTAATTATTAGTTTAGTACTGTCTACCGAACAATTCAATTTCATGACGGCTAAAGCCGATTTCTCAATGGAAAGCGAATACGTCAGCAATGACGATATTTTCATGGACAAACCGATGGTCAATAGTGGAGATGTGATCAATGACGTGATCAATTATGTAGTACAGTCCGGTGACACACTGGATAGTTTGACTGAAAAATTTCATATCAGCGCTTCCACGATCACCCAGGTCAACAACCTCAAAAGAAATCCTAGTTTGGAGCCAGGTCAAAAATTAAAGATTTTACCAGTCACAGGATTACTTCACAAAGTAAAAAAAGGTGACAGTATAGCCCTAATCTCAGGAATATATGATGTACCACCTGAGTTAGTCATGTATCAAAACAATCTGAGTAGTGACAAAGAGCTCAAAGTTGATCAAGAGTTGATCATACCAAATGGCGTAGAACCGGATCCAGTGACACCGACCATTAAGAAACCAACTACAGCAACCAATGGCCCTAGGACTATAGGTAATGGCCTCAATGGAGGCGTAGGAGATGCCCCGTCTGGCTATGCATCGCAGACAAGCGGTACATTCAACTGGCCAGCAACTTGTCGAGTAATCACTCGAGGATTCAATCCTGCGATTCCTCACTGGGGTATCGACTGTGCCAATGCACAAGGCACACCAGTATATGCTGCTGAAAGCGGTACAGTAATCAAAGCTTCAGTTGGTACCTGGGGTGGTGGATATGGCAACCATGTTATCATCGATCATGGCAACGGTATCACCACAATCTATGGCCATCTTTACAAAGTAGGCGTATCAGTAGGACAACACGTCGAACGTGGCGAAGGTATTGGCTTGATGGGTACTACTGGTAATTCAACCGGACCTCATTTGCACTTTGAAGTCGTGGTCAATGGTAAGAAGACCAATCCCAATAAATATTTGTAAACAGGAATTGTTTACATCTCATCTGGTTTCTCTATAATCACTTTGACTGTGAGTACTAGTTAATTTACCCATCCTATGGAGTTTGATGTCGCAACCACACGCCAAGTAGCCAAGTTGGCTCATCTCAAGTTGTCAGAAGCAGAAATTACTAAATTCACGCCACAATTAGGCAGTATTCTGGGCTATTTTCAAGATCTGCAAGAAGTGGATACGACCAATGTACTTCCTACCGCCCAAGTAACTGGACTCCACAATGTCACTCGGGCTGATCAGGTCTTGGTACGCACAAATCCAGATAGCTTACTGGCTGTCAGTCCATTGCCAAAAGAAGATCACCAATTAGTAGTTCCTGCTGTATTCTCTTAAATCACACTATGCCCTCTCCCCTGTCACTCACGATCGCTAGTGCGCATCAGATGATGAAAGCTGGCACATTGACTCCTACTGAGCTGGTTACTAGCTGTATCGACATCATTGAAAAAACTGACAAAAAAATTAATGCTTGTATTACCGTGCTCAAAACAGAAGCACTGCAAGCTGCAGCCTTGGCTGATATTCGCTATCGCAACAATGCCTCTCTCAGTGTCCTTGATGGTATACCACTAAGCCTGAAAGATGTTTTTTGTACTGAAGGTATCCAAACTACAGCGGCATCAAAGATATTAGCGAACTATAAACCACCTTTTAACTCTACAGTAGTTAACAAACTAGCAAACAAAGGGGCAATATTTACTAGTAAGGTCAATACGGACGAATTTACTTGTGGCGCATCTACAGAGAGCTCTGCCTACGGTGTGACTCGCAACCCCTGGAATACTGATTGTGTCGCTGGTGGGTCATCTGGGGGATCAGCAGCCAGCGTAGCGATTGGCCAATGTCTAGGATCAATGGGCACTGACACAGGTGGATCAATCCGCCAACCAGCTTCTTTATGTGGAGTAACTGGCCTCAAAGTGACCTACGGTAGAGTGTCCCGATATGGTGTGATCTCCATGGCCTCTTCACTAGACAGTATTGGTCCATTGGCACGTACTGCGGAAGACTGTGCCCATCTATTGGAGGCTACTGCTGGCACTGATGCTTTTGATAGCACGACCCCTTCTGTCAAAGTGCCAATGTACTCAGAACTGATTAAAAAACCTTTAGAAAAATATCGCATTGGTATTCCTAAAGAATATTTTAGTGACGCACTGACACCGGATACAAAACAAGCAGTAGAGACCGCAGCAAAACTGCTCGAGCAATTGGGTTGTACACTAGTACCAATTAGCTTACCACATACAAAATATGCTGTATCGGTTTATTACATCATCGCTCCCTCAGAAGTAGGGTCAAATATGAGTCGTTATGATGGTATCCGTTTTGGTCCTGGCCCAAGTCAAGATCCCGAGAGCCTGATGGATTACTATTACACAACTCGAGCAGAAGGGTTTGGTGACGAAATGAAGCGTCGTATCATGATTGGAACCTACGCCCTTTCAGCAGGTTATTATGATGCTTACTACAAAAAAGCCCAACAAGTACGCACATTGATCATGCAAGATTTTGACGAAGCATACAAAGAAGTGGATGTGATATTAGCACCAGTTTCTCCTTATCCTGCCTTCAAAATCGGTGAAAAAGCGCAAGATCCATTGCAAATGTACTTGGCTGACATCCTTACTATTCCATCATCTTTAGCCGGCATTCCTGGTATCAGCTTACCATGTGGTTTTAGTAACAACTTGCCAATCGGACTGCAACTAATTAGCCCTTCATTTACCGAAGAACGCATTCTCCATCTAGGTCACCACTACCAACAACACTCAGACTTTCATCTACGCACCCCAACACTAGCGTAACCAATACCCCTGCCCCAAACTGTTAATTGTAAATTGTAACCTGTTAATTATATTCCCATGTCTACAGTCGTTTACCAACCCGTCATTGGCCTAGAGATACATGCTCAAATGAATACAGCGACCAAGATGTTTTGTAATTGTGATAACGATTCATTTGAAAAGTTACCAAACACGAATGTCTGCGAAGTCTGTATGGGATTTCCAGGTGCTTTACCTGCTATCAATGAACAAGCAATAAATAAAGGCATCAATGCTGGGCTAGCACTAGGCTGCACTATTCCGGCCATGAGCAAATTTGATCGCAAACATTACTTTTATCCTGACTCCCCCAAAGGTTTTCAAATTACTCAGTATGACCAACCCATTGCAGTTGAAGGTGGGATTACCATTACTTTGGCAGACGGTACCACAAAGAGAATTGGCATTGAACGTCTCCACCTGGAGGATGATGCCGGCAAATTGATTCATAGCAGTATGGGGACTTTAGTGGACTTTAACCGTTCTGGTACTCCACTGATGGAGATTGTTTCCAAACCAGATATTCGATCCAAAGAAGAAGCAAGCCAATATGCCCGCGCAGTACAGCAAATCGTCCGCTATGTCGGTTCTTCAGACGCGGACATGGAGAAAGGCATGATGCGCTTTGATCTCAATATTTCTATTATGCCAGTGGGCAGTACCACTTTTGGTAAAAGAGTAGAGGTCAAAAATCTCAATTCGTTTCGCTCATTAGAAAAAGCAATCACTTTTGAAATAGCCCGCCAGGCAGAAATCCTAGATAGCGGCGGCACTATCGCTCAAGAAACAAGAGGTTGGGATGCTGATAAAGAAATCAGTGAAAGTCAAAGATCCAAGGAAGCTGCAGCTGATTACCGCTATTTCCCCGAACCAGATTTGCCACCGATTTACGTTTCAGCTGAACTGATCAGCGATTTACAGAAGTCATTGCCAGAGCTCCCTCACCAAAAGAAAGACCGTTACTTGCATGTATATGCTATCGACATTGACTATGCCCGGATTATTAGTGAAGACAAAAGTCTTGCTGCCTTTTTTGAAGCAATGGTGGACTGTACCAATGCTTATGTCACGGCTAGCAATCTGTTTGTTACCGACTTAGTAGGTATCCTCAACCAGCAAAATAAAACGATTGGTGAGAGTCCTGTCACACCAAAACAATTAGCTAATTTGGCTACGCTAATCAATGATGGAGTCTTATCTAGCAAGATGGGTAAAGAAGTCCTAGCGATCATGGTAGAAACCAGCCAAGATCCTCAAGTAATTGTAGAAGAAAAGGGGCTCCGTCAGGTCACCGACAGTACTGCCCTAGAAGCTGCATGCCAAGAAGCTATTGCTGAATCACCTAAAGCAGCGCAAGATATCCGAGATGGTAATCCCAAAGCGATTGGTGCTCTAGTCGGTATAGTGATGAAGAAAACAAAGGGCCAAGCAAACCCCACCCAGGTCAACCATATTCTTCTCGATATTCTGCGCCGCTAGTAGCCAAAATTCTTCCAACAGTCATTCATCTTTAATTCCCCCTCTCTATGCCTCCTATCGAAACAATTTATTACATTTTAGCAGTTCTAGGCGGAGTAATTTTGATCCTTTTTATCGTCATTCTTTGCCGCGTCATTAGTATGTTGAGCAAAGTAGATGCGATGCTCCAAGAAGCCCAAAATACAATTGAAAGCGTACAAAGCTTTGTGGCAAAACCCATGAAACTCGTATTGCAAGTAGCCGAACAATTCAGCCATATCATGGGCTTTTTTGCCCAAAGGGGTACTAAAGATAAGAAAAACTAATATGAAAAAACGCGACAAATTTATTGCCGGTACCATTGTAGGCGGTGCAGTAGGTTCTATCTTGGCTATCATGTTTGCCCCAAAAAGTGGCAAAGAGACTCGAGAAGACATCAAAACATCATCTCAAAAGATCTATCAACAAGGCACTCAATTTGGTACTAAATTCAAAAACAGTACCCAGAGTTTACTCAATCTACTCAAGAAACTACGCCCTGGTAAAAAGCCCCAAAAGGACTAAACCAATCTTGTTTACTTTGTTCTAGCTTAGTCATCAGTACCTCACACTGTTCGGGATGCTCATTTTGCAAAGTAGCAATGATATCCTGAAAGCGTTTTTGTAGTGCTGGTTGACCCAAATCCCCTGAAAAGTGAAAACTTCTCACTGCCATCAAATAATCTTGATTATACATAGCAGCCTCCCCCACTCCCCGGACAATAGTGCGCATGGTCACCATGCCTCGCAAAAGCAGACGGACTGACATTTTTTGATTCATATGGGCAAGCAGCTTTGCTACCTGCATGCCATCATCTATATAACGCTCCAGTAATTGATCCAGACAACGCACGTAGTTTTCCCTACTCATCATATTGATATGCTGGGTACTGAGATGATCTAGCTCAGGAATAGGATAGATCACAAAGTCATAGGGATTGAGCTCTTGCAAAACAGCAACTGCATCAGCAAAACCATGAGCGTTATCCGCAAAGAAATCTACAATTGGTCCCCGCTCAGCCTTCAACTCATCACGCGTACTGGGCTGCTCATAAGTACGCCATAATGTGTCATGAAACCAATGGAATAGAGCTGCTTTACTGGGATCACACTGCTTACTATTTTGACAATGACCAATCCGGTCGATCATGAAGTATAGCATCGCTCCAATCAAATAAGCATGCTCTTGATAAGGAATAGTAGGAAATGCCAGTGAATTACCATTGGCCATTTGTTGGCGCTGATGATCAAGTAGCTTGGCGATCTGCAAAGATTTAGCGACTAGACGAGGTCTAATCACTCCTTCTTCACTATATGGCCGTACAGCAATATCAAGCATAAATAACATAAATCCTTATATTATAGCCTTTTTCTTACCAAAACGTAAGACTCTGCTGGCGAGGTAAGAAAGAAGAGGTAAAAGTTAAGAAGTCTACCAGCTTGAAGACCCATCATGCCCTCCATGCATATGGACAAACAGCCTATACATTTCTTACCTCTTCCCTCTTACCTTTTATCTTGAGCGACGAGTAAGCCGTCTCCTACTGGTAGTATGGAATAAAACCATCCCTTTTCTTCCAACTTCTGCTGAAGTGGTAGCATGTCCTCAGCACGGTCAATGGCATTATCAACTAACAACAAAGCGTTGGGATTTAACCTAGCTAACAGTGCTTCAAAATAGACCGGGTAGCGGCTTCTATCACAATCTAGCAATACCAAATCTAGTTTCTGATCGTTATGTTTGAGATATTGATCGAAGGCAACCTTTGCTTGAGTAATATATTTTTCTACTCCAGCCAACTCAAAGTTTCGCCAAGCAGCTTCATGCTTTAGTTTAGATACTTCTACTGTGGTGAGATGTCCGTGTTTGTTTTGTTGAAGAGCACTAGCTTCAAATAAAGCGGATACACCAAAAGAAGTACCACATTCCAAAATAGTAGTGGGCTTTAGATAACGTACTAATAAATACAGTAATACTCCAGCATCCATCTCCAAAGGCCACGCTCGTAAATATTTAAACTTCTCTTCATTGTTAGTAGCAGTGCGCTGTCCATACGCTTGGATCTCCTCATACTCATACATCTTTCGTACCACTGCCAAAGCAGCTTCAGGCATATCCCAAAGTGCTTTTAAAGCACCGACATCGATAGCAAAATCAGTAAGTATTTCTTTAACCTTCACATCATCCAAAAAATTCAACATAAAAAACAGGCTTATGAAACCAGTATGCCTATCAGCCTAGAATTTCTCAATATTTGCATCTCCTTATCCTTATACTAATCCTTCGAGCAACGGAAAGATGCTCATCGAACAAAGTGAGGATGAGGATAAGATCCCGCGCATGCGGGATGGTGGACCGGATGGGGGTCGAACCCATGACCTCCTGCTTGCAAAGCAGGCGCTCTACCAACTGAGACTACCGGCCCATAGTGTGTCTTCAGACCAATTTTTACTTGGCGGGCACAAAGTAGCAGAAACTATTTAGTTGGGCAACAACATTTCTGCTACTTGTTGGAAACAATTAACGCAAACCTCTTGCTAGTCTGGCTTTGACCTTGTCCACTCCTAGTACTTTCATCACCCAATACAAATCTGGTGAACGATTACGACCAGTGAGATAGACCCGGTAAATCTTGGCAATATCGCCAAAGTGGCCTTGATATTGGCCAGGATTTTCTTTCATCAACTTTACTTCACGAGCGTATCCTAGAGATTCAGCAATATCTTTTAGTTTATTGATCCAAGTATCTTTGTCATCGGTAGGAAGATACCCTGCAATCATTGCCTCACAGGCCTTCACCACTACATCTTGCGGAATAGTACCTAGCAATGTTGCTACTTCTTCTTGAGCCAGATTGAACCAATCATCAAAGAAATAACTAATTTCATTTTTTACATCAGACCATTTAGCAATATCTTTACGAGCCTCCACACCATCACGTTCGATATTAATGATTTGCATCACGTACTCTTTCTGACTAATCATCTTTTCGGCTAAAACAGTATCAAATTGATTAGCCCATGTTAGGACCTCATCATAAATATACTGGGTAGAAAAACGGCCAATAATATTTTTGCTGATATTCTCAATTTTCTTGGGATCAATTAGCGCGCCACTCTTACCCAAACCATTCAATTTAAATTCGAAATCACGGTAAGTTAAGGTAGGATTAGCTTTACGCCAGTCCTCAAATGACGAGTTTGCAATATTGAGCAGGTATTCAATGACAGTGATACGAGGGTAACCAACCTCATCGTACAGCAACACATTGGATTCAGGGTCTTTTCGTTTACTGAGCTTGCGACGATTACCATCTTCCAGTTTCTGGATCGGTCCAATATGAGCATATTCAGGAGCTGTCCAGCCAAATGCCTCGAATAATTGATGATGGAGCATCATAGAAGATAACCACTCGTCCCCTCGAATTACGTGGGTAGTCCACATATAATGATCATCAACAGCATGAGCCAGATGGTACACAGGCAAACCATCTGATGATTTCATCAAGACGATATCGTTGTCAGTTTCTGGTAGTTGCATCTTACCTTTCACAATATCAACAACCTGACGACGATTGCGTTCAGATCCGGGGTTGCGGAAACGAATCACTTCAAACTGAGCACCAGACTGCAGCTTGGCAATAATCTCTTCAGCACTGGCATGACGCCATTTAGCAAATCGACCATAAACACCTGGACGCACTTTGAGCTGAGTCTGTTGTTGTTCCATAAGCTCTAGTTCTTCTCGTCCCATAAAACAAGGATAAGCGAGACCTTGTTCTAGCAAGTACTTAATCGCCACCTTGTAGATGTCTGCTCGCTTACTTTGAATATAAGGACCATATGATCCTTTGTCGTTGTCTAAATCCAATGGCCCCTCATCAATGTGAATCTCATAATTTTGCAAAGATTGAATGATCAATTCCATTGCTCCCGGAACAGTACGTTTTTGATCGGTGTCTTCTAAGCGCAAAATAAATACACCTTTGGATTGAGCAGAGACACGGGCACAGATCAAAGAAGTATACAAAGTACCTAGATGCATAAAACCCGTAGGACTAGGCGCCACACGAGTAACCATAGCGCCTTCTGGTAAATCACGCTTTGGATAACGCTTATCCAGATCAGCCAATGTTTCTTGCACATCCGGAAAAACCAAATCAGCAATCAGTTTATTTTGTTCAGAAGTAAACGACATAAAGAAAATTTATACAAAGCCAGTCTAACCAACCAGACTTTAGCAAGCAAATGAAACAGAAGGCTTATCCCACAAAAGTAGTACTACCCCACTAAATCCCAGTCCCCGCACCCCACCTCTGACCTCTGATCTCGTACCTCTCCCCTAATTAGTGTAACCTCCTTGCGACAATATATCTGTACACTTGTTGCACATGTTGTTTCACAATGAAGATGAGCTGATCAGGAAAATTCAGGCTGGAGATCAAGAAAGTTTTCGCCCTTTGTATCATCATTACATTACTCCCCTTTATCGTTTTATTTGGAGCAAAGTAAATCACAAAGAAGAAGCAGAAGATCTTACCTCCCAGACTTTCCTCAAAGCTTACCAAGCCATCGAAAACTTCCGTTTTGAAGCCAAATTTCAATCATGGCTCTTCACCATAGCGCGCTACACTATCAATGATTACTGGCGTGTAAAGTATGCACAAGGTGTAGAAATTTCTTTCGAAGATTACCTAGCCCAAGAACTTCCTAAAGTAGACGAAGAAGTAGAAGTCACCAGTGGTAGTGAGAAAGTAATTCAAAAGATTCTTAAGTTATTACCCAAGAACTATCGCGATATTTTACACTATCGCTTCCTCAAAAATTATTCGATCAAAGAAACAGCTGATGTGCTCGATCTCAGCACTGAAAATGTCAAAGTACTACAGCACCGAGCACTCAAAAAAGCAGCTGAGCTTAGTCCACTACCAATTAACTCCTGAAGACTGTATGGCCAAACTATTTGCCTCTCGTCCTCACAATCCAGATCGCGCCTTTGTCCACGCACTAGAAGAAAAGCTGCTTGGCAAAAAAGTTTCCCATTGGAACAAATGGTTACTTTGGATTAGTTTACCATCTCTCACAACGGCAGCTCTAGTAACCGCACTATTTATTCATCCTAGTAGCCAAGCCGTACCATTGTCTCCACCAGACACTATTTCTAGTCTCAGTACTGAATTACAAAGTGTAGAACAAGATACTATTGGGACCCTAAACGCTATACAACAGCAACTGGACTTGTAGTCAAAATATTGCTTTTCTAGCATAAGCTGGCAAAATAGCAGCGTGTAGTTTTCCCTCTCATGAATATCTATCTCAAAGCCCTTAGCGTATTAGTATTGAGCTTGGCACTTTCTGGCCAAGCATACGCTTTCAACGACATTACCACTTCCGATCCTGATGCTGCTGCAATTAGCTTTTTGCAAGCGCAGAATATTATTAGTGGTAGTGAAGATGGCCTATTTCATCCTGACTTGAGTCTAACTCGCTGTGAACTGACCAAGATTGCCTTAAAGGTAGCAGAGATCACACCTGTCCCCTCATCTAGTGCTTCTTTTTCTGATCTGCCCACCAGTAGTTGGTGTCATGAGTACGCATACACAGCTCGCAGCCATGGCATTTTAAATGGCTACCCCGATGGGACATTTCACCCTAATCAAGCGGTCACTGAGATTGAAGCGCTCAAAATCATAATCAATAGTTTGCAAGTAACATTACCCAGCGTTACTGAAGATCTTTATTTAGATGTTCACTCTACAGATTGGTGGGCACCTTATATAAAGTATGTCAAAGATAATCAGCTCTCGGACATGCCAGCAAGCGGAAGTTATGGTATCAACAACAACTTCCAACGAAAAAAAATGGCCAGAGTGGTTTATCATGGCTTAGACAAAAAACAACCACGTGTCACTACCCCAAATAATAGTAGTGATTTCAACCAAAACACATCTCAGCTCATCAGCCCAAACTCACCAGCAAACACCGTGGATTCAATTCTCACCGACCTCGGCCAAGTAGACAATCAACTCAATGATTTGCCTAACTTGGACTTATCCGGTTTGTTGCCTTAGTACTTAGATTTTAGGTTTGATCACAAAGTTGATCATCTTGCCTGGAATATAAATCTCTTTGACTAGTTCTCCTTCACTCAGCCATTTCTGTACCGTAGCTTGCTCTTTTGCTAAAGCAATCGCGTCAGCTTGGCTGATTTCGGCAGGCACCGAGATTACTTCACGTACTTTTCCATTGATCTGCACTGGTATTTCTAGTACTGCTTCCACTAAATATTTACTGTCATATTGAGGCCAGCTTTCTTGCACCAAGAAAGGTTTATTACCAATCTTTTCCCAAATCTCCTCTGTAATATGTGGTGCAAATGGAGACAATAGCTTCAGTAAGTTTTCAAAATCAGCTTTAGCTAAAGCATCTTGCTCTGACAGAGCATTGACCAAGATCATCAGCTGACTAATGGCGGTATTAAAAGAAAAGCTCATGATATCTTCTCCTACTTTCTTGATAGTCTTATGCAACAAAACCGTAGCACCCTGCCCCTCCCCTGTCATCGGTCTATCAGCCAAACGCCATACTTTCTGCAGAAAACGATGAGTACCTTCGATGGATTTTGTACTCCATGGCTTCATATCAGCAAACGGCCCCATAAACATTTCGTAGAGTCTGAATGTATCAGCACCATACTGATCAATAATCACATCTGGATTGACTACATTGCCACGCGATTTGCTCATCTTTTGATGATTCTCACCCAAGATCATGCCTTGATGACGGAGAGATTGGAATGGTTCTTCAAAAGGCACAGCGCCAATATCAAATAAAAACATATTCCAGAAACGGGCATAGAGTAGATGCAGTACTGCATGCTCTGAGCCTCCCACATACATATCTACCGGCCCAAATTCTTCCAATAACTTATAATCAGCTAATACTTTTGTATTGGTTGGATCAATAAAGCGTAAGAAATACCAACATGAACCAGCCCATTGGGGCATGGTGTTAGTTTCCCGTTTTGCCGCTTCACCACATTCTGGACACGTAGTATTAACCCAATCTGTTATCCCCGCCAATGGTGATTCGCCTGTACCAGTTGGTTCATATTTTTCTACCTCAGGTAATAGCAATGGTAATTGGTCTTCAGGTACAGCAACTGGACCACAATGAGGACAGTGAACGACTGGAATTGGTTCTCCCCAATAACGTTGACGGGAGAATACCCAATCATGAAGTCGATAATTTACTTTCCGTTGCACAAAGCCTGCTTTTTCTCCAATCTCAATCGCTTTTGCACGAGCCGCAGCACTGCTTAAATTATCCAGTGGACCTGAACCAAAACAAACACCATCATCAACCACTAAAGTCTCAGTAGTGGGATGCTCTACTATTTCGCCATTGGCAGACTTGATCACTGACTTGATTGCTAAATTGTATTTCTGAGCAAAAGCAAAATCACGCTCGTCGTGAGCTGGTACAGCCATTACTGCTCCAGTCCCGTAGTGTCCTAATACATAGTCGGCTACCCAAATCGGCAAATATTCATTTGTATAAGGGTTGACCGCAAAGCTGCCAGTAAAAATACCGGTTTTGTCTTGATTGAGCTCAGTACGTTCCATGTCACTCTTTGCTTTAGTGCTAGTGACATAAGCATCTACTGCTTCTTTATGTTCAGCAGTGACAATATGCTTGAGTACTGGATGCTCAGGTGCTACCACTACATAAGTACACCCAAATATGGTATCGACTCGAGTAGTAAATACAGTAAGTTTTTGTTCTAATCCATCAATACCAAACATAATCTCAGCACCTTCACTTCGCCCAATCCAATACTCTTGAGCCAAACGAGTTTTAGCTGGCCAATCAAGCGTTTTGAGCCCAGCTAATAAGCGATCGGCATACGCAGTAATCTTGAGCACCCATTGGCGGAGATCTTTACGTTCAACAAGTGTAGTACAACGATCACATTTACCATCGACCACCTCTTCATTGGCCAAACCGGTCTTACAACTAGGACACCAGTTGATGGGTAGCTTTGCTTCATATGCCAAACCTTTTTTAAACAGCTGCACAAATATCCACTGGGTCCAACGATAATAGTCAGGTGTAATAGTACTGAGCTCACGATCCCAATCATAAGAAAAACCAAAGCTAGAGAGCTGTCTTCTGAATGTGTTGATGTTTGCTTCAGTAGTGGCACGAGGATGTGTACCAGTTTTGATTGCATAATTCTCAGCTGGTAAACCAAAAGCGTCCCAGCCCATTGGATGGAGTACATCCACACCGATCATTCGTTTGTAACGAGCCACAATGTCTGACCCAATATAGCCTTCTGGATGGCCTACATGGAGACCTGCTCCGGATGGATAAGGAAACATATCCAAAACATAGTACTTCTCATGACCGGGATTATTGGGAGTACGATATACTTTTTCTGCGAGCCAACGAGCTTGCCACTTCTGGGCGATGCTCTGATGATCAAAAGACATAGGGAGAAGATAAGACAGGGAAATAATCGCACAGAATAGAAGAGAGAGCAAAAGATAGATCAGGTCATCCCGCGCATGCGGGAAGAGATTTGTTTAGGGGAATTGCCTTAACTTTCCAATATGATTGGAGAAATGCTAACTTTGATATGTATAATTTTCTTTTCATGCAGCGATTTCATTGGCCACATTCAGCTTTGGATGGGATAGAGAGTTTGGTTATTGAGTATAAATTGCATGCGGATACTTTTCATCAGTTGGTCCATGTTTTGCGTATTACTATGGATACTGATGTTAGCTTTTTTGCGGCAGGAGACACAGTGGATCATATCTTTAGACTGACTGGCCAGGACAAGAAACAACTCATATTTACTTATCAAGCACAAAAACTGAACTCTCCTGAACTACCATTTCAATTGATCTTGGCTCAAGCTATTCCGCAGAAAAGTGAAAAGTGGGAATGGATATTACAAAAAGGGACAGAACTTGGTGTACATACATTTATTCCCCTAATAACTGAACGCACCCAAAAGCACCAATTGCCAAAAATGGAACGGATGCAAAAGATTTTGATTGAGGCCAGTGAACAATGTGGCCGTGGTTCTATTCCTCAGATAGCTTTACCTGTATCCCTTGCCACATGGCAGCCGAATCAAGCTACACTATTTGCTAGTCTTCTTGGGCAGCAGAAATTGTCAGCCTTATTACAAAGACTATCGTATGATAGCAGTATCACTTGTGTGGTTGGCCCGGAGGGCGGCTTTAGTGAACGCGAAGAGCAGTACCTATTATCTCAAAAAGCCCAACCATTCAGCTTAGGAAAAACCGTTTTGCGCTTAGAGACTGCTGCAATTGTCAGCCTAGGAGTTATTTGCCAACTAGCGAAGTAACGTGTCCAGATCACTATCCTCTGTCATCCGTATATCAGGAATTTCTGCGCTCTTACTTGTTTCGCTAAATATTCCATGATGAGTAGTACGACTAAACTTATATGTTGCTCCAGCCAATTCTGCCACTACGGCATTATATTTCCCCGAAGGATAGGCCAAGCTTAGAATAGGCCCAAGTTCTTGACCTTCTAAGATTTGCTTCGCCTGCACTATCTCGTCTTTTAGCTTTTGTTTATTGGCTGAAATTACTGACAAATCAGGATGGGTACGCGTATGCGATCCAATTTCCTCATTGGCAGCCTTGAGCTCTTTTACTTGTTTCCAAGTCATATAACCATCCCCCCCCACTTTGTCCGTGATAATATAAAACACCGCAGGCATATCGTTGTCACGCAAAGCTGGAAAAGCATTGAGGTAATTATCATCATAACCATCATCCAAAGTAATCATGATTGGCTTACTAGGGAGAGCAACACCATGCTCAATGTAGTTATCCATATCAGCAAAAGTAATCGGATGATATTTTTTAGCTTTAATCAAAGCTAGATGTCGTTTGAATGCAGCTGTGCTCACGGTCAGATTTTGCCTGATCTTATCAGCACCCACAGGAGCTGTGCCTATATGATGGTACATCAAAATCGGCACCTGCCATGACAAAAGACTAGGGACTTCAGTAATAGCTACAGCAGGCAGCGGCGTAGTACTACTTGTAGCATCGCTCACTGGAGCAGAAACATTTTCTCCACATGCTGCCAAACTCACAACGATAATGCCTAGAAGGAGAAATTTCTTCACAAGATTATTTAACATTTGCACTATACCAGCTCAACTATTTTGTTTCTATTAATCTTTTGGGCTATTTGTGAGATAATACTAAGAAACAAAAAATAAATATGCAATATCACGAAACAGGTTTAGGTACTCCTGAAGGCCAACAGTCACGTCAGGACATTGGTAGAGATAAGCAAGAAAAACTAGCACCTATTCCTAATCAATTTTACCAAGAAAAGGTTTTACAGTTCTTGTCTGGAGAAACAGGTGTATTTAGTGATCCTACTTTGCGACCAACCGCTTTCGATGAAAATACTCGCAATACCCTTATCAAAGGTATCGCTGCTGGGAAATATGATCGGGCACTACAGATGATGATGCAGCAAAACATGAGTACGCTAAATGGAATGACAGCAGAACAAATGCGCCAAGTCTGTACTGACCAAGTAGAGATGCTTCGTATCGATGGTAGACAACGGTTAATTAATGATCGATTCAAAGATGCTGAACAAGCAGTTCATGACACACTCGAGCCACTTCGTTATGGAGCCGCCCCTCTTCGCGACCGAACTCCCCGTATGGAAATTCCTGCTATGCAGCCCCTATCTCCAGCGGCAGCCCTGCCAACTACGCGCGAACAACAAGTAAATCCTGAGTTAGAAAATCAATTAAAAGTAAGACAATTCTTGGAAGCTCAAAAGATCCTTCTCCAAAGTAAACTAGGGCAAATACCGAATACTGAAGCTCAGAGAAGGTTTCAAACTGGTGAAAGAGTAAACTTAATCAGTCGGGCCTTAGTTGATATGAATGCAGGGAAACCTTTCTCTGCCAAAGATGCACCACTTTTAATATTCTTTATCAATGAGGTTAAGAAAAACGAATCTACTCGCTTAGAGCTTGCACAAGCAAAAGTAGGTAATGATGATGAACAAAGAAATATTGCTTCAACAGTTTCTCAATTGTGGCAAATGGCTCAATACATTGAACAACACAAAGAAAAGCCTTCTGTATAAGCAGGCTTTATCAAAATCTTGACTGGTAGTTATTAGCACTCTATAATCACGAGTGCTAATAACTATTCTATGAATATCGAAAAGCTTACCAATAAAGCGCGAGAAGCATTAGAAAGCATGCAAATCCTCGCCTCCGAACATCAACATCAAACTGCTACCTCTCTGCATTTGTTGTTGGCGCTTATTAAACAAGACTCAGGGATTGTGGGCACTGTACTACAAAGTCTCCAGATCAATACTGACCAGCTAATCAGTGAGATAGAAACCAAGCTAGCAACGTATGCCAAAGTAAGTGGCAATGAGGGCACCTATTTAGCCCCAGAATTTCGTAATCTTTGGTCTATTGCCGAAGGAGAGGCTGGGAGACTACGCGATGATTATATTTCTACTGAACATTTGCTCTTGGCTCTCTTACAAAACAAAGGTGATGCCCAAGAAATTTTAAGTAAGTACGCTATTACTACAGACAAAATCTTAGAGGCATTAGCCAAGATTCGTGGCAATCAGAAAGTGGCCGATCCTGATCCTGAAGGCAAATATCAAGCTTTAGAAAAATATACTATCAACCTCACTAAGCTGGCGAAACAAGGGAAAATAGACCCTGTGATTGGTCGGGATACTGAGATTAGACGCGTGATGCAAATCCTTTCTCGGCGTACCAAAAACAATCCAGTATTAGTTGGTGAACCTGGTGTGGGAAAGACAGCTATCGCAGAAGGCTTAGCCCGAAGGATTGTGGCTGGAGATGTACCAGAAACCTTGAAGAATAAATTGCTCCTTTCACTAGATATGGGCGCACTGGTAGCTGGTACTAAATATCGAGGTGAATTTGAAGATAGACTAAAAGCGATCATCAAAGAAATTGAAGGTAGAGATACAGTTATCCTTTTTATCGATGAGTTACATTTGATTATCGGCGCTGGAAAAACTGATGGAGCAATGGATGCAGGTAACTTGCTGAAACCTGCACTTGCTCGCGGGCAACTCCGCACTATTGGTGCTACTACGCTCAAGGAATATCGCCAGTATATTGAGAAAGATGCTGCACTCGAACGTCGCTTTCAACCAGTACCAGTACTAGAGCCTAGTGTAGAAGATGCTATTTCTATTTTGCGGGGCATCAAAGAAAAGTATGAAGTCCATCATGGAGTACGGATCAAAGACAGTGCAATCATCGCAGCAGTCAACCTTTCTAAACGTTATATTCCCGATCGTTTCCTGCCCGACAAAGCAATCGACTTGATCGATGAAGCGACATCGATGCTCAGAATGGAGATCGATAGCAAACCACAAAGTCTTGATTCACTGGAACGCAAAGTAATGCAGCTTGAGATTGAAAAAGAGGCACTAAAAAAAGAAAAAGATACCACTAGTATTGACCGCCTAAAGTCACTGGACCAAGAGTTAGCTGATCTCAAAGAAGAGGCTCGCAATATTGAGCTCAAATGGCGGGAAGAGAAAGAAGTGATTACTAGTATTCGAAGTAAAAAAAGCGAGATAGATAAAATGAAGCTAGAAGAGGAGAAGGCAGAACGGGCTGGCGAACTACAACGTGTAGCAGAAATTCGTTATGGCATCTTGCCCAAACTCAGCCAAGAAATAGTTGAAAATGAACAGAAGCTGGCAAAGATCCAAAAAGATCATCCCCTACTGAAAGAAGAAGTAAGTGAAGATGACATTGCTCAAATCGTACACAAATGGACAGGTATACCTGTCACCAAGATGCTCAGTAGTGATAGTGACAAGCTAGTCCATCTGGAAGCAGAACTAGGCAAGCGAGTAATCGGGCAAAAAGCAGCAATCACTGCTTTAGCTAATACAATTCGCCGCGCTCGCTCAGGCATTCAGGAAGAAGGCAGACCGTTAGGATCATTTATCTTCATGGGGCCAACTGGTGTAGGTAAAACAGAGTTAGCTAAATCACTGGCAGCCACTGTATTCAATGATGAACAAGCGATGATCCGTATCGATATGAGCGAATATATGGAAAAACATAGCGTCGCTCGTCTAATTGGTTCTCCACCAGGCTATGTCGGCTATGAAGAAGGTGGCCAGCTCACTGAAGCAGTCCGAAGAAGGCCATTTAGTGTGGTGCTTTTCGATGAAATTGAAAAAGCACATCCAGAAGTATTCAATATCCTCTTGCAAGTTTTAGATGACGGCAGACTCACTGATAGTAAAGGTCGCACTGTGGATTTTCGGAACACAGTGATCATCATGACCACCAATCTAGGCAGCGACATTATTCAATCCATGACCAAAGACACCAAGAAACAGGATGCTGCCTTACAAGAAATGATTCGAAAGACATTCAGACCAGAATTCATCAATAGAATAGATGACATCATCACCTTCCAACCTTTGGATGAAAAAGAAATTCAAGAAATTGTGGGGTTGCAAATTGCTAAAGTAGAAGAGCGTCTCCAAAAACAAAATATCCAGCTTAGCTTGAGCGAATTGGCTAAGAAATATCTTGGCAATACTGGTTATGACCCAATTTACGGAGCTCGCCCACTCAAACGCTTGATTCAAAAACAAATCTTAGACAAGCTTGCCTTAGAAATTGTTGCCGGTACAATAAAGCCTGGAGACAAGGTAGCAATTGATTATGTCTCAGACCAAATAGTTATCGAAGCACACCATGGACAAAAGAAAGCTTAGTATTCTCAAAGCAATTATCGAAACCTTCATTCAGCAGGGAGGCCCAGTAGGGTCTCACTACCTCTTGGAGGAATTTGACCTTACGGTCAGCCCAGCCACCATCCGCAACGACATGATGTTTCTTGAAAAAGAAGGCTTAATTTATCAACCACATACCTCAGCTGGTCGTGTACCGACTGAACAAGGATTACGATTCTTCGTGGATCAAGTGATGGAAGAACCAAAACTGACCTTGCCACACGAATACGTACAAAAATTAGTACAAGTACAAAAATTCAAAGCCCAATTAGAAAGTCAGAGAATTGAGCGCGCGATTTATACAACGGTGGGAATTCTAGCAAAGATGACCAATGAAGTAAGCTTTGCTACCTTACCTTGGCTCGGAGAAACCTATTACCTTGGTTTGGCCAATGCCCTCAAGAAACCAGAATTTGCTGATAGTGCACGCTTTAGTACCGTAGTAGAAGTACTAGAAGATCAAGACAATTTTCTAAAGCTACTGGAAAGTACAGGCATTAGTCGCGATGTTACCGTTTTGATTGGTAGAGAAAATATCCTGGAAGCAATTCAAGGATGTTCCCTCCTAGTAACTCATTACAAAATTGACGAGAATTACCAAGGTGCAATCGGCATACTCGGTGCTCTGCGGATGAACTACCCTCACAATGTCGCCGCGATCCATGCTGTGCGTGATGATGTAGAAAAAAACTGGCAATCTGTTTAAATTTACTTATCCTCTTCTTATCTTTTTTATGTTTGATACTCACATTCCCCCATTTGATGACAATCAAAACCCTGCTAGTAATAACCAAGATCCTCAGGACGACCAAGATTTGCAGGACATCATGCAGACATTTACTCCCAATCAAGACGAGGAGATTGCTGCACTAAAGGCCCAAGTCGTTCAACTAACTGACAGCTTAGCTCGTAGCCAAGCTGAATTTATTAATTTCCGTAAACGCCAAGCCCTAGAACAAGAAAGCTTTGCCAAGTTTGCAAATCAAAAATTGATTTTGGATTTACTACCAATTGTAGATAATTTCCAACGAGCATTTCAACATGTACCTGCCCACATCAAAGATGAGCAATGGGTAATTGGTGCTTTAGCAATTGAAAAACAATTTGTGCAGCTCTTGGACAAACTTGGCCTCCAAAAGATCAATGCGATCGGACAAATGTTTGATGCTAATTTGCATGAAATCTTGACTACTGGAGAACAAGCAGACACTGCAAAAGACGTAGTGATCGAAGAATTTGAGGCAGGTTATATGCTTGGCGACAAGGTACTACGCCCCGCAAAAGTAAAGGTGCAGAAATAATTGACTTTTTCACCTTAGCACTCTAAAATCGAGAGTGCTAAGTTACTTAATACATACTTATGTCTAAGATTATTGGTATTGATTTGGGTACAACGAATTCTTGTGTCGCCGTCATGGAAGGTGGCCAGGCAGTAGTAATCCCCAATAGTGAGGGCAATCGCACCACTCCATCTGTAGTGGCTGAAAAAAACAATGAACGTCTAGTAGGTATCACTGCAAAACGTCAGGCAGTGACCAACCACAAAAATACTATTTCATCAGCAAAACGTTTTATCGGTCGCAACTTCGATGAAGTCACCGATGAGATGAAAAGTTTACCTTACGATTTCAGTAAAGGTAAAAATGGTGAGGTAGAAATCAAGCTAAGTGACAAAAACAGACAGCCAGCTGAAATCAGCGCTATGGTTTTGCAGAAGCTAAAGGCCGATGCTGAAAAGTACTTAGGTACTGAAGTCAAAGAAGCGGTAATCACTGTACCTGCTTATTTCAACGATTCACAACGTCAAGCAACTAAAGATGCCGGTCGCATTGCTGGTCTTGATGTGAAACGCATTATCAATGAACCTACTGCGGCTGCTCTTGCTTACGGTCTAGACAAGAAAAAAGAAGGCAAAATTGCTGTCTATGACTTTGGTGGTGGTACATTTGATGTTTCTATTCTTGAACTCAGTGATGGTGTATTTGAAGTATTGTCTACCAATGGAGATACCCATCTCGGTGGTGATGACATTGATGCCACTATTGTGAATTGGTTGATTGCTGAATTCAAAAAAGACCAAGGTATCGATCTTGGTAAAGATGATATGGCGCTCCAACGTCTCCGTGAAAGTGCTGAAAAAGCAAAAATCGAGCTTTCTTCTAGCACTGAGAGCGAAGTAAACTTACCTTTTATCAGTGTTGATAGTAGTGGGCCAAAACATCTGAATATCAAGCTTACTCGGACCAAGCTCAATGAGCTGTCTCAACCATTGATCGATCGTACGATCAAACCTTGTGAAAACGCGATCAAAGATGCTGGGGTTAGTCTCAGTGATATTAGTGAAATCATCTTGGTAGGTGGCCAAACTCGTATGCCAGCGATTATTCAAAAAGTAGAAGATATCTTCAAGAAAAAACCTTCTGCTGGTATCAATCCTGATGAAGTAGTAGCACTGGGTGCTGCCATTCAAGGTGGTGTACTGCAAGGTGATGTGAAAGATGTATTATTGCTCGATGTTACACCACTAAGCCTGGGCATTGAGACTATGGGTGGAGTAGCAACTAAATTGATTGAACGAAATACCACAATCCCTACTTCCAAATCACAAGTATTTTCTACAGCTTCAGACAATCAACCATCTGTAGAGATTCATATCGTACAAGGTGAACGTGAGATGGCTACTGATAACAAATCTTTAGGTCGTTTTATCCTAGATGGTATTGCCCCAGCACCTCGCGGAGTACCACAAGTAGAAGTGACACTCGACATCGATGCCAATGGTATCCTCAATGTTTCGGCTAAAGACAAAGGAACAGGCAAAGAACAAAAGATTACTATTCAAGGTTCCAGTGGTCTCAGCAAAGAAGACATTGAGAAAATGCAAAAAGAAGCTGAACTCTATGCTGATGAAGACAAGAAAAAGAAAGAGCGAGCAGAACAAAAGAACTTAGCGGAAAGTCTAATTTATAGCACTGAGCACTCATTCAAAGAAGCAGGTGACAAAATCACTGCTGATGAAAAGAAACCAGTAGACGAAGCAATTGCTAGTTTGAAAGAAGTACTAGCAAAAGAAGATAGTAGTGCTGATGAGTTAAAGAATGCTACTGAAAAACTATCAACTGAAGCTCAGAAGATTGGTACTAAGCTGTATGAAGCATCAAAAGATGCTAAAGAAAGCACTACTTCAGAGGATAAGAAAGACAATGTAGTTGAGGGTGAAGTCGTAGACAACAAAGACGAAAAAACTAAAGATGAAAAATAAAGCATCGCTAGATTGTAATAACAATTAGGTGCTTAATTTATTTCTTAAATGATCAAGTATGACCGAAACACCCATAGAGAATCCCATTGATGTGTCCCCTATCAGTGCAGTAGAACCTAAAAAAGTAGTACGCAGCAAAGCAGTAGCATACGCTGTGCTCGCTGCCGTCGTATTCGGAAGCGGTGCTTTCTATGCTGGTACCATGCTAACCATGTCTCCAAGCCAAGCGCAAAGTGTCACCACCTTGGGCATGACAAGTTCAGATACAGCAACCCAGATACTTGCTCCCACCAATATTAGTTCTAGCTCAGAAGAAGCGATGACTATTGCTGCCGTCAAAAAAGTACAGCCTGCTGTAGTCAGCATCATTATCAAGAAAAGCGTTAACGCCATATACAATGATTCCAATAGCAATTTCTATTTTATTGACCCTTTTACTGGTCAACGCGTTAATCCCAAGACTGCACCCACAACCAATCCGAATAACTCCAGCCAAGAGAAAGAGATAGGTGGAGGTACAGGATTTATTGTGAGCAAAGATGGTTACATCGTGACCAACAAACATGTAGTCAGCGACAAAGGTGCTACATATTCAGTTTTCTTGAGCGATGGTACAGAATTCAAAGCCAAGCTTTTGGACACTGACCCTCTCAATGATTTGGCAGTACTCAAAATTGATGGCAACAACAACCTACCAACCGTCGAACTCAGTGACTCTACCGCAATCCAAGTAGGCCAAACTGTCCTGGCTATCGGCAATAGTCTCAATGAATATCGTCAGACTGTCAGTAAAGGTATCGTCAGTGGTATGAATCGCACTATTACTGCATCTGATCAATCAGGTAGTAGCCAAGAAGAGCTCAATGGCGTAATCCAAACCGATGCTGCAATCAATCCCGGCAATAGTGGTGGACCACTGATCAATCTCTCCGGGCAAGTAATCGGTATCAATACGGCAATTGATCGTTCTGGCCAATCAATTGGCTTTGCAATTCCCATCAATGATGCCAAATTTATCATCGATAGTATCAAAGCCAATGGCCGTGTCGTACGTCCCCAACTTGGTGTTCGCTATATGATGGTAACCAAACCATTAGCTCAAGCAAATAATCTCCCTCGAGATTACGGAGCACTAGTAATTCGTGGTAGTGACAATGAAATAGCAGTAATTCCCGGCAGTGCAGCTGACAAAGCTGGTATCGTAGAAAATGATATCATCCTAGAAATCAACGGACAAAAATTGGATGATAAAAATCAACTCGCAAAAGTGATTCAACAATTCAAAGCTGGTGATACAGTCACTCTCAAGGTGTATCAAAAAGGTGAAGAAAAAACAGTAGCAATCACATTGACTGAAAATACTCCCACTCAATAATCCCTCTCATGGCTCAAGACCTCTACCAGACACTAGGTGTCAGCAAAACAGCTTCTTTGGATGAAGTAAAGAAAGCGTATCGAAAACTAGCAAAGGAATGGCATCCAGACAAACACAAGGGCGACAAGACAGCTGAAGCTAAATTCAAAGAAATCAACGGTGCATATGAGGTCTTGAGCGATCCAGAAAAACGCCGAAACTATGACCAATTTGGTAGCGCAGAGGGATTTGGTCAACAAGGTTTCGGTGGCGGAAGTGGTGGTGGCCAAGGTAACTTTGATTTTTCCCAATTTGGTTTTGGAGATATTTTTGAGACTTTTTTCAATGGTGGTAATTTTGGCGGTCAAAGTCCACAAAGACAACAAGAACAGGGACGAGACCTAGAGATGGAAGTACAAATTAGTTTCCAAGATGCTGCCTTTGGTTGTGATCGCGACATTATGCTCAACAAGCTCTCAGTCTGTGCTACCTGTAAAGGTAGCGGTGGAGCACCAGGCAGCAAAGTAGAAACATGTACCAACTGCCAAGGTAGCGGTAGTGTGCGTAGAGTACAAAACACGATCTTGGGCCAGGTAGTTAGTACCCAACCTTGTAATGTTTGTAATGGTAGTGGCAAAACTATTTCAGTAAAATGTCCTGATTGTCAGGGTGAAGGTCGCAGAAAAAAACAAGAGACTATCACCATTCATATTCCAGCAGGCATCGATGATGGTGAGACTTTACGTATGCGTGGATATGGTGAATCAAGTCGCTTTGGCAAACACCAAGGAGATCTCTACTTACACATCAACGTAAAAGAAAGTAATACATTCAAACGTAAGGGCTTTGATATCTACAATACACTCAACATTACTGTCTCTAAAGCAGTGCTAGGAGGAACTGTCACAGTAAATACAATTCATGGTGATGCTGAACTAAAAGTACCCGCCGGGAGCAAGTCTCACACTGTTTTCAAACTCAAGGACAAAGGTATTCATACTGAAGGCAATGAAAAAGGGCATCATTTTGTGACTATCGAAATCGATATCCCTCAGAAACTATCTAGCGAACAAAAAGGCCTATACGAAAAAATCGCTAGCTTAGAAACTCAACCACACAAGAAAGGTTTCTTCAGCTAACGACTTTTTAGGAAACTAAAACTAATTAGCAGTACCAGCTATAACAAGTATTGTAGTAACTAGGAGCGTAATAGCTTGTTGGATAATAATAACCAGTATAGCCACTATAATAAGAACCTAGGTAAGGACTATAGTAGTAGTTTGATGAATATGAGCTGGTATTATAATTGCGTGTATATGAAGACGCATTATCTTTGTATTGAGTACAAAGACCACCATAATATGCCTGACAACCAGGATTATAATCGCCACTACTCACAGCTGGAGTAGAACCAATTGCACTTGTATCACCGTAGTACTGTGTACAAGTAGTACCGTAATAAGCTTTACAAGCAGGATTGTATGCAGCTGGATTTACTGGCACACCAGGATTTGGAATTGAGACATCACCATAGTACTGCTTACAAGTAGTACCATAGTAAGCCTTACATGCTGGATTATAAGCAGAAGGGTTTACTGGCACACCAGGATTTGGAATTGAAACATCACCATAATATTGTCTGCAAGTAGTACCGTAATAAGCCTTGCATGCAGGGTTGTAGGCTGATTGGTTTACAGGAACGCCCGGAGAAACGGTTGTAGCATCACCATAATACTGAGTACAAGTAGTACCATAATAAGACCGACAACTATCACTACCACCTGAAGCTTGCGCTGCTTGTGGAGCAACAGTCAGAAGACCAGCACTACTTGAGATAATTAAAGCGATGATCTTGAGTCGAGTGAATAAATTTTGCATAATTTGAGTTAAAATTGCTTTCAATACTAGCATATTATAAAGATTTGTCGACTAGCATCTTGCAACATTGCACAAACCTCATTAATATCACGCAGCACGGGTCGGTAGCTCAGTCGGTAGAGCAACAGCCTTTTAAGCTGATGGTCGCGGGTTCGAATCCCGCCCGACCCACCACGAACTCGCATGAGTTCGTGTTTATCCTCACTCTCAATCTTTATACTATCTTTCTCAAAAAAGCTTATTTTCGCGAGTTCGAAGAATAAGAATTAGGATAAGAATAAAATCTTTGAGCTAATCTTTATATAGAAAGCATATGCCAGCTCCTCTTCGAGTTCGCATTACTTGCGGCTATTTTCTACGATGTGGACTACCCATTCTACCAGGGGACGGATTAGTTCAATGGAGGCTAGTTGAGAAAGGATAAAGAGCACTAGGGCAACTACTACTGTGGCGCCAAATACCGTACCAAAGCCAGTAAGCAGGGCCAATACCAATCGGTATTTCCATGAATTAGCCAAACGCAGTTCTTTTCTCAAGAGATGCAATTCTTTAATCAATGCTTCAGTATCATTTTTTTGCTCAGTGTGTGCCTCACCGGTGGGTTTCTTTGCCATACTAGTCTTGGTTATTATCTTTAATTAAGCACATATAACAAACTCTTTTATTTTTCCAGTCAATTTATCTTCATAGCCTTTGAAGGAATGCCTAGCGCCATCGACCAGGTAGTTTTGACCATGAGGAAACTGACTACTCAAACGATCTAAGTTTGCTTGTGACTGATCAGGAGCCAGGGTCGAGAAAAATTCATCTTTGCTACCCACAATAATCATGACTGGTAGATCAATGGACTGAAGGTAAGCAGATTGAAAGCCTGGCTGTATATAGTCAAAACAATGATTAGCTTCAGTATCTTCATACCAAGAAAGAAAAGTGCCATAGCTCATCGGAAGCGTACACCACTCTACGGGGACCAAGTCATGCATATGTTGTTGCTCAATCTTTATCCGTGCCTCTTCAACATAATGACTCAGGTGACCGTTAGTAGTCTTTTCTGCCAACGCAAAGCGATCAAACGGACATAGTAGCACTAGCTTTTTGATCAGCTTGGCATATTGACCTTGGTGAATATACCGCACACTTTTAACAGTCCCGAGTGAATGTCCTTCAAGAATTATTTGATCAAATCCTTTTTTGACCAGGAAATCTATCCAAGCATCGATATCTTGATAAGCATCTTCCAACTTTTCCAAATAGGCGCCTGTGTTTTCAAAACCTTTACCATAGACTGCAAGCCCTTGTTGATCATAAGAACCACGAGTTTCAATAGTCAGGAAGCTATCACCATCGGCACTAATCATATTGCCAATTTCATGCACAAATTGGTTTGCATAAAAATTGCCACCATAACCATGTACATGCAAAACTACCGGTTTACCTCTAATACCAGGCACCCAAAAACCATTGAGTTGATAACCGTCGCTAGTTTGAGCTTTTACTAATTCCCCTACCATACTTATCCCAGCAATGATCTCACTAGCATCGCTAAACCAGGCAAAGAAAACCACAAGCTATTTTGATCGATCATTAATCTAGCAATTGGGGACTGTTCATAAATACTTTTGGCAATATCAGTAGGTGTAAAGCCGATATTTGGCAAAAAAGATCCACCAGAAAAGTAAACTAAAATAGCACTAACTATTAGTCCAGCACTTAATGTTCCAAGCACTAGATTGACCAACAGAAGCCATATACTAGACCCTTTTGGCTCTAATGTAGGCTCAAATCCCCCACGCAATGTCAACAGAATAATTAAACCAATAAACAAAAGTATCTTTAAAATCACCAGTGACTGACTAGCAGACTGAATAGTGACCAAGGCAAATACACGGTTGGGATTGGTAAAAAAAGTATAAGCGATATTACCTAAACCATCTGCTGCCAAAATAGCAACATATGAGCTCAAAATTATCTTGGCTGTGCGATTTGCTCCTATAATTAGACTATATGCTACGATGACAGTGAACAAGATTAGGACGAACAGATTCCAGGTAGGAGCAAGATACATATTGGGGGGATAGAAAATCTTACCGGTTGATAGTACTATGCCATCCGCACGGCGTAAACAGTTGACACTTTAGCGTAAAAGATCTATAAATAAGTTTAGCTTTACTCTCGTATGCCAGATCAATTATCCCCTAGTCCAGACCTCAATCCCGATAACGGAATCAATGCTCCACAGGAGTCGCCTGTTAGTGCTCGCAAAATTTTAGGAGATAATTTGCCACAGAAGCAACAAACTCAAACCCAAGCGACCAAAAAGGTATTGCCAACTATTGCTGCAAATGACAATGCGTTGCCACTCACACTAGGAGACACTGATTACGTACAAGAAGCAAAAACTATAGCTCTCATTGACCGTCTATTTCTCAAAGCATTAATAGGTGGAACTTCATTTTCTATTCAAGCTGCGGTCTTAGAAAAGCGCCGCCAACTAGCTCGTAAAACTAAAAGCCGCAAAACTCCTCAGGAGGTAATGTTGGAACATGCTAGAAGTGTGATCGGCAACCCTGACCAAAACACACCGCCAAAAGCGAAAGCTGCCTAGTTGCAGTAAAGGGTATTTTTGCTACAGTGACTATGTCAGTAGCTATTTTGCGATGTGGCCATTTATTCTTGCTTACATATTGATTCTAGTTGTTTGGGCAGTGATGTCTTTTATTGCTATCCAACAAGTCTACGCATACGCGTATAAAAGTGATGGATTGTCCCGCAATCTCACTATTTTGTATGTTGTAATTAGTATTATGTTGGCTTTCAACGGTCTGCGGATTTTGTTTACTATTCCTTTTGATCAATTATTCTCATGAGCGACCATCTCAAACACTATCGCCCCAAAGATATTCCTGGATTCAAAGCTTTTCCGGGCCAAGTTCCTGATGAGAAAGTAATTTTAATAGTTCGCAAACACTGGATAGTAGATGTGGGTATTTTAGTAAGTACTTTTTTTGCTGCGTTCTGGCCACTGATTACTTACACATTGGTAAATTTTATTTGGCCATTTGCCCATACAGCTTATATTGATATCGGCGTCGTAGTGATGCATCTGTACATCCTTTTTGCTTTGTTCTGGTATTATGTCCGCTGGATTGATCATCGATTCGACTTAATCATCTTTACTGATCGCCGCATGGTTGATATCAATCAAGACAAGCTATTCAGTAGAAGAATATCAGAGGCGAATCTCGCTCAGATTCAAGATGTGTCTAGTGAGGTACGTGGTTTCTGGGGGACACTATTGCATTATGGCAACATCAAAATTCAAACAGCAGGTCCTGAAGAAAATGTTTTCGGGATGACTTTTGTCCATTGGCCGAGTATGATTGCCAGTACAGTAATTGAATTACGCGACAAATACACTCGTGAACAACGAATTCCTCAGAATCCCAGCCCAACACCATAAGTATTTTATTTAACATCAATTTATGACTGCAATCATTTTATTAGTAGTTCTAGTTATTATCATTATTGGCATTGTTGGACTTTACAATAGCCTAGTTACTTTACGTGTACGCTCAGACGAAGCTTGGTCTGATATTGATGTCCAACTCAAGCGTCGTCATGATTTGATTCCAAATTTATTGGAGACAGTAAAAGGTTATGCCAAACACGAAAGTGAGCTCTTTGAAAGAGTAACCGCAGCACGTACACAAGCGATTCAGTCAGCTGGAGCTAGTCCTGCTGAACAAGCAAAAAATGAAAACGTGCTGAGCGGAGCACTCAAAAGCGTATTTGCTATTACTGAAAATTATCCAGAGCTCAAAGCTAATGAAAACTTCCTCAAGCTCCAAGAAGAGTTGGCAAGTACTGAAGACAAAATCCAAGCATCACGCCGTTTCTATAATGGCAATGTACGTGACCTCAACACCAAGGTAGAAATGTTTCCTAGCAATATTATTGCCAATATGTTTGGCTTCCAAAAGAAAGAATTCTTTGAACTTGAAGATAAATCTGAGCGCGAAAACGTAAAGGTGAGTTTCTAAGCAATATAGCACTAAGCAGTTGGTAGATAATGTAGAGATAAATCCTATTTGCTATGACTACTTATTCGTACATTTCTGGCAATAAATTGAGATCAGTCTTGCTCTTGGTTTTGTTCATGGCATTTATTGTTGGTATTGGTTACATCTGGGGACAATATTATGGCAATGGAATTGAGAGTGTGGGACTAGCAATGGTGGTAGCTGGGGCATCCAGTTTTGTGGGGTATTTCTGGAGTGATAAAATCGCTTTGGCTGTGAATGGTGCGAAGCAAATCACTGAAACGGATGATCCAGAGCTATTTCACATTGTGGAGAGTCTGACCATTACTAGTGGCATTCCCATGCCCAAGCTCTATGTGATCAACGATCCATCTCCCAATGCTTTTGCTACTGGTCGAAATCCACAGCATGCTGCTATCGCTGTCACTACTGGTATTCGACAAATGCTCAGCAAAACAGAATTGGAAGGCGTACTCGCGCATGAAATGAGTCACATCAAAAACTACGACATTCTGTTCATGACCCTAGTAAGTGTGTTTGTAGGTACTATTACGATGCTTGCCGATTGGTTTGTGCGCTGGGGTATGTGGGGAGGTGGACGCAGAAGAGATAGTCGAGAAAATAATAGCTCGCTCAACGGTATCATTATGATTATTGGTCTCGTACTGATCATCCTTTCACCAATCATTGCTACTATTATCCAGCTAGCTATCTCACGCAAACGAGAATATCTGGCAGATGCTTCCGGCGTCCTTTTAACAAGATACCCTGAGGGGCTAGCAAATGCCTTAGAGAAAATCAGTGCCCATGCAGAACCAATGGCTCATGCCAATAAAGCAACCGCCCATCTTTTTATTAGCAACCCACTCAAGTCTGACGGTTTCAGTAAACTGTTCTCCACCCATCCACCGATCGCTGACCGGATCAGAATTCTGCGGGAAATGAATCATTGAGGTTATGTTAAACGAACTTTTAGCTTCGATAGCGTTAGCTTGGACACATGAACAGAGCATGGTTATGTCTGAAGTGTTGCCTCCACTCCACATCATTGATGAACCACATCAAGCGATTATTCAAGCTAGTCCTATAGTACACAAAAACATGTCCAAGATTAGTGAAGTCACGCATGGTGACAAAAATAAACCACTAATAGCCCTAACATTTGACGATGGATTTGCTCCAGCCGAATCACAAATGATGCTTGATACACTCAAAGAGAAACACGTAGAGGCCACATTCTTCCTTAAAGGTAATTGGATGGCAGAAGAGCCTGTTTTGACTCAGACGATCTTGGCTGACGGCCACGAAATTGGCAATCATAGTTATGATCATCCCCAATTCACCAAACTCACTCCTTTACGCGCCCGACAGGAGATTCAAGATCAAGAAAATATCTTGGTAAGGGACCATCAATATTCTCCTCATCCCTACTTCCGTTTTCCTTATGGAGCACGCAATGCCAAGTCACTCAAGCTGGTCAATGATATGGGGTATACTTCTATTATGTGGGATATTGATACCTTAGATTGGCAAAAAGACAGTGACTATGTTGTGAATGAAGCACTTACAAAAGCACACAATGGCGCTATTATTCTGATGCACTTAGGCAAGCCATCTACTGTCAAAGCACTGCCACTGATTATTGATGGCTTGCGCGCAAAAGGATTTCAGTTGGTCACTATTAGTACCTTGATAGACAATGACGACGCCCTCTCATCATGATGCTGCCCAACGGGTAGAGAAACTAAAACAGCTGCTCACACAGTGGAACTACGCTTATTTCACAGAAGACAAGGATTTGTTTTCGGAAGCAGCTCGTGATGATTTGAAACAGGAACTAATTATGCTGGAAACTGCTTATCCAGACCTAATAACAGCAGACTCCCCTAGTCAAAGAATCGGCAGTACCTTGAGCGGCAGACTGCCAAAGCTAGCTCACCTAACGCGCAAATGGAGTCTTAGTGATGTCTTCAGCCGAGAAGAACTACTAGACTGGGAAGAACGGCTACAAAACTTATTGCCCAATCAAACCTGGCAGTATTTTTGTGAATTGAAGATAGATGGCCTCAATATCAGCTTACATTATGAGGAAGGTCTACTAGTAAGAGCGCTTACTCGTGGTGACGGGACCATCGGTGAAGATATTACACATACGATTAGAACTATTTATAATGTACCACTCAAACTTACCCTGCCACTCACTATCGAGGTTTCTGGCGAAGTATATATGCCACGACAAAGCCTGAAGAAGCTTAATGCTAAACTAGCAGCCAACCAAGAAGAGCTTTTTTCTAACCCTCGCAGTGCAGCAGCTGGCTCTGTACGACAGTTAGATTCCAACATTACTGCGGAACGCGACCTAGGCATGTTTGTTTATACACTTGGTCAAAATACACTGACTGATCCACCAACTACGCAACAAGCTATTTTAGCTTTCTTTGAAAAATTAGGTTTTTCAGTCAGTCCGCATACCTGCTTAGCTCAGAATCTAGAAGAAGTAGAACGTTTTTATCAAGAGATCCAAACTATCCGTGATGACCTCGCTTTTGATATCGATGGCGTCGTAGTGAAAGTGAATAATCTCAATATTCAAGCACAAGCTGGATTCACTGCCAAAACGCCCCGGGCCATGGCCGCTTACAAATTCCCAGCTGAAGAGGCATCGACTGTCGTAGAGGGCATTACGATTCAAATTGGCCGTACTGGTGCGCTGACTCCTGTCGCAGAACTAAGAGCAGTTGATTTAGCAGGGAGTGTCGTCCGCAGAGCTACGCTTCACAACAAAAAAGAACTACTACGCAAAGACATACGAATTGGCGACACTGTGATAGTGCATAAAGCTGGTGATGTGATACCAGAAGTACTACGTGTATTGGCCGAGCTACGTACTGGCAAAGAAATGCCATTCCAATTTCCTGAAGAATGTCCGATCTGCCACTCTCCGACCCAAGAAGAAAATGACGGAACTGTGGTGAGATGTAGCAACAAAGCTTGTTTTGCTCAGCATCGTGAGCAATTAATTCATGCAGCTTCCAAAAAAGCTTTTGATATTGATGGCATGGGTGAGAAAGCGATCGATGAGCTTTTGGCTAAAGATCTTTGTAGTGATGTTGCTGACTTGTTTTTACTCAAAGAAGCTGATCTAGCAGAGCTTCCCCTCTTCAAAGAAAAGAAAGTGAACAAACTATTACAGGCGATTACATTAGCAAAGAACACTACACTGCCCCGTTTCTTATTCGCTTTGGGTATTCGACATGTAGGTGAAGAGACCGCCCGAGATCTTTCTATCTACGCTAGTCAACATGTCGGAAAAGAAGTGGTGAGTAGTTATGAAGCAGCTAAAAATGTAAATACATGGCATCCTTTACTGAGCTTTCTCTCCAAAGTAAGTGAAGAAGATTTGCTGAATATCCACGGCTTTGGTGAAGAGCTAAGCAAAGGAATCGCGAGCTGGTTTCAATCCGAAGAAAATCAACATCTTTTAGAGAAATTACATCAAAGTGGTATTCGGATTAATGCCTTGGATCTCTACGCTCAGAAAAAAGAAACTTTTTTTACGGACAAGAGCTTTGTAATTACCGGTACACTTAGCAAATACAGCAGAGATCAAGCAAAAGAACTGATTCTCAAGGGAGGGGGCATGGTGCAAAATAGTGTGAGCACTAAAACGAACTATTTGCTCTGCGGTGAAGATGCAGGTAGCAAACTAAAAAAAGCAAAGGAATTGGGAGTAGCAATACTTTCTGAAAATGACTTTGAAGCAAAATTAGCATAATAAAAAAGACCTAAGTAATTGATACTTAAGTCTTTTCTTAATTAGTCTCTAATTTTTTTAACCACGATATTCATATACCGCACGACCAACACGGACGAAACGAGGATTCTTTTGGAGATTGAGGGCAATCGTACCAATTTTGACTTGGCGCACTGCTAGCACTCTCTTCACAATCTCAGATTTTTCCAATGGTTTTTGCGCTTTCTTCAGAATACGTTCAATCACATCACTCACTGTTCCTTCCACATAGCCCCATTCTTTCAAAGCATAAAGACCACGACCAACTAACACAAAGTTTTCACCACGAATTAGTTCATTGTGAACTGCTTGGACGGTAACTACTTTGTGATCAAATTCAGCTTCAATGATACGATTGGCAATCTCCATAAAGTGGAGAGGTTTTTCAGCACGTTTGAGCACGATATACGCTTTGTCACGAATACTCTTTGGATTGATATGGCGCCATTCCATCAGACCCCAACCATCTTCAACGCGCTTAAATAATTTACTTACCTCTAAGCAAGCAATTACAAACTTAGGAGTAGCTTTGAGCGCATGACGTTTCATCACTTTCTCTACAAGTTCATTGCCATGCAAAGCATCTTGAGACTTTTTCAAAACTTCTTCTGCAGAATCAATGATGTCACGCATAATACGTTCTTGCACTTGGTCGAGACGCCAAGCTGGCTTGAACAAACTATTTTTCTTTACTTTGATAATATCTTCCTCGATACCTAGAGCCAATTTCACAATATTGCTATCAATAGAAATGTCAGTGACAGTTTGGATGATCTTTTGGATTAGTTTTGATTCCAAAAGCAATCCATCATTCTCACGCAAGATACCATCAGCAGCACGCGTCACATCCTTGAGCTTAGTATTGCTCAAAGTACGGCGCAGCTTTTTGAGGGCAGCGTTTTCAATTTGGCGCACACGTTCGCGAGTCACAGCAAAATCTTCACCAATTTTCTCCAGTGTTTCTTTGGGTTGATTGTGTAGGCTATAGCGACGAATCAATACCTCCCGTTCTTTATCCGTGAGCACCATAAACATTTCCTCTATGACGTCATTGAGGGCCAATTTTTGCCATGAGGAGTAAGTGGAGGGGGTACCATTCATAAGGTAGGTGCATTAACGATCTCGGAGGTCACTATAGTCATATAAAAAATAGATGTCAAACACATGTTTTTGGCTTATGCTTAATTTTATTCCGCTCTAGACATATTGGTTCATAATGAATTGTGCTTTATCACTCACCTAGGAAAAACCGGCTAATATGTGTAGTGTGAAAACGCTTAAATATCCCCCTCTATGTCAGAACTCTCTGTGCAACTCAGCCAGGACATCAAAACTGCCATGAAAGCAGGTGAAGCAGACAAAGTAACTGCTCTCCGAATGCTCAGTGCAGCAATCAAACAAATCGAAATAGATACTAATGTCGCTCCTACTGAGGAAGCGGTAGTTGGTATCTTTCGTAAAGAGCTCAAGAAACGTCAAGACTCTTTTACTCAGTACACTGAGGCCAACCGTAGTGATTTAGCTGATAAAGAAGCGTTTGAAATCAAATTAATTGAGCAATACTTACCAGCATTAATGAGTGCTGATCAAGTCAAAGAAAAAGTCTCTTCTCTCCTCCAGGCACAGGGCCTGACTGAGAAAAAAGACTTTGGGAAAGCGATGGGAATTGTGATGAAAGAACTAGGAAACCAAGCAGACGGCAATACAGTCAAACAAGCAGTAAATGAATGTTTGAAGTAATTACTTCTGAATACGACGTTTAGCTTTTTTGTTTTCTTTACGCTTCAAAGCAGCATTGAGGTCACGACGGTAGTTGCGGATAAATTTCACAATCGCTACCACCAACCAAATCACAAATAGACCAAAAGTAACTAGAAGAAATATACGCATACCGAGATAGGCAGCACGTTGATTACGAGCAAAAAGAAAAAAAGCTGCCAAGATACTAGTGAGATACATTGGTCCAGGCAAACGACGCAGAAATTTTCGTACCACAGCATTCATTTTGCCGAAACGAGCGACCAATTGGATCACTACTCCTGCTACAAACAAACCGATAACCACACCTGTGAGCAGACGTAGATACATGAAATCCCCGATTGGGTTGACCTCAAACCAGTATGCTAAAGAAAAAAATTGAGCTACATTCATAAATGATGACATAAGTTTAACGCAGCTAGAATTACAATATTTACGCGATTATCGCAAGCAAGTTTAATCTTACAACCCTTGCCACTATGATTCATTACCTTTCCGGCACTATTCTCTCCAGCCAAGAAAATACCTTGCTGATCACGACCAATAATATTGGTTATGAAGTGTTAGTGCCACATCACTATACCTATTTATTGGATCAACAGATCACTTTATTTATTCATCCGCATCTCACTACTGAACAATACTTACTGTTTGGTTTTGTTACCATGAGTGAAAAGAAATGGTTCAAGTTATTAATTAATATTTCAGGCATTGGTCCCAAGACTGCTCTCAATATTCTGAGTAAGGGAATCGAGCCACTACATCAAGCTATCTTGAGAAGTGACAAAGTCTTTTTTGAAGGGATATCAGGCATTGGTAAGAAAACCGCCCTCAAGATCTTGATCGAACTAACCGAAAACCCTCATTTACCCACCCTAGAAAAACCACGGGCACATCAAACTGCCACTGAAACCTTAGTCAATCTGGGCTATGATCCAAGTGTCGTTCAGGAACTACTCCTAGACCTCCCTGAAGATATTTCTTCCGGCCAAGCGGTGACTTTAGCTATTCAAAAATATGCGCAAACCCACCAACGTTAAACCAATTCAAACCACAGTTACAGCTCCTGACGAAACTTGGGAGATTAGTCTCAGACCCAAGAAACTGAGTGAGTATATTGGCCAAACTGACATCAAGAATAACTTGAATGTATTCA
Organism: uncultured Candidatus Peribacteria bacterium; assembly: GCA_964514565.1. GTDB lineage: Bacteria > Patescibacteriota > Gracilibacteria > RBG-16-42-10 > RBG-16-42-10 > JAGNZB01. The sequence continues at coordinate 373,159 of CAZERA010000001.1, read as the reverse complement.
TTCAAGCAGCACGAAAACGTCATGATGCATTGGATCATATGTTATTGGTTGGACCGCCAGGACTAGGGAAAACCACTCTCGCGACGGTGATTGCCAATGAGATGGAAGCTAATTTAACCATTAGTGCTGGTACAGCTTTACAAAGACCAGCGGATATTATCAGCTTACTCAGTACCACCAAGCCACACACTGTGATCTTTATCGATGAGATACATCGTTTAAAGCTGCCCTTGGAAGAAATGCTCTATACCGCGATGGAAGACTTTAGATTAGATATTACGGTGGGCAAAGGCCATACTAGCGAAGCTATATCGCTACCATTGCCACCATTTACTTTGATTGGTGCTACTACCAGAAGTGGCGATCTTTCAGCTCCACTGCGTCACCGTTTTGGGGAGACGCTTCGATTACAATTTTATACAGTTAGCGAACTCGGTCAGATTATTGTGCGTACAGCAAAACTGCTAGATCTCACGATTGACCAACGTACAGCAGAAATGATTGCTCATCGGTCCCGCGGTACCCCACGTATCGCCAATCGCCTACTCAAACGCATTCGTGATTTTGCTAATATTGCGGACATTGGCCATATTGATGAAATATTTGTTGTAGATTGCTTAGCAAAACTAGGCATCAATGAACATGGCTTGGACAACAATGACATGATGCTCCTGCGAGTGTTGGCAGAAAAGTTTCAAGGTAGAGCGATAGGAGTGAAAACACTAGCCTCTGCTTGTAATGAAACCGAAGAAACCTTGCTCAATGTCTATGAGCCATACTTGGTACAAGAAGGTTTAATCGAAAGAACACCACAAGGACGCAAAGCTACCAATAAAACCTTTGCTATTCTCGGTTTACCTTCGCCCCAGTCTGAAAACGAAACTGGATCGTCGTCCTTGGAAAAGTTGTTTGGTAAGCTTTAAGCAGCGCTTCTTTATAAATCTGTAGTTCAGAGGACACTGCGCTATGTGTACATTTTACTGTCAGGATTTGATCTTTGAATGTCAGTGCCTGTGTATAAGGTATGGCCTTGGGATAAATCTGTTCCAAGGCTTTGGGCCAAAAATCGACCACTTGTGCAGCCAAAACTACCTTAGTCAGACCTCGTCTGGCTAATTCTTTGGGAAAAAGAGAACCTAAGCCATGCATATTATTTGCTAGCTCTATCAGTCACCTTGCTCAATGCTTCTTTGCCTTTGGCTTGCAGAGCATTAGCTTTTTCAGTCACTGAGCCTAAAGTAGATGAGGCCATACCTGAGACTGAACTAGTGAGATTGGAAACAATACCACTATTCGTTTGGCTTACAGGACTCTCTTGCGCTACTTCACGGTAGACTTGCACGGTCTTTTCAGCTGTTTCTGCCCAGGTATAGGCTTGTGCTTGAGCCTTGCCTCTTGCAGCTAAATCAGCACTCAACTTCTCATCATCAAATACATGGTGCATTGCTTCCGCCATATTTGTAATATCTTGGGCATCAAAGTAAACAGCATTGTCACTGCCACAAATTTCAGCCACTGATCCAGCATTGGAAGTGATCACTGGCACACCTGAAGCCATCGCTTCCAAAATAGTAGAACCAAAGCCATTGTCTAAAGCAGGATTGATATAGAGTTGCGCACCATGATAAAGCAATGGTAAATCGCGTTCGTCGACATATCCGACCAAAATAACATGACTACCAAGACCAAGCTCAGTAATCACCTGTCGAATAGCCTCTTCTTGGCCATCAGGTCTACCAACAATTACTAGTTGATTTTCAGTATTGTAGCGGTTACGAAACAAATTGTAGGCCCGAATCAAATTGATAATATTGCTATATGAACGCCAAAAACCAACTGTCAAAATATAAGGTTTTTCAATATTTAGACGAATTTTCAAAGCTGCCAACAACTTTTTGTCATATACAGCGCTCAAGAATGTATCACTGACACCTTTGTTGATAATACGAATGCGATCAACAGGAGCACCAATCAATTTGATTGCTTCTTCTTTGACAGTTTGTGACACAGTAATAAAACGACGAGCATTAGCCATGATATTGTTCATCATCATGCTATTTTGAATCTTCTGAAAGAAACCTTGTTTGTTGCTTTCTGGAAACTTTATGCTAGCCAAACTGTGAATAGTCACAATCATCGGCTTTTTGTAGAGCACAGGCACATCAAGGTTGGTAAAATGCATCACATCGAGCTGCTCACGATGCAAATCTTTCACAAAAGCAGTTTGTTCTTGCAATGTATCTTTCTTGGCAGTCACCCTTCTTTTACCAAAGCGAGCATTTGGAGCAAGGTACTGTGAATAGTCCTCTTCATTGAAGAACAACAAGTATTCATTCTCCTGATCGATACGAGACAAGTGGTCAATAAGCTCTTGTGTATAACGTCCAATACCACCGAAACGGGGGGAATATAAACGGGCATCTATACCGATACGCATGGAGAAGTAATCAATATCTACTTAATTGTACCACATTTTTACTCCTTACCGAAACTACCTTCGCTATACAGATGCCGTTAAATAGGTAAGTTCTCTTCAACACCCTCCACCATCCCCGTGCCAACCCCATCCTCCACGATACGAATCAGCAGCAATAGCCTCTCAGCTTACTATGTAAGACTAACCTAACTACTATTACTACAGTCCCACTTTTAGGCTGTTCAGTTAAAATAGCCTGTATTGGTAAGGTTTCCCCATCCGGCCAAGCACCACCAGAAATAAGTTTATTCATAGATAAATAGTTACTATAATTTTTTAACTAATAGAAACGCTTCTGACCCCACCGCGGATCTATCTCTAGCAAAGAGAATCATTTGTTCAACTGAGGAGATGACTGCTTCAGGACCATCTAATCCAATAACCTCACCGGCTTTTAGCACTTCAAAGTCCTGATAGGATCTGATCAGTTTAAAACAAGCAGTTTTGGTATAATAAAGCTCATAAGCTTCTACGTATTGCTGAGCCAGGTTCACTCTAAGATCATCACACTCTACCATCCCCAAACTTTGGAGAAATGACCGCCCAGAATTGACCGCAGCCAAAGCACTGGCGGGATCTTGAAGATAGCCACATTCTACACATACTCCTACCTTTCCCATACTATTCATATACCCATCGCTCCCACCTGGTTCCAATCTAGTGAAGCCATAGCAAACTCGATGTTGAGGTAAGTACTTGATAAAATCTTGGGCATTCCTTTCACAAATAATAAATGGCTCACTAGCTGGAGTGAAACTGGCATGTAAGTCTAAACAGTAGTCTGCTTGGTCTAAATACGACAATACTTCACGTGATCTCTGATATTCATAGCTCTGTTTCGCTTCATTAGGGACATCATCATCCACACAAAATAATCGATTTAAGTTGTAGTCTACAAACCGTACATTTTGTTCAACCGCTAAAGGATTGCCATACAACAAAATCAACTTACCTTTTTGGAGTGATACTTTACTGAGTACAGGTAGGGCTTCTACTCCACAAGTTTCATTGCCATGCACTCCTCCCAAAATCACAACAGTAGGTCCAGGAACATCTGATTGGAGAATAATTGGTGATTGCATAAAGTTTGATTAATCAGTTTAAAGTTTCCCAGCTAACAGCACACGGTCATCCATAATTCGGCAGTCGCGAGTGTTGTCGGTATAATTGAAGACCACCACATCTCCCTGCTTGCGAGACAACTGATACTGAGGCGACTGGGGCGAAGTGCGTAGTAATTTGTAACGAGTATTGACCACCAGAGACTTACGGACGTCTTCATACATCAACTTAGCTAAATTACGACGTCTAAAACTGGGTAAGACACCACTTTCTGACCAGTAATACATCTGTTCATCATAAAGCCCTTTACGCTTCAACTCTTCCCGCAAGAAATCGAGCACTTCAGGCCATAGTTCTAGCTTTGTATTCATCCCCGTTAGCGTTTCTTTCCATCCCCACTGAAATCCCACGACTTGCTCAGCTTGATCCACTACCATTCGGAGCTGATACCGCTTCACTAACAAATCTCTCAACATTACAGCAACCTCTTCATCACTATAAAATTCAGCAAGCTTCTGGGCACAGCAGGTACCATCAGCACAATTTGGATCACTTAAAGCATACTTGCTTTTGCAGCGGGTGCATTTCCAACCTTCCTTCCAAATCTCATCTCCAAATACCTGCTTATATACTGGCACAATTCTTGGTATCCATACAGAAAGCTCATCATCTGTTTCGGGAGCTAAAATCTGTAGGGGTTGTTGATCAATAATAGTTTTTTTCATAAAAGTAAGAGTAAATAAAAAGCCGCCCTCCAGAGAGAAAGGCAGCTTTAGGAAACAGCAAAAAGAGGCCTTTCAATGCTGTTGATGACGATGGTTATAGAGACGTTCAAGCACCAGTTTATATCCGCCCTTTCCTCGCTTTAACCATTGATTTACTCGAGTAACAGTAGTGATACTGGTACCAGTTAGCTTTGCTACCACGCGTTGCGTCTTACCTTGATTGAGCATAGTGGCGATCTCCAATCTCAAGCTCAACTCTGTGATTTCATCCATGGTTAGCAAATCTCGACAAAAAGCGGCTGCTTCTTTTTCATTTTGGAGAAGCGTCAAAGCCTGCATTAATTTTTTTTGTGAGCTCGCGATCATTGTATTACTACACTAATACAAAGCAATGTAGCGGATCGCTAATTAAATTGCAAATTCATGCGGCCAAGCGGAAGCTTCCGTAGCATTAGTATAACGGCTATCTATTATTCAAAAGGGGGCAAGCTAAACCTTATTTCAACAAACTTCTTCGCCATTCTTTAATTTTAGCATGGTGTCCTGACAAAAGTACTGGAGGTACTGGCATCCCTTCGAATACTTCAGGCCTAGTGTAATGTGGGTATTCGCGCTTACGGCCCAGTTCTTTACTGAAAGATTCTTCATGCACGGAAGCATCAGAGCCCAAGGCACCTGGAATTAAACGGCTGACAGCATCCACAACAACCAGAGCGCCAAGTTCACCACCTGTCAGGACATAATCCCCGATACTAAGCTCTAAGTCGATATAGCGATCAATAATGCGTTGATCGATCCCTTCATAGTGGCCACAAAGTAAAATTATATCGTCATACTTAGTAAACCGTTCTACTTGCGTTTGCTTTAGTCTCTTACCACCTGCAGTTAAGTACACAACGATTGATTTACCTTTAGTTTGCGCTTTGGCCGCTTTGATGGCAGCACTAAGAGGCTCGGGCATCATTACCATGCCAGCGCCTCCACCGTAGGGGACATCATCTACTTGATGATATTTGCCCTTACCGTACTCACGTAGATTGTAGAATAAGACCTCAACTAACTTTTTATCCTGAATACGCTTCAAGATGCTTGTCGATAATACTCCGACAAACATCTCGGGAAAGAGCGTGAGGATATGAAACCTCATACAGATTACTCAGCAGCTGGTTCAGCGTACTTAGGATACTGACGATGTTGCATTGTGTAAGGCAACAATCCCAAGAAACGAGCGCGTTTCACAGCTTGTGAAAGCATACGTTGGTATTTAACCTGGATACCGCTATAACGTCTTGGCATAATACGTGCGAAAGAAGTGATATAACGGCTGATAATACGTAGATTTTTGTAATCAATATACGTAGCGTGTTGAGCAGTGAAGTAACAACGCTTTAACTTTTCATTCTTGATACGTGGAGGAGGATTTTTATTGGCCATACAGTTTAACAGTTATAATTTATACTTTTTGATCATCATCACCAGGCAAACCGACAGAATCTAAATCCATATCGGCACCAGCATAGAGATCGTCTTGATTGTCATGTTGATCACTAGAGATTGAAAGAGTTTCCATACCACCTTCACTTCCAGGAATGCCGTTTTTGCGGAAAACGATATTGAGCTCGTTGATAACGATCTCAGTTTTGTGTTTTTTGATACCTTCAGGAGTAGTCCAGCTTCTCTGATGGAGACGACCGACTACGTGGATGGCACATCCTTTGGTTAACTGCTGAGAACAGATTTCTGCGAGACGGCCCCAAGCCACTAAATCATGAAAATCAGTAGATTCTTGGCGTTGACCAGCAGAAGTGGTCCAGACACGATTGGTAGCGATTGAAAAAGTAGCTACAGGCTGACCATTGGCTGTTTGACGTAGTTCAGGATCGCGAGTGAGATGCCCCATTAAAATGACAATATTAACGCTTCTCATAGGTAATAAAGTAAAAGTTTAGCTGGGTTATTTGAGCATCTGATCCAACTTCTGATTGATACTAGACATCGGAGCACCTGGCTTCTTAGCTGCAGTACTAGCTGGAGCGGCTGCTGCATCTGCTGCAGGAGCACCCTCAGGCTTTTTGATGTCCATATTTGAACCAGAACGACGGCGGTGAGCACGTTTGTCAAAATTCTCTTTCATGAGCTCAGCATCTTCTGGATGAATTGGCTCACGAACCCAACCTAAAAACTCTTTAGCCAAAGGTGCAGTCTCAGGTAATAGATATTCTTCTGGTACAGAAGTAATCAAAGAACGTAAAACTTTTGGTTCAAGACGCAAATCTTTGGTCAAAGCAATCACTTGTTCTGAATCCAAAACAAAGTGAGCAAACACAAAGAAAGCATGGTCATGACCAGCTATATCGTAAGTAAGTGGGCGTTTTCCCCAGTTTTCCATACGTTTCACTTCAGCACCAACTGCTTCAAGATTCTTTTGGAGAATCTCAGGAAATTTTTCCCCTTCCTTATCAAGCACATCACCTGGGAAAAGAGCGATGACTTCGTAAAGTCGTTGCTCTGAGTGAAGAGCCTTTTTCTTTTTGAGTGGCATATAATAAAATACTTTCTTGTGGATAAAAATCCGTATCTGTGCCCAAGTAGCACCAACGGAAAGAAAGAACGCGGACAATGTAGCAATACACATGCTACAGGTCAAATCGACAAGCTGTCGAGGGAAGAAGTAAGAGGTAAGAGGTAAAAAGTGTACATGCTGTTTGTCCATATGCATGGAGGGCATAATTATCCCTAAGCCCGTACATTTCTTACCTCTTCCATCTTACCTTTTACCTCATTTCCCATTAGTATCACTCCAGATTTAAAAAGTAACATGTTGTTATTAATAGACGGTAGTACCATCCTTTTTCGCAGCTTTCATGGCTTGCCTACTACTATGAAGAGTAAAAGTGGTGAGATGATTAATGCTACCTTTGGTTTTGCTAATACGATTGTGAATTTGATTGATTTATTTCAACCTACCCATATTGCTTGTGCTTTTGATACTGCGACCAAGACATTTCGTCATGAACAGTACACAGAATACAAAGCCAACCGAACCGAGCCACCAGAGGGGCTATTTGAACAACTCCCTAGGATCCTACAATTTTTAGCAGCCTTACAAGTGCCGACTATCATGCTCCCAGGCTATGAGGCAGACGATATTATTGGCACCCTCAGTAAAGAAGCTACCGAGAAAAGTCTCCCCAATATCATTGTATCTGGTGACAATGACTTTGTGCAGCTTGTAAATATGTACGCTACTTTTTATTGTATCTCGCGCGGCATGAATAACGCTGTAGAGATTACTCCAGGCAATGTACTGGAAAAACATGGCCTCAAAGCTGAACAATGGATTGACTATAAAGCACTACGCGGAGATCCTTCTGACAACTTACCTGGTGTGCCTGGCATTGGGGAAAAAACAGCCAAGACATTACTAACAGCATGGGGCAGTTTGGATAACCTTTATCTCAATCTCGACAAAGTAACTGGCAGCGCTCAGAAAAAGCTGCGTGAGCATGAGAAAGAAGCACGATTTACCAAAGAAATGGTGACAATCAATTGTCAGACACCAATTACTGAACACTTGAATACCATCAACTATCAGGGGCCAAACAAAGCTAAGGCACGCGAAGTTTGTGAAGAAGTGGGATTTACTAAGCTTGGCCTTAAGTTTGCTGGACCGGAGACTCTATTCTAAGATTTAATTTTAAAATCTAAATCTTAAATTATAGATTTCAAATTGACGTCGATTATAGGTCGGAGAAATGTTGCAGTTTCTTGCGTTGGGCCAGTCTTCTTTTGCGGATAATGTAGATTGCGCACATGATAGCCAATAACAAATATAAGGCTTGATTGAAAAGAAAGAGGTCAACACCAAATAATGAATTTGGTACATGCCAGCGGACCAAATAATGAATAGACCAGAGACTACTATAGAATACCAACATCACAGCAAATAATCGGCCCACATACCTGGGAGCCCAACGACGTAGGTACAGTAATACTAGCAAAGTAAGCAAAGCCATTGCACTGGTATAGAAGAATAGTGGATGCACAGGGACATTAGCAAATGGCAAATCAACTGAGTCTACCATCACACCCCACGGCATGGTGGTTGGTCCACCTAAAGCCTCGGTAGTTAGTCCGATCGGACTCAACAGTAAACCTAAAGCCGTGAACAGAATCAAAGGTTGAATGGAGATACTCATGACATCTAACCACAAAAAAACTGGCTCGTTGTGTTTGATCCAAAATATAATCATAGCCAGTCCCGCACCAATCACACCAGCCCACAATTCCCACTCTCCCCACCAGGTCCAGACTGAAAACACAGCTCCCCAATTGCGATAGAACTTATCTAAATGCGTCAGTACAAAGCCCAAACGCCCGCCGATTCCTCCACCGATGATCAACCATGGCATACCCACATAAAAAACGCGAATAAGCAAGCTGTGAAGCTCAACTAAATACTTCAATAAAAGCCAGCTTGCTAGTATACCTATGATGAAAAGTGTACCAAAACTATAAAAATGAATTGGTCCTAGACTAACTAAGATTGGATACATAGAATGGAAAAGCTGATATAGTGCACTACCTTATTTTACTTTTGCTCATGGCCAAGATTCTCTGTATAGGCGACATTATCGGTAAACCCGGACGTAAAGCAGTAAAACACATGGTGCCTAAATTACGCAAGGAAGAAAATCTGGATTTCGTAATCGCTAATAGTGACAATGTGACTAGCGGTATGGGCATCAATAAAGACAATGCACTGGATCTGCTGGAATACGGAGTAGATATATTTACCTCAGGTAATCATATTTGGAGACACGACGATATCATTGAGCTTTTGGATGCTCCCAATCCAATCATCATTCGCCCAGCCAATTTCCCTGTCGGCAATCCAGGTAGTGGTTATCGAGTCTTTCAAATGGGCGACTACAGTATCGCTGTGATCAATCTCCAATGCCGTGGATTCATGTCGATGACTATTGATTGTCCTTTCCTAGCTGGTGACCGAATTTTGAATGAACCTGAAGTACAAAAAGCCACTATTAGAATCATGGATATCCATGGTGAGACTACTGGAGAGAAACAAGCCTTGTATCACTACTTCAATGGTCGCGTCAGTCATCTCTTTGGTACACACACGCATGTACAAACCAATGATGCTCGAATCTCTTCGAAAGGAACGAGCTACATTACTGATGTTGGTGCTTGTTTAGTACAAGATTCTAGTATTGGTTTTGAACCAGCCGCGATCATTCGCAAGTTCATTACTCAAAGACCTGAGAAATATGTCGTCGAAGAAAAAGGCACAATCTTATTCTGTGCTTGTATTGTTGACGTTGATCCTAAAACTGGTCAAACTCAGGACATCAAAACGCTTGCTCTACCCCTATCACAATAAAATATGTTTTTAGCTCCATGGAAAAAAACAGTTAGTTTTACTGCTGCTATCATCGTTAGCTTAGGCTTAGGTTATTATGCTGGCCAAGAGCACAGTGTAATCAATGCAAATCAATCTCCTGCTACCGTAGTGACAGGCACACAAACTGATACAGCAAATAGTGCTCTCAATTTTAGTTTGCTCAACCAGTCATGGAGCGAAATCAAAAACAATTTCTACTTCAAAGATAGAATTGATACTCAAGAGGGTGTGTATGGAGCGGCAGAAGGACTGATTAATTCACTCAAGGATCCCTATACTATTTTCTTGAGTCCGACCCAATCAGATAGTTTTAACGATAGTTTACATGGCTCACTTGAAGGTATTGGTGCTGAACTTGGCATTTTGGAAGGGAATCTAACAGTTACTGGAGTGATAAAAGACTCTCCTGCGTTCAAGGGAGGACTAAAACCTAAAGACATCATCTACAAAATCAACAATGACTTGGCTAGTAATTTCAATCTAAGCCAAGCTGTCGATAAAATCCGTGGCCCAAGAGGATCATTGGTGACTCTGACCGTCATTCATGATGGTGAAAAGAACACGAGTAAAATTGATATTACTCGTGATGTAATCGATCTCAAAGAAATCGAGTATGAAATGAAAGGTGATATTGCTGTGATCAGCATTCACAAATTTACGGACGATACCAAACACAATCTCTGGGCTATTGGTGATGAGATTAAGGCTAAACATCCTAAAGGAATAATACTTGATTTGCGTTGGGATCCAGGTGGATACCTCGATGCAGCAATTGATGTTACTAGTTTCTTTGTCAAAGATGGCATCGCAGTCAAAAAGATTTTGCGTACTGATCAAGAAAGCTCTCCAGTAACAGGCAATGTGGTCATGCCAGATTTACCAATGGTAGTACTGATCAATGGAGGCAGTGCTTCAGCCTCAGAAATTGTGGCTGGTGCTCTCAGAGACAATAACCGCGCTACTTTGGTGGGTGAAAAGAGTTTCGGTAAAGGTACTATTCAAGAAGTACATCCCCTACCAAATGGCGCCAGTCTCAAAATCACGGTAGGCAAATGGTTCCCACCACTAGGCGAAGATATTGATCACAAGGGCATTGCGCCTGATGTAGAAATCAAGCTGGATGAAGCTGCCTTTGCCAAAGACAAGGACAATCAAATGGATCGCGCCCTAGAAGAAGTACAAAAGATTATTGCAAAGAAAAAGTGATATGCTATCCTCTCGCGGGTAGCACTTAGCCGAAGTGGCGGAATGGCAGACGCGCACGACTCAAAATCGTGTATCGAAAGGTATGAGGGTTCGACTCCCTCCTTCGGCACCATGTTTAATTATGGCTTAAGAATAAGACTGTCTTAAGTGACTCTTTCGATTCCCATCTCATACCAATTGAGATATAATTATTGGAATTTAAAATATATCATGAGCAATAGTCCACATGAGGCTGGAGATAGAACCAAAGAAGATCCTAGAGCAAAAGTAACGGATATTGTTGATCAAGTGATCGAAATAGTTTGCATTTTGGGCATTACCCAGGAAGCAGAACACGCTAAAGCTGGAGTCAGAAGCCAAGTACGAACATACCTATTAAGACTGGATTCAGCAGACTCTAGTATCAAATATAAACCTTTTCATTGGACACCACTTAAATTTCCTAAAGAAACAGATGGCAGTGACGTACATATAAGCATTGAAGCCAAAAATAAAGGTAGTGCAGGATTAAATTATACTTTATCACATTCAACTGGTGACAATGAGCAGAAAGTTGTAAGCCATACCGAAGTTTGGGTAGATCCAAATGGTACAGCTATTGAACTCAAATGTAGGGTACTTGATAGAGGCGACATAAAGAGATTGTTCGTTAATTTAGTGGGAATGAATGAAACTCATCCACTAACCAGAACTATTGTTGATACTGATCCGGATATAAACATTATAGGAATGGGTGACTATAATCAGTGGCAAGAGGCATTAGCTTTTCTGCGAAGTTATGTTAGCCCACTAATCCCAGAGCTAACCAAAGCTCTTGAGAAAGGAACCATTCAAGGAGGTCTTTCTTAACTTTGATAAAGATATCCTTAATTGGAAAGTTAATACCCATAAGCTGACAGCATTACAAGAATGGCCGAGTCTTGTTTTTACTATACTCTCCAGCGGCCATATTGGTCACCACATCTTCCTAAGCAAATAAACATGTTTGTTTATAGTAACTGGCGTAAAAATCCTCGACAAAACTGTACCAACAAGCACCATCAGTGACTCGTGTTGTTCTAATATTTATCCTGAGCACATTATGCTTACAGCATTAGTTGATGCTATGCGCAAAGTTCAAACTGAGTGTAGATTACAGGCAGCACAGTACAATACTAGACAATAATTTAAAGAAGATGTACAGTAGCTGGTAATTATTTCTTCATGCTTGAAAAAGAGGACAACAACCCAGAAGGCTCTATTGTACCAGATCAAGCTAAGCCACTTTCAATAAGTGGTTCCTTGAAGAAGTATAGTGGATTACAAATGTTCCAAGAGTATTGTATTCCTAATTCTACAGCTACTAAAAACCCATTGTTTTTACATATTAAAGCGATCGGAAAACTTCCTTTTTATTCTCTTGAAAGCACAGACAACACTAGCCTTGAAGAGAGATTAAAGAAAAGATTATTAGGTTGTTATTTACTTGGTGGTTGGCATCTTACAATGATGTTATATAGCAGTTACCTTATAATTGAGGACAAAAAAATATTAGTAAAAGCATTAAATATCTTTTATCTCATCATAAACACTTATTTAGTAGCCAACCAAGCTGAAGTGAGGTCCCGAATAAAAAGAGTAATGCAGCAGCGGGGTATAGTATAATAAAAAAGCCCAGACTAAACTAAAAAACTGATATAAAGTTAATTGATATTGGTAATAATAATCGACGTAATTGGTCGTACAGTCATTTATGAACCAAGAGCAAACAAACAGCAGCAAGATAAGTTAAGACACCCTAGTCAATTCAAACTAATCAGATATCGCTTCCTGGCATACTGAAAATAAATGATTCATGTTAATAATAGAATGATCAAACCTCTTTCAGCGGCCTCCTAATTACCACCATGAAAAAATCATTCCTTCTCCCAGTCCTTAGTCTAGTTAGCTTACTAGCGTTATTTGTAGCGCCTTCACGGGCCTTGGCTGTACCAGCTGATTTCATTACCCAGTGGCAAACGACCACTCCCTCACAAACTATTACTATCCCTACTTTGGGTGGTGGATACTTCTATGATGTAGACTGGGGAGATTTTTCTACCTCGTTCGGAAATCTAACTGATGCTAGTCATTCCTACGCTTCACCTGGGACTCATACAGTAACTATCTCTGGTACCTTTCCGAGAATTTATTTTGCAGATTCGGGCTCGCATCCTGAGCTAGTAGGAATCAGCCAATGGGGCACCGGTGCGTGGAACTCAATGGATCATGCTTTTTGGGGAGCAACGAATTTGACAGTGACAGCTACAGATGTGCCTAATTTATCTGGAGTTACTACTACAGCATTCATGTTTCATGGTACTACTTCACTCACAACGATTCCCAATATAAACAGCTGGAATGTGTCGACTGTGACCGATATGGAGAATATGTTTGCTATCAGCGGATTCAATAGCAATATCGGTAGTTGGAATGTGTCTAATGTGACTGATATGACACAAATGTTTTATGGCAATGAAGCATTCAATCAAGACATAACAACTTGGAACGTATCCGGTCTTACTACAGCCCCAGAAATGTTTTATGGTGCTAGTGCTTTCAACCAAGACTTAGGTGATTGGGATGTCAGTAATGTGACTGATATGGGAAGCATGTTTGCTTATGCAATATTATTCGATCAGAGTCTGAGTGGTTGGGATGTATCAAATGTCACCGACATGACGGATATATTCACAAATACGCATCTTTCAGTTGCCAATTATGATTCGCTCTTACGAGGATGGGCACTTGAGACCTTACAAACAAATGTCACCTTTAATGCTGCTGGGGTGAAATACTGTGGAGCTACTCAAGCTCGAAATCATCTCATCAATGATTTTGATTGGACACTAACAGATGGTGGCATACTCAATGCAAGTTGTGCTTTTACTGAAAGCCCAACGCTTTCAGCTCCTCTTGCTAGTTCTTCTCATCCCCAAAATATCCCTCTAACAGTTTCTTTTTTATTACCTGAAGCTATCACTCCTGGATCAATCCATTTGGTATTTGTACCCTCAAGCGGTCCGTCTATTTCACTTAATTTGCGAGACGCAACTTCATCAGTAGTAAATACATTCCATTTACCACTCACAGGTGGTTTTAGTTCTACTATTGAGGTGCTATCAGCAACAGCATCAGAGATACCGGTGGGGACCTACACGGTGATACTTACCTATCAAGATAGTATTGGTAACACAGCAGCAACAGCGCTAGCTACAAATGTTTCAATCACCCCAGTAGCACCTACAGGCACACTCCTTTTCCATATCTTTACTGACAACGATGGCAACGGAACGCAAAGCGATTGGGAAGCAAGTAACTTTAGTCCAGCGACACTCACACTTACTCACGGATCTGAAAGTGAAGAGGTCCATTTCGACAGTAGCGGCAATATCAACTCAGCAATCGCTCCTGGTACTTATACTTTATTAGTTAATCTACCTACTGGTTACTTATTGACTGGAGGCAGCAACAATTTCTCAGTAACGGTCACTACAGGACTAACCACCAATGCAGGCAATCGCGGTGTCACTCCCACGTCTTCGGGCAGTAGTGGTGGCAGCGGCGGTGGATCATCTAGTGTGGTATTTGGTGGTGGTGGATACAGTGTCGGTGGTAGTAGTAGTTCAAGCTCTTCTAGTTCATCAAGCTCAGATACAAGTTCAGGTTTACGATCAAGCTCTACTGCGACAAGCACTACCGCGAATGACCTGCCAACTCGCCAACCGCATGATCCAGCATGTTTAGCAACGGGCAGCTCGTCAATCAATTTCAGCGACGTACAGAACAATACCAATGTTAATTATCTCACAGCACTGACCTTTTTAGGTGCAAGCTCCCAACACTTGATCCATGGATATGATGCTCAGCATTTTGGTCCCAATAACCAACTGACACGTTTTGAACTCTTGAAAATTGCTATGGCCAGCAACTGTGTCGGTGGTGGCAATAATAGCAGCTTCACTCATAGCAATAGCCACTTCACAGATGTCCCTCAAGACAATTCTGAACAATCAAAAATTATTGGCGAAGCCTTCAGTAGAGGTATTGTGACTGGTATTGGCGATCATTTCTTTCCCAATGCACCAGTTTCTTATGCTGAGATGATCAAAATGCTGCTCACTTCATCAGCATACTTTAGCCAAGGCACACCAAATAGTATCTTGACGCTCAATCTCACCAACATTCCCGATCCAACTTTTGGTCAACCTTTAGAATACGCAAGAAGGTTAAGTATTCTCCCAACAACGTTTATCCCTACAGCTAAAGTCTCTAGAGAAGAGATGGCCGCACTATTAGCAAAATATATCCAAGCGATGAGCAGCACCGTGCTCAGCAATTAATTGAGCTTTAACCGAGATTCTTGAGAATCCTTTCAATCAAATTTCTAGGTGAAATTAGAGGTACATCAGGATAGCGCTCATCCCCTTTGAGCGCTCTCGGACACTGCAAGGCTTGGCAGTGCAAATTATGAAATCGTTGTTGTAATGGTGCTTCATGGGAGTGACACTCATGATCAATGGGTGTGAAAAATGTGCCTGAATGTTCGGGACACTGATATTTCATAGTATGCTAACTCAAATAAATGAGTCAGCATACTAGCAGGTCAATTGAAATATTGTCTACAAACTGCTATCTTCCACTGCTGAGAACAATAATATTCCATGCGCAGAAAACAAACGAACGCAGAAGCTAGTGTTCATACTATCAACAAGAAAAAGATACCACTGTTGGCCATTCTGAGTTTTCTAGGAACTATTAATGCTTGCAGAAATGCTGTCCAAGAGACGTTGAGTCCTACTACATCTGAGCCACAAAATGAAACACAATTGCCTGTTACACCAGAAACACCAAATGTCCGCACAGCACAACTAATTGCTGATATTGAGGGCCAATTCCCCCAATTTAGACAACTAGTCGAACGTAGATTGGCTGAGATGGATAGACGAGGATTACCACATGTAGATAGAGAGAGCTTGTTGGCTCCTTTTGAACAAGTAACTGCAAACCAACAAAATAGATTTCGTAATGTTGAACAAGTAGCTAAAGATGGTTTAAACATTGCTGACACTGAATCTCACCTACCCAACCATCAGTTTTTTTATGGTTTACTCCAAAGCCGGATGGTCAGTAGCGGCGTAGTTTTTGCAAGCTATGACCCCATGACTGACCGGGTAGGTTTACCAGAGAGCTTTGACGCTCATGAAACCATGGATTTGATCGCCTTCTATCATGAGATGTGGCACGAAATTCGACGAGCACGATCGGCCGAAATCCTCAGTAGAAGAAGATATATGATTCGTAGATTGGTCCAAATCAACCCGCTGATGCGCGCACGACTCCATGTTGTCACCTGTGTTGATGTGGAAGATGAAGCGAATGCTTACTTCATGCAGATTGAGCTCGTCAATGTACTGTCAGGTGGTCAATTGCGCCAATCACGAGGAGATATCGACGTAGCGCAATTAGAACAAACAATTGGCATCACTCAACCAAGTCGGCGAGGAATGTTAACCAATACTTTGTACTTTGCACGAGCGCTCTACAACGCAAACACACCTATCCCAGAGACTGCTACCCCAGTGATGCATTATCCAACAAGCTACATATATGCAATCACAGCCGCTCACCGAGCAAATAATATTTTGGTTTATAGAATCCTGCCTGATGGAAGCATACAGGAAATAGTTACTGCTCCAATTAGAGCAGCTAACCAAGAATAAGAAAGCACCGACATTCTGCCTACTCATAAATTTTGCCTTGATTCTTGAAGATAAGTACCATCTTTTTTTGAATAAAAGCCATTTTGTAAATATTCTGCTATGGAAAATTTCACCGTCAAGTTGGGCTCGTTGTGGTTGGCAGTAGTTGCAGCCATGGGCATGCAGACATTATCTACACCAGTCCCAACAGCAAACCCTCTAGCACCAATCCCTAGTCAAATAGCAGAAGTAGCGACACTGTCTCCCACACCCACATTGGAGACAAATACCAACATCCCTGTATTGGTTCTGCATGATTTAACTAATCAAGCAAATCAAAGAAGAAGTCATTTCGCTTTAGAAAATATGCCGGTACCCACAACCCAAATTGCCAATAAAACATGGCATTGGAAAAGTGAAACAAAGATCTCTCTACAAGATGCGATCAAGAAAAGCCAGGCCAGTGCTAAAAATATCAAACAAATTTGTACAACAAAAGGTGGATTTGCTTGTAGCAATGATCCATTAGCATTGCTTACCAACAATTTTGGTATCAGTGGCTACTATCAAGGTAAATTTCTAGTAATTTGGTATTCCCAGATCAAAGATGCTAATCAGTTTGATCAAGCTAAAACATATCTAGCTGAGTATTCCTCACTCGACGCAAAGCAAACACTAGCCAGCTCAATATTTAGTCTAGATCGAGTTTGGACACCAAGTGGGCAATATAGCAGCTTGAACCTCCTAAATATTGCTGAAGTAATCTACAGAACTGATGGTGGGCAAGGCTGTGTCTCATCAACTTGCGGTTATACTTCTTTGCTAATCAAGCATGATGATATTGTGGGACAAGATAACAAAGTAGTGATTGCGATGGGACGCTACGGCGGCGGTACTAGTTGTGTTGTCTTGAGTCCAGAAGCCGTTTTACTTTGTAGTTCTTCAGATTGGAATACCCATGCTGAGAAACTAGAGGCGACATCACTAAAATAATGAGCTTAATTCTGTGAACTCTGGTGAGTAAATCTCACGCGCCTTGGCACAGGACTTCTTGCAGTTTTTACTTCAATTTCATATGGAGTATCAACTCCGTACAAGATTTTTACTAATTCAAAGCGAGTCAGATCAATAATTCGGCCTGATGCTATTTCAGCTACTTGATCAAACCCTTTGTATAAAGCAGACGAATCATTCCCTCGGCATAAAAATGCATACACAAGTGAATTTCCGTTGGCCTCAGCATGCCTGATGCTGCCAGGTGCATCTTGATCAGATAGTCTACCAACTTTAATCCACTGTTCATTACCATAGACTTCAACTAATAGTGGCATAACTTAAATTAAATTGAGCAAGGAGTATCCATCAATCTAGCTCTTACAGCAAGCTACCATATAAAACCCTAAACTCTCGTTCGCTTTCCCAGATCTTTTGTAGGGATGCAAAATGTTGGTCTGGATCGCTCATCAACATTGCCAAATGATCAATCTGGGCAAATTGCTTGGGAGTTAGCATAGAAAAGTTCTGAGCATTCCCCCATTTGGGACCATGGGTATACAAAATCTCGCTATTCATCAAACAATGAAAATCATAGAAGAGCGACCAAAGTAGCACCAACTGACCACGTTCCGGTTTACCATTCCAAAAACGCAACGGATCTACTTTTCCAGCCCTAAGCAGTCCCCATGCAACAGCGGGAAAATCAAATTTACCTGCAGGTAAATCATAGGGATCAAAGTCGTCTACTAAGCTCAAACTACCATCCACATCAATAGTGATCCAGCGCTGCTGCTGCTCATCCCAATACTGATTGATCCAATGATCAGCACTCATATCCATACTTTTCTCAAACGCAAAATAACTCGCATGTCCTGCTCGCACCCGAGCAGGTATCCCTTTTGATTTGAGAATACTAGCCATCAAAATAGCAGTATACCGACAAGTGAGAATGACTTTGCCTTCTACTTTTCGATCACCAACAATCCCACGAGGATCTCTGCGATAGAGCTCAATAAGCATTGCCCCTGCAGTAGGGAAAAGATCATCCTCTGGCTGACGATACCAAGGCATCTGGGTCATATCCCCAAAACGCAAATCAGCATTGGTTCCGACATTACCATCTGCTAGTGTAGAGCGATGAATTAGGCTTTTCCTGACTAGCAAGCCCAACTCACGAATATTGTCAGGTAATGTCTTTTGTAATTCTTTTTGATAAGCACCAGGAAAAGTATATGCACTAAACGATCGGTAGAAATCTAAAATTGCCTGTTCCATAAATTAAAACAATTAGCTAAACCGCAGCCTAAGTTATTAAAATTTTAATAACAAGAGACTACGTAAACAGATCTTTTATTAAACAATTTATTTATATACTTGTCTTAATATTCAGCTTCGCTATATTGAATTCTAACCTTATAAAAACTGGTCTATGAAGAATCTTTTTAGCACAGCAGCACTTGCACTTACCTTGGAAGCTTGTCAGAGCGACAACAGAAATATTGCTGACACCAATTTGACTCACCCTATTACAACACTCGTTGATGTTCCACTAGTGCAATCACCTCAACAACCAACTCAGATCAGTTGCTCAACAGCATCGGATAGACTATTTGAACTAGCCAATATGGCCAATGATTTTGATAGCCTGATTCAACACCACACCCAAACAACAGAAGGCCAATTAATGGCTACTTGTAGATTCTCTATTGCTGAGCTCATTAGGATGAGAGACCAAGTAGATGCGACTAGATCACTTTATGCATCCACAATAGTAAATTCCCAATGTCCGGGATATCAAACACTAAGAAGAGTACCTTCACTCATTGCGAGCGACCATGCTTTGCCAGCTAGTCTACCCACTGATTGGGCTGAGCTAACCCAGAAATTACAAGCTTGCTTGCCAATTCATGATGCTACGTGCCAAGCCCTAATTAATGCTGAGTGCAGAAGACCAGGAATGGAATGTGGACCTGGCGCCCGAGAAGGTCATTGCAGCTTCACCCATATGGCTCTGCAGCGGTACATGGCTACAATGGAAATAGTAAGAACTACCTACGCCCAAAACGGACGCTAAGTATTATTCTCCCCGCCTCATCCCAGCTAAATACTCGTCAAAACGATGTACTTCAATTGGAGCTTTGTATACTCTTGCCTCTGATGAACCAGTTAAAGTTACTTGTGGTTCACCTTTTTGATTTGCTAGAAAACCCACTGGATACTCGACATTGACCGAAACTTCAACAGCAGCAGCGCTATCATTGGCGATCCACCAAAATGCATTAATAGTTTTATCAACACTAGCATGCAGACAAGTCGAGCGCAGTAAATGATTTCGCTTGCCATCTACTCTGCTTTGGCGAGTATCTCTTTGTTGCACCGCTGGTAATCCCGGCAATGAAAGACCACTCCAGGTCACTCCATTGGCCACTGAAAGAGGCACTCGATGATTGGGAGGCAACATAATATTTCCGGCTATCCTCACATGATCACCTGATTGCGTGCTACCAAGTACAATCTCTTCCCCAGACAACACACTAGCACCACCAGGAATACTGACAAAAAGCTGAGGATGCACGGCATAGGGTATGCAAAGCTTTGGATCAACAATTATACTTCTAGGAATATCCGTGGTGAGTTCATGCATCAAACCAGCACTGATATGTTCCGCCACTACCAAAACATCTGCATGCTCTTGAGCAGGCAGGTCTGGCGAAATTACTTTTCGATTAAAGCTAAATCGTGATGATTCAAAACCTAATTGGCCACAGACTTCTTGAGCAACAGATACTTTAGCTTCCTGGAGATCATAGCCAATAAGCTTCACTTTACTATCAGTAGCAAGCGCCACGGCTGCCAAAAAACCGGTACCAAAACCGGCTTCTATTACATGTAGTTCCTCTCTGCCATTGCTCAATAAACTCTCTACCGCTCTACGAATACTTCTAGCAATAAGTATGGTGCGCACATCATCATCAATAAATTCAGCAACTGTATCCCAGCGAGCCTGATCAGCAGGACTCTGGGTAAGCAAAACACCTCTAGCAAAAGCGCGGTAGCACAACTGAGCCTTTACCAAATTGGTCACTTTCTCTACCAATGAGGCCAGCTACTTCACTAAATCTTGGTCTTGCTAAAGTCAGTTTAGGTGATTGATAAATGGCCACAATAACAATTAATGGAGATTAGTATACTCAAGATAGCCGCTCTGTAAAAGTGCAGCAGATTGATTCCTATTCCAAACATCGCTAGCATGCTCTCTCAGATAATTTTATGGACGGTATTGCAACCACAGATCATTTTGTTTGGAGACAACGGTTGGCCGAGAGGAAAACAGGACAGCCTGCTCATATTTACTTTAGGACTGAAGACGCTCGCGCTTTTTTGCATACGTTGATTGCAAGTACCACTTTTGACGAAGAGCATGGCGTAAAGATCTACACCGCAGATGGGAAGCCGACCCAAGTACAAGCCTTAGAAACAGATGATAGCTGCCAGGAAGATGACCTCAGTATTGAGGCTAGTGCCAATAAAGTAATGGACAACTTTCCGCTTGAAGCATATGAAGCGATTTGTACATTGACTACTACTGAGCGTACGGCAATTCGACAGGACATTCGCTCAGTATTACTTCCAATCAATAGCGAAAATGTTTTAGCAGATTATCTTCCAATTCAAATCTTGTTGGAGATCATAGAAGCTGCCAATAACAATGATCTTTTCCCACAATTATTGATGGACGTAGCAAGCAAGTATCTTTTCCAACCAAGTATTATAGAAAATTATTTAGAATGGATACTAGACACTGATATCAGTGATTTTAGTACTGTATACACCCTCTGCCTAGAGCTCACTACTATTCTAAATACACCTGAACTTTTAAAAAGATTCAAACAAGCTTTGGGTGAACATCGCGAAGTATTTATTGCAACTTGGAACAAAACACAACGAGTAGCTGAGCCGGCTAAAGCTAAAGGAAAAGGACAAAGAACATTTGGAACTAACTAAACAGTCTAGTTACCTTCTCCATCAAATGGCTGAGGAATTTCCATGAAATATTGGTCAGGATTACTTGGATCAATGTAAACATTCACTCTCCCTGCTCCTAAATACTGCTTTGGATCAAACCATACTGACTCACTGGAAAAATCATACTTT
This sequence comes from uncultured Candidatus Peribacteria bacterium, assembly GCA_964514565.1. Taxonomy (GTDB): domain Bacteria; phylum Patescibacteriota; class Gracilibacteria; order RBG-16-42-10; family RBG-16-42-10; genus JAGNZB01. Next base: position 351,397 of record CAZERA010000001.1, on the reverse strand, counting down.
TTACTATCTAGAGGGTTGGTCCAAGTAGCTATTACCATCCAAGGAGACTGCCCGCGACGCTTAATAGAAGTCAGGTGAAGAATATCCACAATACTGGCAGTAATCCTTTGGCCATTATTGACCAAATCTAACTTTCGTTTTTCTTCTTTATTGAGTAGCCATCCAGCAATCAAGCCAGCAAGAAGTAGTACTAGAGACACTAACGATAAAGCAAATACACCAAGGTACAGCTCTACTAAGGTATCAACACTAGCATTGGTCGCATTTTGGGGATCATAAACCACAGGTACCTGCTCGCCCACTTGCCGCTCATGTTCGTTGCCGCTGACAATTGTACGAAATCGATAAATTTTCCCATGCTGATCTTGAAACTCAATTTCTGGAGTATAGGTCAGATCCCCCTCCCCATCGACTTCAGTCACTATGGCACTAATATGACCAGTGGTCTTAACTGCTGTTGTTAAGAATTGTTGGATATGGACAAACCAAATAGCAGCAACAATTAAACCAACCATATCAACTATCATGAGCCCTTTTAACCAATAAGAAAACTTGGAACCAGGCATAAGCATACTAGAGATTATCAAAGATAGGATCACCACCAATGTAGCAAATATTGAAATAAGAAACAGTAAATAGGTATGCACATATAATTGGTTGATTTTGTGACTTGGGCAGCATAGATTATTCTCCTAACTATTTTTTGTGAGTACACCTTCTCGCCATTTTCTAGATTGGAAAAGTAAAGTAACGTCAGAGCAGAGCACACCGGCACATGTAGACTTTTCATCAAGTGATTGTCGCGATTTTATCCGTAGTTTTATAGCTATGGATACAATTGATTTCCAATCACGATGCACAAGGGGGAGTGAAGCAGATGAGAATTTAGCTGCATTAATGACAGAAGGAGATTTTCCCATCTCTACCTATACCGAGATCCAACGTTTTACTGAAGAAGAACGAAACCAAATACGTGCAAGTCTGAGTCGCGTATTATTACCTACTGACAGTAATGGCAGATTGGATGTTTTACTGCCAATTGATGTACTGACTAGCATTATCCAAAATGTAGGCGAGTCTCGACTATTTTCTGGTAATGATTGTGACGAGGCATTTCCTGAATCAACTAATCAACTACCCAAGTGGTATATAGATAAAGCTTTCACTAACACCATACCGGCATTTGTTTTATGTTCTGGCATTGATGGCTGGTTAAGAAATGCGAGAATAGCACCACTTTACCGTGCAGCAATAGCTAGACAACGCGATCAAGTCATAAAAACGTTTAATAATCGTATCGTGCCAGCACGTATTACTAGTTTCTTGGAGAAACGAATACCCGATAGTGAGAGGCTGAAGTGGAGTTGAGCTCCAATTTATATCTTGCTTTTTAGCCGCACTACCACCACAATACCAGCAGCTTTAGCTCTAAAAAATCATGAAAAAACTTCTCACTATCATCAGCGCCGGACTACTACTGACTGGCTGTAATGTCACTATTGCTCCCATGACTACAGCAACACCTAGCTCGTCCCCTGTCAGCATGACAGTAGCTCCCACACCAAGTGCTACTGCTGCCACCACTACTACAGTACAAATTGCTCTAGTAAATGAGATCGGTACTCCTAGTGCAACCACGTTTGGTTGTGGAGACGAAATTGAGATGGTCAACCGCAGTGTTAGTACCACAACACCTCTCAAGACTGCGATTGAGGAACTAATGAGTGTGCACACGAGGGCTTATGGCATGTCTGGTCTGACTACAGCTCTTTATCAAAACAACTTCACCGTAAATAGCGTCACCATTACTGGTACACATGCTGACATCGATCTTTCGGGCACAATCATGATCGGTGGTGTGTGTGACAATCCTCGCATTCAAGAACAAATGAAACAAACAATCTTACAATTCCCCACTATCACTACGTACCAAATCAAGCTCAATGGCACTGCTGCCAATTGGGACTGTTTATTCAATGGTGCTGTTAGCTGTTAATTTTATTTCAGCACTATGAGCAATATTTCCATCATAAAAGAGATCTCACTTGCCAGCCTCTATCAGTCACTGCAAAAAATAGTTTTTGCTGGTGTCTATAATGTGCGTGGAGGGCCGATCCATCCTTATGGTGCAGTCAAATATTCCCTTGCTCAGATCTTTCCTCCTACTTCTGTTGGAGCTCCTCCTCAAGTGGTTTTGCCCAATAAAAAATCTTTCAATCTTTTCACCAGCCAACCAACTATCTACCAAAATCAGTTAGATATCATGGCTGAGGTAGATAGTTTTTTACGTAAAAACAATCTCCAAATCAATGATCTCCAATGCGCTGTAAAGTATCATTGGCCAGAACGCGGGGACTTTCATGTGTTGCCCCCCATTGTGGAAAAACACACTTACAATCTTAAACAAGGCTACCTGGATTTAGCTGACTTAAGCAGACGATTTCATGGCTGCTATATTCGTGATGCTCGAGGACAGCTACACAACTTAGGCAATCGTTATTTAGAAGGTTATTATATCGATGAAGTAAGCAAAGTAGATCATCTCGACATATTTCACTCACATGCCTCGATCATCAATTATGGCTTACAACATACCGGAAGATTTGATTTTTATGTGATCTGTGATGGCAGCCACCGTGTTGATTATGCGATGGAGATTTTACAGAAACCAATCACGGTGATTGTGATCGAACCAATCGAAGGAGACCTGCTCCCTTATTATGCATTCCCAGTCTCTTTTTGGCCGACCATGCGCCTTTCTAGTAAACAATCAGAAAAAATGTACATTCGCCTAGAACGTGACAAAATTCACCTGCTCCATGATTTGATCAACAAAGTATTGCGTTATGATTGGACGGCGGGTGGACTGATGGTTAGCAAGCTACGTAGTAACAAAGATATTTATTAGACTCCATGCGCTTTCCTGATTTACATGCTGCCCTTGATCTAGCCCGAGTGACAAAAACAGACCATCCTCGATCAGCCAGTATGGCAATCAGTAGCAGTGGACAAGTGTATCAAGCTGGCTGTGTAGAATCATTCAATCATATTCTCCACATACCAAGTGAGTTAGCTGTGCTTTTATTAGCGACGGCTCAAAATGACTTTGGTATTCAACATATTGCCACTATGTATGAATCCCTCCCCAGTGAAGAAGTAGCTTCTCCCCAGGTACTAAAGATACTAGTAGATCATGTGAGGAGGACTGGTGTACCACTTGAGTACAGTGTACTCGATGTGGAGGGAAATCAACGTTTTTTAAGTGAAGATATCAGCCAGATATTTCCCTATTATCAACCGATTACAAAACCACTGAAACGGACTCAAGTAGCCACAATCGAACCAAACTTCGGTGAGGTAGGAAATCAAGACATTGTCGATGTATTAAGAAACAATGCCCGGAAAGGCTTAGCACGCACGTTTCTCACCAAAGATGAAGCGAGTGGCTACGGCTGCTGTGTGATCACCGCAGATGGTAAATATTACTTCAGCGGTCAGTACAGCAGCTTTGATCATCGAGCCAATGTGCATGCTGAGATGGCGGCAGTGATTATTGCACTCATGTCCAGCAATTCTCCCATCACGCACATTGGTTTGATGTCCACCAAGCACCTCACTCATTGCTGTGAGATGTGTGGGATATGTAGACAGTTTTTACAAGAGATCTGTCTCTTGCTAAAGTTTGATCCAGAAATCTTAACCTTTGCCCTCGAGAAGGACGAATACGAAAAACACAGCTTAGCTACGTATCTCCCCTCTCAGTGGCACAATACCTATGAACGCAAATAGCACACAAAGTTTTCCCTTGATCGATGCTCTCCTTCAACTACCTGTAGAAGGCAAAAATGGCAGTATCGGTATCTGTACCAATACCACAGCGCCTGGCCAAGTACTCAATATGCTTGACCCAGACCTCCGCCCATATGTGTCAGTACTGGGATCTCTCATTGTGAATCGGGACGGAGCCGAACGCATGATCGTCAATGCATTGGTCCATCCTACTTTACGCTACATTATTTTATTTGCTGAAGAAGGGCTGACCTTCTCTCCTAGCACCAATTTATTACTGGCGATTCAGCACGGCTATGACAGTGAAAAAACGGGCAATTTTATCAAGGGTGGACGAGCTGCTAGTGCTCATTATCCCAATATCCCTGACCACTTACTCAGTTTATTTAGAGAAAATATCACAGTACTACCAATCTTTGTTTTCAAAAGTAATTTTAGTAAACAAATTGTCGCTGAGTATTTAAGCTGGTTGGAGCCACGTATCGATCCCAAGATCTTTGCTTTGATTAGTAAAATCAACCAAAAAGACAAAGTCTATTATGATGCACTCAAAGACTTGATCAGAGTAGTAGGAAATAGCCAAACCACACCAAAAGCAACGGTAGAATTAGCTGCAAAAGACTTCCAACATTTGCAGCCTCCTCGCATGAGTATTGATGCACCAGAGGAAATTTCTCCTGTGCCCTTTCGCGTACGATCAGACAATCGTAATATTGTTTTGGATATTCGCATAGACAATCAAAACTATACACTTCAAGGTGACGATGACTTCTTACTCAGTTATTCTTTAATGAAATTTCTGGGTGAAAAGAAACAGTTTCTATCACCAAAAGAGCAATTGTTACTGGGAGCAGAGTTGGGATTAATGAAAACACATATCGTTGACGATGTACCACTTACACCACTGACGCTTGCTGATACTGACGTGGCAGCAGGAGAAACGGTGGCACTAGAACCAAAAGTCTTCTTGCAAACTGACAAGCAATATTACTACCGAATGGGCTTGGCTCAAGATCAGCTCTCGGTCATGTGTCTCGCTTTTGATGTATGTGAAGAGGTATTTGAACTACGTTCAGCATCTTTTACTGCTGTGATTAACAAACTAGCCGAACTCAATCGTTTTGAGACATATGAGATGGATATCTTGCATCGTATGGATGTAGGCGCGCAGATCGGTAGAGCATATCTAGCACTCAAAGAAGGCTATGCTTTCATGCAAGACTTTCCCAATCTTTTTAAAGTTAATACTACCAATTTACCATTGGTAATTGCCGACACTGATACCTTTTTGGCTACCCACAAATCTGTACTGCAGCTAATCTATACCAAAGGTCTCACTGAAGAACATGGTGATCCATGGAAGGGTTTAGCACGTAGCGCTGTAGTCTTGGCAGTATATCGCCAGGCCGATAAAGCGCTCGCTACAATGCCACTGATTTATAAACAAGGTGATCAGAGTCCTGAAGAAGTAAGAGCAGCGTACAAAGCCCAACTGCTTCGTTTTGACCATGACGGCTCCTATAGCTATGGCGAACGCACACGTAGTTTCTTTGGCTTTGATCAATTACCAAGAGCGGTAGAAAGCCTCCAAAAGAATCCAAACAAAGCGACGATTGTTCAACGTTTTGATCCAGCAGAAGACATGAGTAGTTGGCTCAATCCGGAGACCAACAAAATGGAATTCTCCCATGATCCTTGTCTGACGCATGACATATTTTGGGTACAAGATGGCAAGCTCTATTCATTCCATATCGCCCGTGCTCACAACACAGTCAATGCATATCCAGAGAATATTTTTGGTCTTTATGATGCTTATGTACAAACAGTATTAGACGCGCTCAAGTGTCCAATGGGAGATATGTTTATGCTTTCAAGCCGTGCCAATATTTTGCTGCTCACTGAAGAACAACGTACCAAGAAGCTTTTAGCTGAACCTTCTAAACCCGTAGAGTCCCCTGATACTCATATTGGGCCTTACTTATTAGGCGACAATGTAAAAGCACCACAAACCAGCAATGGATTGGCATACATCTACAGCGATCTTATTGAAAACAGCACAAAACCTGATCACCCATTTCTAGCCCGTTTAGAAAATTATCGTGGCCAAAATGTATTACAAAAAGCGATTACCTATCTCAAAGAAAAAGGCATCAATCACAACAATCCACTGATCAGTAGCTATCATGCCAAGGAAGATGATCCACAAAGTGATTGCTTAGTATTCTTACAGGCCAATGTTATGGGCAAAAAGCTTCACATGACAGCTGTGTTTGCTAATCGCACACTTGATCACCGTGCCGAAGATCAAAACTTGCTCAATTATATTGCCACTCAATACGCTCAGACACTCAACTATCCATTGGGAGCTCTTACCCTTTTCTATGTCGCTTATTAGTTCTACTGACTTCACAGGAATTGAAGTAATCGGTTTTGATTTAGATCAGACTTTGTATCCTAAATCGCCTAAGATTGATGAAGCTATTCAAGGCTACATTTATGAAAAGATTGCACAACATAAAGGATGCGATCTAGCTGCGGCACGCAAACTATTCACTGATCTCTATCAAAGTGGTAAAGGATTGAGCGGTAGTCAGACTCTCACTAGCTTAGGCATTCCTAATCCAAAAGAAGTAGTACAAGAAGCATTGGAAAATGCTGACATTGCTGAATTCTTGCTACCAAATGGCGAGGTATTAGAATTACTGAATAAATTGAAACAAAAGTATAAACATGTTGATTTGATTACTGGTTCCATTCGACCTATTGCTGAAAAAAAGTTAAAGAAATTAAATATTCCTTTAGGTCTATTTGATCAAGTTATCACTGGCGAAGTAGGTAAAAGCGATGGAAGTGCGTATCGAGCATGGTTGAAATGTTATCCAGAGCTCAGGCCTGAACAATTTCTTTATATAGGTGACAGAGAGAAATCTGACTATTGGGTGCCGAAAGAACTGATGATTCCATGTTTATTAGTTAATATCTCCATTCCTAATCCTGAAGTCCATTGTCTACAACTTTCTAATCTGCTTTCCTTGAAGAAGTATTTGATTACTTAGCCACCCATTGACAGAATGCCATGCAATGGTTTAAACATAAACACTTGCATGCTTTTATGGATCTTAAGACCCAACTCGAAATTGAATTACAGACATTCGAACCTGCTCCTCCACCAGAAAAATTATATCGCTGGAAATGGGAGGCACTCCGATTATCGCGGAGAAAAAGCTACGCTGATATTTTGGCTGCAGAACAAAGAAAGTACATTAGACGAGAAGCTCGATATCTTTATATAACAGAGAAAGAATTCATTGCCCTCTCTCGTAAGAATAGGACAAACTCATTAACAGCCGAGACCGAATTACGAGACAAGATGCTTTTTTGGGGTATATCTAATCATCGTCGGCTACCTGCTCGTACTGACCCCAGATGGCAGGGGTGGTGGGAACAAGTATTTGCTGCAGAAGATATCTTCGAACGAAGATATAGACTATTAAGAGATGGGCCATATGATCTGGAAAGAGCTGAGGATTTAGCTATTTCTGGTAACCAAGCGGGGAAATTCAGGCAAACACTAGATTACTTATCTTTGCACGAACGCCGAAATACAGCTTTAAACAACTTGGGACCTGACGGACAAACTCTAGAAAGACTGCTTGAGGACACTAATGATGGAACTGCTGAAGGAATAATAGAGGATCTTGAAGAAGACCTAGCCAATAATGCGCGCTATTTAAGAGAACTAGACCAAATCAGTAAGGTATTCAATGTTGATAAAAAGCGGCTTTTTGCAGTAAAAGATTTCAATTTGATTTATCAATTGGCCTTAAAAACTGACACTCGACGCAAGTTAGGTTTAAGTTTGCGAGCGCATCCAGACGAGGTCAAAGAAAGAGAGCGCCAAGAAAAGATTAGAACAATTGGTTTGGAAAATACTAATACTTTTGATTGGGATATAGATCTAGCTGAACGAGAACAATTGCGTGATTATTTAAACAGACGGCATTTGCTGCCCTACAATCTTCGCAGAGATATTCTTCTATCTGATGAAACCAGACGCTGGGGCTTACCTAGAAATACGATTGATCGCTATATCGATACAGTGTTAATTCCAAAAAGTTCTTCGTCCACTGAATGGATAGATCGCTTTGGATTCGCTGAGATTTATAAATATAGAGAGGCTCCCAGAGCCATTCTAAGAAGATTAGGTATTGTGCCTCCACCGACAGTAATGTGGAATGATGTTTTAAGAGCTATGAATCAACCTGAAGGTACTAGATGGCCAACTGTGCTAAGAACCTTGAATCAACGTAATGATCATCCCCCATTCTCAACTCGGTTATTTGATCCAGAAACTATTTCATTGGCATCAGCTTAAACACACTTCTTGTTAAACTATTTCAAGAGTGCTAGGTTACTTTCCTGATCTTTTGCTAAAAGTGATTGTCAGAAGCCTCTCTAATTTTTCAACTTACTATTTATGGCAATTGAAATTATAGAAACACCGATACAAGTTTCTTCCCTGGAAGAGCTTGCTGAGTGTTTACGTGCAAACGGCGTTGATTTAACTCAATGGGGAACCGACGGAGCAAAAGTAAAGAAACTTTTGGGTGAGTTACGCGAAGGTGAGACTCAACTAGTTAAAGACGCTCAAGGTTTAATTCGTCAAATTATGCCTAGTGGTGTAAGAGTCTATCATTGTCCTAATGATGGGACTGCTCTTTATTTACGTGAGGCCTATCAAGAGGATTTAAGCACCAAAGTACAAAAAGTACGCCCCCGAGATTATTCTGTGGGAGAAAAAGCAAAATCTGGAGAAACTCATTCACAAGCTGCTGTAAGAGGTTTGAGAGAAGAGCTCCAAATTGAAGGTAACTTCGCATTAATTCCTGCCGAGAAAAATATTCGTACAGAGGAATCTCCTACTTTTGCTGGTCTAAGAACTAGATATGATGATCAAAAGTTTACAGCTATCCTCAATGCGCTTCAATATCGTATTAATGGATATGAAGAAGTCCGTGCTGGTAAGAGAAATGTATTTCACTGGGAACTAGCTTCTCTAGCTGAGAGTGTTTAACAGCAATACTAATTAAGTTCCACTAATTTCTGCGCCAAAGCCTGCTTTAGTACTAACAAATCTACTTTATCAGTCTTGTAGCCGAGCATCGGTAAGTTACCCACAAGGGAATCTAGAACAGCTAGGTTCCCTTGTTTTATAGCTACCATAGTACTGTCTTGTTCAGGTTGATTGAGAGCACGAAAGAGACCGAGCAAAATATCTACTAGCTGAGCCATTGCTTCATCACGCTTGGCTACTACTCCTTGTCCCAATTTTCCTTCAGCAGCCAACTGTAAAATGTTTTTAGCTGCTACTTTTTTGAGATTGTTCATCACACTAGGCAAAGCCCGATCTTGATCAGACAAACGTGCTTCTACATTGAGTAATACATCATCCAAAGCCGTGTCGTCCCCTGACTGAATGGCCAACAAAATTTCTTTTTGCTCTACATCATCGAGCATTTTGTATTCCTTCATGATCAATTTCACAATCCGATCATATTCACCTTGGATTTGAGCACCATATTGTTGCCATTGGCTTGGTTGTACACCGTATTCCCGAGCCTTTTCAATGACCCCAGGTGGGAATTCTCCCCCTTCCTGGGCTTGGCTTTTGCCCATGGCATCTTGGCTTTTTTCTAATGCAATTGGATTTTCAATATCGGCCATTTGGATCTAGTGAAGAATGAAAAAATGAATGGTGAAAAGTGGAGCAACTACCAGTTTTGTCTCAGTGCGGTCATCAATACATTACATGCTATCTCAGCCGCTAAACTTTTAATTATTAGTTATTCATTTTTCACTCGAAGTCAAAACCATAGTAACGAAATCTGCTATTTTGCCCAGATCATCATCAATATTGCCATTCATATCTACCGCACTTCGTGGTGCCACGATAGTTGCAAACTCACTGTCTGATTGGATCTCAGTGCCGACAGATTTGGCTACAACTAAAAACGTAGGGAGCGCATCCCGCGCATGCGGGAAGAGATCAGAGATTTTTGTGGTTTGCTTTTTGAGATTGAACGCGGAGCCATTTTTTTCGTAGATGCCTGATGATAAGCTATTTTTTACTTTAAATGGTTCTGAGGATGTATTCCTAAGAATCAGCGAAGTTATTGGAAGCAGTTTGCTCATGTCAGCGAGCTTCTTGGTTTTATCAATATATGCTTGCCAGAAAGATGCTCCTAAGAAATAGTTTTGAGCTTGAGAAAAGATACTGATAGAGGCGGTAAAACGTGGATTGATTTCTATAATTACTATCTCTTCGTTTTTAGTTACTAAAAAGTCTAGGCCAAACCAGCCCCAAAACTCTGTTTTCTTGAGTGCAGTACCAATAAGTTGCACTATTTCATCAAGCTTTTGCAAAAAAGCGGCACTAAAAGTGCGTCCACCTGTCATATCAACTCCACAGGTTCCACCACTATATCTAGTAAATCTTTTATCGCCTGTGATTTGAAACATAGGGTATCCATGATAGATACCAGTATTATTGAGCAGACAATTGATCGTGAATGGGTCACCTTCAATATAAGGTGTAATTTTAACTAACGTATTGTGCAGTATACTAGCTAATTTTTGCCATTCAGTTTGATTCTCCACAAAATACGTAGTACTACCGGCCATTCCTCTCGGCTTCTGAATTACTAACTTTGCACAGTTCCATTGATTGACGATAGTTTGGTAATCAAAACTAGCAAATGCACCACTGATACCAGGCTTTGTAGGTACACCTACTTTAGCAAACTCAGCCATGCCTTTGTTCTTGTCTTCCCAAAAACGATTAAGTTGATAGGGAGGCATAAGCACTTCAGCTTCCAACTCAAGAGCTAGTTTGGTTAAACGTGGCGTAATTTTAAAGGTAAGAATTTTTCTTTCAGCTTTAGGTATCGCCAAAATTCGTGCTCGAACTAAATCTAGTTCCAACATTTGATGAGCTTGGTTCACCGGAGCCAAACTTGCTAACTCTAGACAAATAACAGTTTGTCCCAAAGCCTGCATTTCCTCTACTGCTTGATGTTTGTGACTGGTCACAATACAAATCGGATCAGCAATTTGCTCAACCAAACCAATACCATAACGAATTTCTGGCAGTAAGAAGAAAATCATAGCAAATAATCATGCCTAAACGCCTGGATAGTAGCATATTGTGGCAATGAATAAGGCTTCAAAGGTGCATCCCACTTCTTGCCAGTAAAAATCACTACCGCTTTTTCACCGGCACGATGATTCTGTTGATAAGCAGCAAAAGCGGTATTACCTTCAAAAGATGTTTGATGATCCCCCTTGTCTACGGCACTGTGCTCGAGAATATTTCCGCCGGTGTGGAAAGCAGCAGATTCTAATGCCAAGCACCGATCACGCGTCAATGTTCCCCCTTGGTAATCTGAGATTAATACGGGAAAAATCTTAGGTAATGTTGCCAACAATCCTTTCGATTGCAACAAACAAAAAGACTTGTACATTCCCAATACATTCGCTCCACTAGTGGTAACAGCATAAATGCTATATTGGTCTGATAAATCAGCGATTTGTTCTGCCAGCTCAAAGCCAAGAGTCATCAACCCCCTAATGGCATCATCGCTTTGAGATGGTCGTAAATCCCAGTACTGTTCTTTTTTTGCTAAGTACTGGGCAAAGTTTCGAGGGAAGGGAGTGCTGATTACTTTTGTGTATTCGCTTTGCTGTAATGAAAGTTGATATCCTTTTGCATTATCAATATGAGGAGAGACAAATACGAAGCTCGAAAAGAATTGATTGAGCTTAGCCAAAGCAATCGCTGCATTGCCCGAAGATGAAAGCACGACTTTTTTCACATTTCTACTACGCAGAATACTGAGTTGGTAGGCTACACTACGCCCCTTGTGTGATCCGATTGGATGTTCATCTTCATGCTTGATCCAGAGATTGTCAGCTTTCTTTTCCAGTCTCGTAAAGCTTGATCGCTGATCACTTACCCAAAATACTGGATCAAGCTCGCCCAAAAACTCCTGATATCTCCACAGGTCAAAACGTTCGTTTTTGGCTAACCAATCAGCAAGTTGCATTTTGCAAAAAAATAAGTAAAGTTGGGGGCAGTTTTTGCTTAAAAATTATGGAACTACAATCATATCTAGATAAGGTAAAAGTGACGCTCGATACAGGTGACGATGATGATTTTGATCTCGACGATACAGATGAAGCTGATGGCACTGAACCAGCTGAAGCTGACGTAGTGAACACTATCATTTGTCCAAGCTGTGGAGAAGATCTCAGCATCACCGATGAGGAAGAGCTGTTCGAAGGAGCAGAAATTGTCTGTGAATCATGTGGCGCGCAAATTGAAGTCACCGGTTTTGACAAAAGTATTCCTATTCTCAAACAGATCGAGGAACAAAAGTAGACTCAATCTCCTTTTGGAGATTTACACCTTGCATAAAGGCAGTATAAAAGCCCTCACCAGCGGGAGACAGTAGCAATATTGTCTCTTTTTGGTTTAGAGGGAGATGCTGATATTCACTCCGCAGCTTTCCAACCAGGTCCGACCAATCTTGTACTTTGACAACATTGGCAAGAGTAAGTTTAGTGCCAATTGATCCTGGCAATAAAAATACTTTTGCTTTAGCTAAAGCATTACTTAGATTTGCCCAACTTTCAGCCGGAATATTCTTATCGTCCCCTCCCAATACTACCCATAATGGATATGATTGATATACAAGCACCGCTGACAATGTCGCTTGTGGTGTAGTAGCAGCTAAATCATTGATCACTCCAATCCGTTCATCTTGGTAGATTTTCTGCGTTCTTTTTTCTACACCTGGAAAACTAGCTACCGCTCTTTGAAATTGTTCAGGAGTGACCCCTAGCCACAAACTAACTTGAGCGACAAAAGCTGCATTATAAGCATTATGGTTCCCCACCAATGTACCAGGTAAATGATACTGTGCCTGCAGTCTCTCAACAAAAGCACGATCAATAACAACTCCAGATCTATTCAAAGCCCAAGTAGCCAATTGTTCATCATTGTCACCGACCAGCAATTTACTTCCCGGTGATTGATTGTCAGCAATACGTTGTTTAATCGACCGGTATTCATCAAAATTGGGATGTTCGTCCAAGTGGTTGTGATAAATGTTAGTAATTACCGCAATATCTGGACCTTTGCTGTAGCGCTGTTTGAGCTGTCTATTGCTAATTTCTAATACCAAGAAATCATTTTTTTTGAACGCTTCAGGCTCAGCTAATTGGTCAAGGATCTGATCACTATGACGATCATTGCCTGATACATATGTCTGATAACCACAGGCATTGAGCACGTGACCTAGCAAGCGAGTCACGGTAGTCTTGCCGTGAGTACCAGTCACACCAATGATCTTGCCAGGAAAAAGCTGCAGGTAAAGATCAACCATGCTGGAAATCATAATCTTGCCAGCATCAACGATCTCACCCAATTTAGGAAAGTTAAAATCATATTTATACCAAGCCTGATTCAAAAAGATCAGATCAGCTTTCTCAATGTCAACTAAATATTGGTCAGCAAACTGAAAAGTATAGGGCAGACTTTTCACAGTTTGCCAAAGCTCTTTGCGATTCTTTACTCCGTTGTGAAACGTCAGGAAGCGTTTAGCAAAATCTTTCTGCTCACAAAAATCATGCAGCACCACATTTTGCGCCCCAAGCTTGGCCAGAAAACGAGCAATGGCAGCCCCTTCAACTGCAGCGGCACCGACAATATGAATATTGAGCTTACTATTTCGAAATGAATCTAGAGTAAATGACATGAGTTTCAGATGAAAGTAGGAAACTATTCAGGTGAATAGTGCAGAATAGGCTCAAGAAAATCAAATCCGGGTAGTAGATGATTAACGGCTGACTTTGTATAGCGGCTACATTGTCGACGGACCTCTCCCTTTGGTCGACGTGACTACTGAATCTCATTGCAGCGTTCGGTATGACGCGAGGGGGAGGGAACCGTCCGAGAAATCTCTGACCTATCCCAGTATTTCTACCTCAAAGTGTCTATACCCCAAAAAGGTATATCCTTTCTGAATCAAAGTAGGCAGTTTATCTATTGCTACTTTGCCATTGATAAAACGACAAGCGTGTAAGATGGCGCCATCTTTAAGTACTAATCCCACATGACCCACCGTATGGTGATCCTCTGTGTGATGCTCAAAGAAGGCCAAGTCTGCTAACTGTGGCGCGTTTTGAACTACCATACCTACAGCCAGCTGATCCATACTGTGGCGGGGTAAGAGGTAATTGAAGAGATGACGATAGATCACTTGCATGAGGCCAGAGCAATCAATCCCTTTGGTGGTTAAACCACCTAATAAGTAGGGCACGCCCAACCATCGCTCCATATAAGCTAGCAATTCTTGATTGGTACTAGTGCGTGCCTCCGGCGGCATCCACTCCGGAAAGCCTGGGAAACGATTGAGATCAGCTTTGCGCACCCACCCAATCGTCCCATCTAAGAGCTGCACACAATAAAAGTCTGCTGATTCCCAAAGTAGTTTGATCGGGTCTTCCTTCACAGCTACTTGGGTTGCCAGAAAAAACTTTTCTGTTGTCCAAGATTTATGATCAGTACCAATTCTTACTGTAGTTTTTTCTTGGAACCAACTGAAGTGTTCTGCTGAGATTATTTTGCTCCACACGTTTACGGGAGTCTTGTCTGCATATGCCCAGCCTAAAGGTGGCTCATCCATATCGGCCAATATGACAAGGTCCCAAATAGGATCAAGATGATTGCGACGTAAAAGTTGATCCAGCGTCTTTTGTTGTTTACTAGCTAACATTGTACCGCGTAGCACTATTCGTTCCGCATTATCTTTAAAGATTTCTAAGTCGCAAACAGCTGCACCATATTTACGTTCTTGGGCTTCCTTGAAATTAGCTACGATCTTTTTGACTAAATCCAGCATAGATATAAGAAAACAATCAATTTTATGATACAATGATAGGATAAATAAACACAAACATGACTATTACATCTTTTGGCGCAGCTGAAGAAGTGACTGGCTCTGCGCATCTACTCCAGGTCAATGGCGTCAAAATTCTGCTGGACTGCGGGATGATTCAAGGTAGCAGAGCAGATAGCTTTGCCCGAAATCTCGATCACGCAGAGAAGCTCAAAGACGTAGACATGATTATTTTGTCTCATGCTCACATAGATCACAGCGGTAATTTACCTACTGTGGTCAAAAAGGGATTCCATGGACCTATCTATACGAGTCTAGCAACAGCAGATCTTTGTAGCATTATGTTGCGAGATAGCGCACGTATTCAAGAAAAAGATTGGGAATACATGCACGAACAAAGCACTGGCATTGTTAATGATGAGCCACTCTATACTGAGGATGATGCCATCGAAGTAGGCAAGCTATTTGTTGGTCTACCATATGAAACTGCCAAAGAAATCAGTCCTGGTGTCAGTCTTACACTACACAATGCTGGACACATTATAGGTTCTGCTTTAGTGGAACTGACCATCAATGAAAATGGCAAAATCACTAAGCTAGGCTTTACTGGAGACTTGGGCCGCAAAGGTATGCCAATCATCAAAAATCCTTACCAATGGACTGAGCTTGATTATTTAATTACTGAAAGTACCTATGGTGGGCGTCTCCATGACAACTATCAAGAAGTGGAAGACAAGCTGTTACCAGTCATTCATGAAGCGATTGCTAAACGAAGCAAGATTATCATCCCTGCTTTTGCGGTAGAACGTACCCAAGAGATTATTTATCACCTCAATCTCTTGCAGAAGAAAGCTAAAATCCCCTGCTTGCCTATCTATGTAGATAGCCCATTAGCAGTAAATGCTACCGATATCTTCCGTCGTCATCCAGAATGTTTTGATCAAGAAACATATCAAAGCTTCCTCAACGAAAAAGAAGATCCATTTGGTTTTGGCTGTCTACACTATATTCATACAGCTGATGAATCCAAAGAGCTCAATTACAAAAAGGGCCCGATGATCATTATCTCAGCATCAGGTATGTGTGAAAGTGGCCGCATTCTTCATCATTTACGGAACACAATTGAAAATCCAGACAATATTATCCTAGTAGTGAGCTTTATGGCACAGAACACCTTGGGTAGAGCTATTGCTGAGAGACATAACATTGTCCGCATCTTTGGACAGCCATACCATTTGAGAGCGCAAGTAAAGATCATCAATTCTTTCTCGGCTCACGCTGATCATCAAGAAATTGTTGATTACATCAAGCCCATCAAAGGATTGAAGGGAATATTCATTGTACATGGTGAGCCACAATCAGCTACAGCTATTAAATACGCGCTAGAAGATCTGAAAGTATCACCAAAAGTAACAGTATCTAAAGCAGAAAAGAGCTATACGCTTTAGTTTAGTAGCAAAATCGCGCAGTTATCAAAAAAGCAGCCTCTGATAGCAAGGGCTGCTTTTTTGATAACAAACGACTTTATAGTACCGCCAAGATCTGATCTGCATGCTTCACAGGATCAACCTTTGGAAATACCTTGAGAATCTTACCTTCCTCATCAATAACATACGTCACTCGGAACATACCCATATACTTACGACCATACATACTCTTCTCACCCCAAGCATGATAAGCATCAGAGATTGTGCCAGCTTCATCACTGAGCAAATCAAAGTTTAAATGAAACTTAGCTCGGAATTTATCGTGCTTAGCAATACTGTCACGGCTCACCCCGAGTACAATAGCTCCTTTGTCAGTGAGTTCCTCAGTCTTGTCTCTAAAAGCACAAGCCTCTTTAGTACATCCAGGCGTGTCATCTTTAGGATAGAAGTACAATACTACCTTTTTACCTTTCAAATCAGCCAGACTCACCTCGTGGCCACTAGTAGATGGTACGGTGAACTGAGGAGCCACTGTGCCCTCTAATAACAATTCCTGCATAGTTTTTTCTTTAAGTACGGTGCTATCTTAGGCTTAGGTAGTAAGAAGTAAAAGATAAGAGGTAAGAAGTTGATGGACACAATAGCCGCTCAGAAAGGGGTCCCTACGCCTCTGCGGAGAGCAGGCACATACACTTCTTACCTCTTACTTCTTCATTTTTACCTCACAAGCAGAGTAATAGGTAAAATCTCAAGTAAATAACTTCTACAAAACAAAAGAACCACATCTAATGCATTGTAACAAATAGTATTACACAATGAGACTAATGGTAAGTACAGCTCTATATCATTGACGATCGACTAACGGATGGTTATATTGATTTGAAGCTCAGTTGAACAGACAGAGCACTCACCGCCCCTCACAACTCGGACAACAACAATAGAACAAAAAGTTCTAACCACGATTTTCTTTTCATCGTTCTAATCAGACAAGATCTCCAAGCCCAACCAAAAATTGAAATTTTTCACACTGTCTTGCGATAGATCCTCTCTTGGAGCGATGAACCGGGAAATCCGGCCCCCACATGTGTGCCTTGTATAACACACATCGTCGCAGCCTCGGCAATCCATAACAAAACTCCAAAACCAAAATGCTTGCCGAGAAAACAAAAACCAAAATGAGCTGAGGACTAAGTCCAAAGCTTGGTCCCCTCAACTCATTATTGCCCTTTCACATCACAGTTATGCCTCAGCAGAGAAGAGAAAGTACTTTTATCTCAAAAATATTTTCTCTTCTCTACTACTCGAATACGGTTCAAGGCTAAGAGCCGCACCAATTCTAATGCTCATCAACGGGTCATCTCCTAGAGATTTCACTGAAGGTGGGAACGGTCAAGGTGAAGACCTAAACATACCAAAGAGCGGTAGAGATACGAATACAAGCAAGAGCCCTAGCTTGTCTTCACAAACAAAATCATACTCCTCGTCTCAGCAATACATGATACTATCGCTGATAGGACAGGAGAGGCACAACAAAAACAAATAAGTCATCCTTGGATGGCTTTTTTGTTATATGCACGATTTATCGCTAGGATAGAGACGATTAGCTTAGCGGTTTTTCATTATGCTCTCTGATGTCAATCTCATTTACCAATGTGCGCAAAAAATTGGCTTTGATTTAGTCGGGATCTGTGACACAGAAATGCCGACTTCAGATCAAGCTGCTTTTTTACAATGGTTAGAAAAAAACCATCATGGCAATATGGCTTATTTAGCACGAGATCCAGCTAAGCGCTGTCATCCAGAACAAATATTACCTGAGGCCAAAAGTGTGATTATGGTAGCCTTAAATTATGCAACACAACCCAGCACTAATGATCAGATTAGAGTCGGTCAATATGCCCAAAACAAACCTGATTACCATTTAGTATTTGAGCAGAAGTTGGCCGAATTATGTACCTCACTTTCTGAAAGCTTCCAAGAGACTAATCATCGCTTCGCGGTGGACTATGGTCCTCTCATGGAACGAAGTTTTGCTAGTAAGTCCCACATGGGTTTTATCGGCAAGAATACTACACTTATTACGAAAGAATACGGTTCCTGGGTACTTTTAGGTGAAATCATTACTACTGCCGAATTACCATCCTCACCTGTTCAAGCACAAGGCAGCTGTGGTTCATGTACTAGATGTCTCACAGCGTGTCCAACAGGAGCACTCACGTCTGAGTACGAATTAGACAGTCGACTTTGTATTTCTTATTTAACAATCGAAAATAAAGGTCCGATTCCACTTGAGCTACGAAAAAAAGTGGGTACATGGCTCTTTGGTTGTGACATTTGCCAAGACGTTTGCCCCCATAATATTCGAGCCAAAGCCTATGTGCCTGAAAAATGGTCAGATATTCAGATAGAGGCAGATTTAACTAATCCTCAATACACTAGTTCCAAAGATTTTCTGATTAAGATTCTTACCATTCCCGATCAAGAAACATTCAAGAAATATTTTGCCAACACGCCATTTCTAAGAGCCAAAAGAGTAGGGCTAATTCGAAATGCTTGTGTAGTTGCTGGTAACCTCAAAGATTCAAACCTACTACCGTACTTACTTGCCCTAACCAGCGATCCATCTGACTTAGTAAAGGAACACGCAGCATGGGCTATTGAACGCATTAAGAATACCTAGGCAATTTTCCCCCCCAAAAAAACTCTGATCTCTGCTCTCGTATCTCTGATCTACACTTGTAGTCCCCACCAATACGACACCAACTTGCCAATTAAAAATCCTAATAAAGCAGCAGAACAAGATAATACTGCCATTTCTAATCCACTCTTCCACCAGTTTTTATAGGTTAATTTCCCCTTGGCAGCGCCCAACATAAAAAGTGCTATTACCGTAAATGGCAATGACAGCAAAATTGCTGGTTCTACAGGCAAAAAGAAATAAGGCAAAATTGGCACAGCACCACCTATAATGTATGAAAAAAACATAAAGACTCCATTGATCCATGTGTTTTTCGGTTCAGAATTAGTCTCCATCCCCAAATGAAATACACCAAGCTGTTTAGCAAAGACCTTTTTATTTGTTTCCACTAACTTTAAACCTACGCTAATTTGCGATGGAGTAAGTCCAATTTCTTGATAGTGTTTTACCAAAATAGCTTCAGCCGCCTTTGGATCATCTCTGGTCAATGTTTTGAGATCTTTAAATCGCCTCTGCTGCATATCTTTTTCTGATTGGGTAGAAAGAAAACTGCCCACCCCCATCGAAAGAGCCTCGACGATAACTAGTACAAATCCAGAAAGAATCACTACAAAGTGATCATTGGTACCACTAGCAATGCCTGTAAGCACACCTACAGTAGACACTAGCCCATCCTCTAAACCAAACACAATATCCCTAATCCCCCCCACTAGATATTCGACATACGAGCGCGCTTTGTTCATAATAGTAGCTAAGTGTGATCAGAGTACTACTTCGCTTAGTTTTCACAACCCTACATTAGTAGTTCACCACATTTCTAATTCTTGACAAGTACCAGTAAAGGTTACATAATAGTAGTGATATCAAATATCAAACACATGCCATTTTCTCAGATTGATCGCTCCCCCACACTTCAGAAGCAGTGTCCCAGTTGTGGAGCCCTCATGCTTATTCGAGAAAACTCCATCACCTTTTGGGAGAAGTCAGCCGACAAACCGGCTTATCGCTGCAGCAATAATAACTGCTTGCACCAGATTCTTCTCAGTGATAAAGAAGCGGAATCTTATGTCTTAGAACAACGCCTTGCTGAATGGGAATTGAGTCTGGATAGTATAAGCAGAGAAAATGCTGAGGAGTATGAATTGCAAGAATTGATGCAGTGCTTGCGCAAGACCATGAGCTATATGCAGCACAATGAAGCGCCACACATCTCAGCAAAGGGTTATTTCCTACAGGAATTGAGCCGTCAAAACAAACGCAAGCCCAATACCCAACAGGTGCTTAGTACCATTATTCCTTTGGCTGCCTTGGGTTTGACCTTGATCGCACTTATTTTATTAGGACCAAAAGTAGGCGAATTGCTGAAGGCAAGCCTCCTATCACTTCCTCACTAGAGAGCAATAGTACCTTCAGGTAGAGAATTAGCTGGTGAAGCAGCAGCAACACCGATTAAACCCTCAGCGGGAATAGCTTTGTAGATTGAAACAATGTCATTCTTCTCTACTCTACCATCAGCATATGTAATATATTGTTCCCAACGAACGGTACGACCATTGTGGGCCGCCTTGGTGATTTTAGATTTACCAGCTGGTAAATCAGTAGTTGGAACCAAAATAGGACTACTTGGGCTAGTGAGCCCAGATTTAATTGGACCTTCCAATTTCACAGCTCTACCATCGCTAGTACCATAAATTCGGACAAATGCCTCTGTAGCAGTAATAGCAGTTTGAAAGAGAATGTAGTTTGCTGTGTCGTTTTTGAATACCAAATCCTGGGAACCTGGATAAATAGTGGCATCAATACCTGACCGAGGATCATTATCCCCTACATAATACGATACCAAGTAACTATGAGCCCGACGCTCAGTTACCTCTAGACCAGACTCAATTAAAGCTCGGTAAGTGGTAGTAGAAACCTGACACAGTCCACCACCAGCTTCAGGAACGGTCTTCTTTCCACCTTCTTTGATCACTAATTCTTCTTTCCATCCAGCAGCAACAGTGACATCACCCAGCATACTATTGAAAGACAATGTCTCGCCTGGAGCAAGAATAATATTATTAAAGATATCTAGGCCTTTATGGACATTAAAAATACGAGCATTACTAGAGCCAATGAACCTTGAATAACCAGTACCAAGCAAATCTTTTAATCCCAAATCTCTCCCATCCGAAGAAACAAACTGACCTGGCTCATAATCAACGACTAAATCAATAGCCGTAGTAGCACCTGAGCCAGAAAGAGCCTGATTAACCAAGGCTTTACTCTTTTCATTGTCGATCTTGTAGCCATCTACTACTTGACCAGAGACTTGAGCATAGCGACTCCCCTTCTCCGGTAAAGCAACGGTCACATCTTGGCGAGTTTGTTCGATGATGGGGCTTGCTTTTGTTTTGATTAAATTATCCCATTTATCAGTAGCAAGTTGTACTACAAGTTTGTCTTGAGTAGGTACAAACGAGATCCACTGCCAATCTTGACTAGGAGCAATCTCAGTATTAAAACGCTTAGCTTGATGTGTGTATGACAAGGTCACTTTGTTTTTGAGCCAAGACTCGGCTACAGCCACAGCTTGATATGCCTTTTCATCGGTGACAGCGGGCTGACCAAGATAAGTAGTAGCTACTACTGGCAACAAATCACCACGCTGTAGCATGGCAAAAACCATCGTATTTACTTCATCAAAGTTCACTGTGGTATGCATTTCTGCTGGTTTGATGGCAAAGTAAGATTTACCTTTGGCATCATGAGCAATAGTCACCTCGGCATTACGAGGAAGGATGGCAATATCAGGAATGTTTTTTTGCAAAGCATGCGTAAGCATTGCCTTATCTACCACCATCCCATGCGTAATATGACTAGGCCATACTAGTGCGGCCCAAACATCATGACGACTATGGCTACTCAAATCATGCATCACCCGATCAAAATCAAAACTCACACCAGCTTCCAAAAAACCAATTTGGTGAGGCTGGTTGTCGACAATAATAGTGAGTTGCTGCTGTGCTAGAGATTGATATGAGTCCCGAATGATCTTTTCAGCATCATCATAGCGTAAGCCTCCTACTGGAATAGAACCGACATATGTATTAGGCAAAGTACGATCTTGATAATAAGCCTCAAGACCAAAGAAAATACCCCCGACAATACCGGCTAAAATAACTGCAGTAAGTACAGTGCCAAACAAAATAGGCTGAAGCCATGACCAAACACTACCAGAAGCAGTAGCTATAGGATCAACTTCCACAGCAGGGATAGCATTTTCTGCTACTACAGTTGGGATGATCTTTATTAAGTGCTGCTTTTTAACCTTTGCTTTTGGCTTACTCGTGATCGAAGTACCTGCCTCTGATTTTTTCTTCTTTTTACTCATAGACAGAACGGATTAGTTTGATTCATCTTCACTATTAGTGTGGTCGCCTATTTCGCCTAATAGTTTATGTACTTGTTTATTCTCACGTAATTTCTGGACACTGTGCAACATCTCTTGCAGCACTTTTGCTAGCTCATCCTTGATGATATTGGCCTGTGCAGTGACCCCATCCGTGCTAGCCCTACCGAGCTGACTACGAAGTACACTGCCCTTTTTAGGAGCAAAAAGCATTCCAAGGAGCACACCACTCAGTACGCCCCATAGCAATAGATGTCCTGAATTTGATGGCTTGTCCATTGGGAAGTATTAAAGTTTATTGCTTGGTCGGAGAGCGATGTGCACTTCTTTGAGTTCTTTCTCAGTCACAGCACTTGGCGCACCGAGCATCAAATCTTGAGCAGTTTGATTCTTCGGGAAAGCAATTACTTCACGAATATTTGGTTCATCAGCAAAGAGCATCACTAGTCTATCAAGCCCCCAAGCCATTCCGCCATGAGGAGGAGCACCATAAGAGAAAGCCTCGAGCATATGACCAAAACGTCTCTCCGCATCCTCTTCACTAATATTCATCAAACTAAATACTTTTGATTGTAATGAACGTTCATGGATTCTCATTGAGCCACCACCAATCTCGATACCGTTGAGCACCACATCATGAGCAACAGCGCGAGCTTTCTCTGGATTTGTTTCCAAAAGAGCAATGTCTTCTTGCATCGGACGAGTAAATGGATGATGCATAGCCTGTAGATTTCCGGTCTCGCTATCACGTTCAAACATCGGAAACTCAGTTACCCAGAGGTAAGCAAGCATATTTTCATCTTGCAGCTTCATCCATTTAGCCACAATCAAACGCACTACTCCGAGACTTTCACACGCAACAAAGAATGTATCAGCGCTAAAGAAAACAATATCACCCTTTTGTAGTGACAAGGCATCAACCAAAGCTTTCTGACCAGCTTCGTCGATAAACTTAAGGAAAGTAGATTTGAGTTCACCACTCTCTTCCATTGCTAGGTAAGCAAGACCCTTAGCACCTTTGCTCTTGGCTGCTTCAGTTAGTTCATCAATTTGTTTACGCGTAAAGACAGCACCACCTGGTACACGCATTGCCTTTACTACACCACCTTTTTGTACGGTATCACTAAATACTTTGAATCCACTATTTTTCATGATTTCTGATACATCCACGAAGCTCAAATCAAAACGAACATCTGGTTTATCACTACCGTATTTACTCATTGCTTCATGCCAAGTCATACGCACAAATGGTTCAGACAAAATAGTCTTCTCTGGTAAAAACTCTTTACTCAAAGCAATCAAAAGCTTTTCATTGATAGTCAAAATATCTTCTTGTGAAACAAATGATAATTCTTCATCTAGCTGAGTAAACTCAGGCTG
Organism: uncultured Candidatus Peribacteria bacterium; assembly: GCA_964514565.1. Classification (GTDB taxonomy): domain Bacteria; phylum Patescibacteriota; class Gracilibacteria; order RBG-16-42-10; family RBG-16-42-10; genus JAGNZB01. The sequence goes on along the minus strand of CAZERA010000001.1, from coordinate 327,754 downwards.
TCTATCACCACGTTGGTCTTCATCACGGAAACAACGCGCAATTTGGAAATAGCGCTCTAGACCAGCAACCATACAAAGCTGCTTGAGCTGTTGAGGACTTTGAGGAAGCACGTAGAATTCATGTGGATGTAAGCGACTAGGCACCATGTATTCACGTGAACCTTCTGGAGTACCTTTGATCAAAATAGGAGTCTCGATTTCCAAGAAGCCATTGTCACTAAAGTAATCACGAATGCGTTTAATTACATTGTGTCTCAGCTTTAAATTATTTTGCATGCGCTGGCGACGAAGATCGAGATAACGATATTTCAGTCTCAATTCCTCATTGATCTCCTGATCTTGATCGATCCCAAATGGAGGGGTCTTGGACGCGTTGAGAATCTCAATGTGTTTTACATGGATCTCAATATTGCCATTGGTCACATTCTTGTTGGTCATCCCATTGGGACGAGCCACTACTTGTCCTACCAAAGTAATGACAAACTCTGAGCGAAGACCTTCAGCCAAGGCATGCGCTTCACCGTTTACTTGGGGATCAAATACTACTTGCGTCATACCCTCACGGTCCCGTAAATCAAGAAATATCAATTCACCATGATCACGACGACGGTGAACCCAACCAGCTAAAGTAACCTCCTGACCAATTAAATCACTTGATAATTGAGAAGAAAAATGGGTACGAAACATAATTAAAAAGAGAATAGAAAGAGCGGCTCTACTCTACCGCTCTGCTCTATTGTTGTCTATGGGAATTTGCACTAACTCATCACACTGAGCTTGCTAACCAACTCATCAATTTTGAGAGTCTGAGAAGCACCTGAACGCATATCTTTGAGCTGAATCTTCCCCTCTTTAGCTTCATCTGGGCCCAGAATCAGTACAAAAGGAAACTGGAGATCATTAGCATACTTCAGCTGTTTTCCCATCTTTTCAGCCCCACCCGGATATACCATTACTCGTTTACCAATGGCACGAAGATCGGTAGCAATACTGGTGACTTGGGCCAGAAGTTCGTCATTGAAGGCAACGAGTAAAATCTCCGGTGCGATTTTAGGAAATGCCAAAGGATGGGTCTGAAATAAAAGATAAAAAGTCTCTAGTCCTACACCAACGCCTACTCCAGGCAAATCACGGTCACCAAATGAACTAGCAAGACGGTCAAACCTCCCGCCACCCGCAAGTGAAGTCTTACCGAATAAAGGTAACGTCAACTCAAAAATAATCCCAGTATAATAATCCTGACCGCGCACAAGATTAATATTAAGTAAAATATTGCTTTGGTTAACTCCTGCAGCAATAGCCAAAGCAGTGATTTTTTGTAAATTCTCAATACCACTCATAGCTGGTTCAAATTGAGCCAACTTTTCTTTTAGCCAATCAATTGTTTTATTTAGATCAGTTCCTTGCCATTGTAAAAACTCTTTCAATAACTCAATTGCGTCAGCAGCAATACCTTTATCAGCACATTCTTTGGCCACTCCATCGATACCAATTTTATCAAACTTATCGATAGTTCTTAGTGCTACAGTGTGCAGCTCTTCAGGAATACCGGCATAGCTCACTATTCCTTTCAGGATACCACGGTGATTGATATTGAGGACAAAATCATCAAAACCAAAAGTCTTCATCCCTGTGTAAAGCAGTGTAAGGATTTCAGCATCAGCTACAGGATGAGTAGTACCTACTATATCAGCATCACATTGATAAAATTCGCGTTCTCTCCCTTTGCGAGGAGCGTCCGCTCTCCATACCTTAGCGATCTGATAGCGTTTGAATGGAAACTTAATTTCATTCTGATGCTGCACCACTACACGAGCAAGTGGAACCGTTTGGTCTGAACGCAAAGTGACTTTGCGACCACCATTGTCTTCAAAGCGATACATCAACTTCTCATCTTCTCCCATCTTACCCAAGAAAATCTCCTCATGTTCCAAAGCAGGAGTATCTAACTCTCCGTAGCCAAATGACTCAAAGGTACGACGCCAAGTGTCCATCAGATAACGACGCAAATACATTTGTTGCGGCAGATAATCAGCAAATCCTTGTAAAATTTTAGCTTCAATCATATTGATAATATTTATTGTACTAGTATTGATCCATTCATCTCAGTATGGAAAGTACAATGGTAATTGTAGGTACCAGATTGATTAAAGGTATATGAGAAGGTTTGACCTTGACCCAATGTACCTGAATCAAAACCGATTGGTGCACCGGACTGGGTAGTGACAGTATGTGGTGCAGTATCCATGTTTTTCCATACCACTGTATCACCTAGATTTACAGTAAGGGCTGGTGGGTTATAACGAAAGCCTTGAATTGAGATATTTACAGTTTTGGCTGGTGTTGTAGTAGTAGCAGGAGCTGGCGCAGGAGAGGGATTGGATGTACTACCACCGAAGGGGGCATAATTATTTTGTTTGATAATGAGGATGCGATACATCATTTCAGCTACATCTGCTCGCTTCATACCCAGACCAGTCCCATAACGATTGCCATTGGCACTTACTAAATTCTTGAGTACTGAAAAATAAATATAGGGAGCTATATCTAAGGTCTGTGGTACATCTAAGAAATAATAGTTGCTGGGAGGATCAGGCATGAGGTTGTTGATCTTAAGCAAGATCTTAGCCGCCTCACCTCTAGTCACTACAGCCTCTGGTCTAAAAGTGCCATCAGCATATCCTTTGACAGCACCAGTTGCTTGGGCCCAGTTGATAAACTGTTTCAATGGATGATTGGCAGCGACATCTGGGAAAGTAGGCGCTTGCGTAGCAAAACTATTGGTAGCGATACTGGCACCATTGGCCGCGATTTTAAGAATCTCTGCGCGAGTGACTACGCCACCAGGACGAAATAATCCATCTGGATAACCATTGATAATCAGACGGTCACGCAGGTACTGAATCGCTTGGTAGTCAGGATGTGAGACAGGTACATCAGGAAAATTAGTCGCAGCATGAACTGTAGCAATCTGGCTAAAAGCAAGAACCAGAACTACCGCCCATCGAGACCAGCGCTGAATCATAAGTACTATTTAAGACACGATGATAGTAGGAAACTCACCTGAGCTTGTCTAGCAGGAACAAGCTTTACAAAGTGAGCCAAACATATTAATTTGCCAGCGCTCTGTATATGACGCACGTAGCTCAGTTGGTTAGAGCATCAGGTTGTGGTCCTGAGGGTCGTGGGTTCGAGCCCCATCGTGCGTCCCATTATTCCGCTTATCGGAAAGAGTTTACCGTTGGCCTAATCAGAACTGATTAGGTATTTTCGGGAAAGAAAAAATCAAGCAATATTAGTAAGGATATTGCCCTTTTTAGCTGATTCTTTTCATCTTACTCATTTGCTTTTTTAAAAAAATCCCTTTATATACATGGAGTAATCGCTCTTTATTTCTCATGGCCAAAAATCTTGTCATTGTAGAATCACCAGCAAAAGCACAGACTATTAGTAAATATTTAGGCAAAGAATATGTGGTCCGCGCCTCTTTTGGTCATATCCGTGATTTACCTAAATCAAAACTCGGGGTCGATCCTGCCAATAATTTTGAACCTACCTATGTAGTGTCGAAGGAATTGCGTACCCAAAAAGCAGTCAAAGATTTAAAAGAACAACTAAAAACAGCTGAAACCGTGTGGATCGCAACAGATCCGGATCGTGAAGGAGAGGCAATTGGCTGGCATCTGACCCAAGCACTTCCCATCAAAAAGAGCCAAAGTGTGCATCGTGTCGCTTTTCATGAAATCACCAAGGAGGCAATTTTAGACGCGCTCAAACACCCCACTGAGATCAATATTGATTTAGTGGACGCCCAACAAGCTCGTCGTATCCTCGATCGTATAGTGGGTTATGAGCTATCTCCTCTGCTCTGGCAAAAGATCCGTTATGGATTATCAGCTGGACGTGTCCAGTCAGTAGCCGTACGTCTCATTGTAGAACGTGAACGTGAGATCCGTGCCTTTATTGCGCAAGAAAGCTGGAGTATTACCGGTCAATTTCACACAGCAGCAAAAGCGAACTTCCAAGCAATTCTTAGTCATTTAGATGGCGAGAAATTGAGCATGAAAGTGCAGGCAGATAGTGATGCGATTTTAGCTTCATTACACAATTTGCCTTATGACGGTTTAGTGGAACATGTAACTGAAAAAGAAAAGAACCGCTATCCAGCTCCACCATTTATTACCTCAACGCTTCAACAAGAAGCATCTCGCAAACTAGGTTTTTCAGTGAAACAAACTATGGCCGTCGCCCAACAACTTTATGAAGGTGTTGACCTTCCTCAAGGCCGTATGGGTTTGATCAGCTATATGCGTACAGATTCAGTCAATCTGGCCCAAAGTGCATTGAAAGATATTCGAGAACTAATCACTAAAAACTACGGTGCCAACTTCTTGCCCGCTGAGATCCGCTATTTCAAGAGCAAAAAGTCAGCTCAAGAAGCACATGAAGCTATTCGTCCTGTACAGGTACAACTGACTCCAGACAAAGTGGATGAAATGAATATTTTGCGTGGTGATCAGCTCGCGTTATATCGCTTAATTTGGCAGAGAACAGTAGCTTGTCAGATGGCTGAAGCCAAGATCAAACAAGTAAGTGCTGATGTCCAGGTAGCTGCTGCTAGTCATAAATACACATTTCATACTACAGGTCAGGTCATTACATTCCCAGGCTTTATCAAGGTATATACTGAGGACTTTGATGCTGAAGATGCCAAAGAATCTGACGAAGAAAGTATTTTACCTCCGGTGAAAAATGGTGAAACGGTAAGCTTAAGCAAATTATTGCCAGAGCAACACTTCACCAAACCACCAGCACGGTACACCGAGTCCAGCTTAGTCAAGAAGCTAGAACAAGAAGGAATTGGTCGCCCAAGTACCTATGCACCAACCATTTCCACCATTGTTGCGCGTGGCTATGTAGAAAAAGAAGGAAAAACATTAGCACCTACTGATACAGCGGAAGTGGTCAATGACTTTTTAGTAAAGTTCTTTGATCAGTACATCAATGTGCATTTCACTGCTGAGATGGAAGAAAAGCTAGATCAGATAGCAGAGGGCAAACAGAAATGGACTACCGTCGTGGGTGAATATTACAAACCACTGCATCAAGAAATTGCTGACAAAAAAGAACATATTGATAAAGCCGACGTGGTTAGTGAACAAACTGACGAGATCTGTGATGTGTGTGGATCACCAATGGTGATCAAACTCAGCAGATTTGGTAAATTCTTGTCATGTTCTCGCTATCCTGATTGTAAAAATGCCAAGACACTCGATGGCAAGACAGCTGAAAATGCTGTGATTGGTCTAGATCCCAAAACGGAGTTGTCGATTACTCTCCGCAACGGCCGCTTTGGTCCATACTTACAGCTAGGTGAAGACCAAGGTAAAGAAAAAGCAAAGAAGGTATCCACTGCTTTTGGTCCTAAACAAACGCCAGTATCACCATCACTACACAATCCACCTACTTTGGAAGAAGCATTACAACTATTGGCCTTACCAAAAGTGATTGGGCAGTACCAAGACCAAGATGTCAGTGTGGGCATGGGACGATTTGGTCCTTATGTAAAACATGGTAGCAATTTCCGCTCTATTACCACTGACCAAGACCTCCTAACCGTGAGCATCACCGATGCCATCACCTTGCTTCAGACTGAAAAGAAAGCAGGCCGAGCTGGTAGCCAAGCGCTCAAGGAATTGGGACTGAGCCCTACTACCAAGAAACCAGTCAAAGTAATGGCCGGACGTTTTGGACCATATATTACCGATGGATCAAAAGTGTTTGCTAGTGTGCCCAAAGACAGCACACCTGAAGATATTACTTTAGAAGAAGCCTTGGATTTGTTAGCTGCCAAGCAAGGAAAAGGAAAAAGTACAGCGACAAAATCACGCAAGAAAGTGAGTAAGAGTAAACCAGCAAAAAAGAAAGCTTCCTAATCAATTTGTATAGTTTCCTTGAGGAGCTGTGCTATAATCAAGTCATCATAAATATTCGTATGGCAAAAAAACCTCAATCAAACAAGTACGGCATGGCAGGTATGAGCTTCAACCAACCAGGTTTTAGTTTAGCCACTCCAAAAGTAAGTCTCGTTTCTTCTAAAGAAGAAAAAACAGCTGAGCCTACTACCAAGAAAACCACTAAGAAAGTGAGTACTACTATTCCAAAGAATAATCCACGTGTTTCTACTCAAAAGACACACAATAAAGTGGTTGCGCGCAAACCAACTATGATGAAGAAAGCAGGTCGTAGTAAGTAATCGCGAGGTACATAAGCGAACAGAAAAGGCAGCTCACAAGGCTGTCTTTTTTAGTATATGCCACTAAAAAAGGCTCAACTCCCGCTGGGATGAGCCTAGTATTCGACGATCATGAAAGACGATTTAAGCAGTATTTTCAGGAGCCATGGCTACCAAGATCTCACGTAAAAACTGTTCTGAACGATTGACCCAACTAGACTTGATCGAGACACAATCCCCAGCTACATAACACTTAGAAATCGAAGCCAATGTATTACCACCACGACTAAAGTAGCCCTGCTTCATAATCTGTGGGTATTGGTGCCAAAAGTCTTCCCAAGATTGAAAAGGGCGAATGTAAAAACCATCGGGAGTAGGATAGGACACTCCACCACCTTTAAGGCCGACAGGATTATACTTTTGTTGCCCCTCACTATTGGCAACTACGATCGCACCTGATGCATCTTTCTTGCGAAACTGGGTGCCAAAACTACTTTCAGACCCTGAGATAGCTACCAACATATAGCACTGCATTCTGGATACTTGTGCTTGCACACAATGGTTCAAGATATCTTCGTTGGCATAGGGAGCTCCCTTACTGGCTAAATATGCGGTCAATCTCCCCTGCTCTGCCGGAGTAGGAGGACTCACCCCTGCCGTAGTAGCAGGGATGAGTTCGGCATAACTCAGAATATCAGGATGCACATTTTGCAAATGTTGAGTTTGAATTTGTTCAATCACATAGCCAGCACTAAAACCTTTTTTAAGGTTATTAATATTCGTATTGAGGTCATTGATTTTACCTTGATAAGCATCTTTTTCAGTACGCAGACCATCAATTTCTTTTTGAATACAAGTATCATTCACACATTCCCAGCTTCCCCATAATTGTACTAACACACAGATACCAGCCAGGACGAGTGATCCCAACAACAATTTCTTTCCCACATTTCCTAGTACTATTTTTGATTTCTTGATGGTTTCAGTTGGAGTTTGTTCCCAAGCATTTTGAAAGAAAGGAGCATGCATGTAGGCAGTAGAACGCATAAATATAAAAGTTAAGAATGAAGACGCACTATTTCAAAACTTTATTGTGAAAGAGAAAATAAGTAAGGCTTAGCCAACCAAGATCGAAATTCTTTCGCTTGGCGACGAGCCATGCGTTGTTCTTTCACTACTTTGGTGGTGTTCTTGATAACATTGGTAGCACGAGCAATTGGATAAAACATAAGCATGTAATTAAAAGTAATGTTCGCGCTTCTGATCAGAAAGCATCTTCAACATACCAACTCAAAAGGTGAGTTTCTACTCACCACTCACCACCCCGAAATTGACAGGAGATATTTTTATCACACATTACTAAAAGCACTCAGATCGCATGTATATGCAAACCAAGTGCTTTTGACCGATAATAAAAACTTATCCTTTCTTACTGGTGAGTTGCTTTAGCTTGAACATCTAGCAACCATTCAATTGCTCTGCGAGATCCCAACTGAGCAGCCAAAACTTGTACCCGAAACTCCCGTTTAAATACTTTTAATTCTTCATCATCACCTTCATAAATAGGTAATTCGCCTAAAACCATAGGAACAATTCCAAGTCCGCCACGAAGATTATATTTGATGGCCCTATATGGATCATAGAAAAACGCTTTAAACATACCATTGAACATGCCAAACGGGGTCTTGTTTACAATAGCAGAGACCTCAGTACGCATGCCTTTTCTCAAAGCCTCACCCTCGATTTTATCAGACTGTAGGCCTCTTACGGCAAGGCTGAGAAGAGCAGATTCTAAAACGGGTTTATGTTCAATAAATGACTGTTTAGCCATTAAATAAAATTAAAGATTTGATATTACAAAACAATATAAGATTAGTCAACAACCCTAAACTGTTAGAGATAAAGCACGACTACTAATTTCCGCCATGAGCGTGGTCTCAAAATCAACAATAGTCACCACCTTTTGCTCTTTGGTGTGGAAGTTACGAACAGCCACTGAAGCTGCAGCAATTTCTTTATCTCCAAGCACCAACATATAAGGCACCTTGTCTTGCTCTGACTCACGAATACGCTTACCTAAGCTCTCATTGCGATCATCAATATGCACCCGGACTCCTTTTGCTCTCCATTTTGTTGCTAATTCAAATGCAAAAGTTTGATGATTTTCCGCAATTGGAATCATTTGAATTTGCACTGGAGCAAGCCAAGTAGGGAAAGCACCAGCAAAGTGTTCGATCATAATACCCATGAAACGTTCAAATGAACCACAAATAGCGCGATGGATCACGACTGGACGTTCCTTTTGACCGTCTTCATTGGTATAAGACAACTCAAAGCGATTGGGTAAGTTGAAATCACATTGAATCGTAGCCAATTGCCACTCACGACCGATCGCATCTTTGAACATGAAGTCTAATTTGGGACCATAAAAAGCTGCTTCGCCTTTACCAATACGGTAAGGGAGATTTTCTTCTTCACAGACTGATTTGAGAGCTGCTTCAGCTGTATCCCACACCTCATCAGAACCAAGATAGTTTTCTTTTTTCTCGTCACGAATAGATAGACGTACCCAATAACCATCAAGTAAACCCATCGTGGTATAAAACTCTTTGATAATACCTACAATAGTCTTAATTTCTTGATGGATTTGAGTAACACGACAGAATAAATGTCCATCATCTTGGGTAATAGCACGGACACGAGTGAGACCACCTAATTGACCAGACTTTTCATCACGATAAACGGTAGCTGGTTCAAAATAACGAATAGGCATATCGCGATATGAGAACTGATTGTCGGCAAATATCTGCATATGATGAGGACAGTTCATTGGCTTCATAATGAAGTTTTCCTCTTTGCCCTTTACTCTAAATAATTCATCACCAAATTTAGCAGCATGTCCTGAAGTGACATAGAGATCTTCCTTGGCAATATGAGGAGTCCATACTCGTAGATAGCCCTTGTCTTTATGAAGTTCCCATAAATAATCCTCTAGCTCTTTACGCAAAATCATACCTTTGGGTTGGAGCAAAGGTAATCCAGCACCGATTAGATTAGAAACCGTAAACAACTTCAACTTTTGACCAAGCATGCGGTGGTCACGTTTCTTTGCTTCTTCTTGTTGATGCATAAAAGCATCAAGCTCAGCTTGAGTCTCAAAACACAACCCATAAATACGTTGCAACATTTTGTTCTTCTCATCACCACGCCAATAAGCACCGGCAATCTTGGTCAGTTTGAAAGCCCCCATCTCTCCAGTACGAGCCAAATGAGGCCCTTCACACATATCCACAAATGCTGAACCATTCTTATAAAAAGAAATCTCCGTCACATCCAAATCTTCAGCCATTTCTACTTTGTAGCTTTGATTGATTCTCTTCAAAAATTCTACAGCTTTGGCTTTTGGTTCATCATAATGATCAAATGGCAGATCCATTTTGATATACTTCTTCATCTTCTCCTCCAGTAGAGGCAGATCTTCCGGAATCAAAGTACGAGGTAAATCAACATCGTAATAGAAGCCATTTTCTACAGTAGGGCCAATAGCTAGCTTCGCATCGGGAAACATTTCCATCACAGCCATAGCGAGAACATGGGCAGCACTATGACGCATCCGTTCAATCTTCGAATCGTTTTTAGTAGACATAAGAACTGGTAAAAGACGATGGGAGTATAACAAAAAAATGAAAAATGAATAATGAATAGTGAAAAGTTTAATTCACTACATTACCAATACTATTTTCACCGAATTATTATCTATAACTTATTAAATGCTCCTATCAGTAAAGACACTGCAGCCATGCGGTCTGTAGCTTTAAACAAATATGATCCTATCACCAATTTGTCAGCACCAGCTTCCACCAAAGCCTGAGCATTTTTCTCATTAACTCCGCCATCTACTACTATTTGTGCTTGTGGACAAAGGGCTCTTACCTGCCGAACACGCTCGATTGTACCTTCAAGCATTTCATGTCCCGACCAACCAGGCACCACTCCCATGATGAGAATAATTGTAGCGAATTGTATGCTACTACTATTTTCAGTAATTAAGTCGCTGGGGTTTAGGACCAGACCTAACTTGCCAGCAATATGAGGAAGAGACTCTTTTTTCCCCCAAGCGTCTAATCCAACATAAAACACATCAATACCTATATCTTTCAGGTTATTGATTATCATAGCCGGGTCAATGACCATAAGGTGAGCTTCTTTCTTCCAGCCATCAGGTAACAACTTAATAGCATCTAAAGCTAAACCAGTAGTTGGCACTGCTTTACCATCCATGATATCGAGATGTAGACTTTGTACTAGGCCTTCAATGCTACGTAACTCCTGTGAAAGATTAATAGAGTTTGCTGCCAATAATGAGGCGGAAAGTAACGGCATGCTAATCGTTATTAAAGGATTGTCTGATCTTCTAAAGTCATAATTTTACTGACACGACGCTGGTGTCTACCTCCCTCGAAGGGAGTATTCAAAAACATAGTAACAACTTTCTGAGCCAACTCAGGAGAAAGTATTCGTCCAGCTAGAGCTAATATATTGGCATCATTATCTGCGCGAATCATTTGAGCTACTAGTTCAGTATCTGCTGTAGCGGCACGAATACCCGGGATTTTATTAGCAGCAATAGCCATACCAGCACCTGTACCACACATCAGAATACCTTTTGCAGATGGATCTTCAGCTACCCTCTTGGCCACAGCAAAAGCAAAATCTGGATAATCATCATTTAAATCTCCTTCTGACCCAAGATCAGTCACAGTCCCACCCAAAGTCTCTATAGCTGAAATCACTGCATCTCGTAGCGACCGGCCAGCATGGTCATAACCTAAATAAATATGCATATTGTTGATGAAGTAATGAAGGGCGATTAGAGTACGCACAGATATATTATACCTTATTATGGATACCTGGAGCGAAATCGCCGATCACTATCACCAATTTGTAGATAGCCCAGCAGACAAATTACGCACCGAGCTCCTTTATCCAATCCTATGGGAAACCATGTCGCCCTTGCAGGGAAAAAGAGTATTAGACATTGGATGTGGCAACGGATTCTTTGCTTATCACCTTGCTCAAAAAGGGGCGGAGGTTGATGCATTCGACAATCAAGCGATGGTTGGCATTGCCCAACAATATTTTGCTCACTCAGGCATCAAATACATCGTCCATGACGGAAATATGGCCCTGCCTTATGCTGACGGCAAATATGATTGTATTGTAGCCAATCTAGTCCTAATGGACATGAAAAATATTGAAACTATCTTGGCAGAGACCAGAAGGTTAATAAAACCAACTGGTCAAATTTTATTTTCTGTCCTCCACCCTTGTTTTACACCACCGGTAGGTAAATTTCGCCGAGGGATAAAAGGACGAATTAAGCAAGCATGGTCATATTTTCATCTCAATAACTATTTCCAAGTTCCCTCCCCCACATTGAAACAATCTTTTGGACCACTAATACCAGCTACAAACTACTATCATCGCACGCTCAGTACTTACTTGCATCACTTTCATCAAGCTGGGTTAGTAATGACGGATATGTTTGAGCCCTACCCAGCTGACCAGTTTATCAAAAAGTATCCGCAATTCTTTCATGCACAAAAGATCAGTATTTTTAGTATTTTTGTGCTGCAAAAAAATAAGATTCCTTGCTGATCTGCATGCTTTTCTTGTCCTTAAACCACCTTCTTTAGGTTTGTAAGTTCGCTTAAGTTCGTGCTATACTAAAAACGATCTGGTTATTTTCAAACAAACACAGAGACAGCACATCATGACTAAGAGTTTCGATCTTTATTCCTCGTTTTAGCTACAAAGTGTGCCATCCAGCACACGCATGTTTTTATTTTATCCCCTAATCATTTACTCCCCCGACCAAGACCACCTGACAGCTATCTTCTCCTGCTGATCAGCAAGTCATTATTCCACCTTTATTTATTGTTATTGTTCGTTATCGTTTTTTCTATTTATTTTATATTGTTTACTTTTTTATTTCATTTATGAATTTATTCACATCTTGGTTGAAGGATCCTAAAAAACCGGATTCTAGCCAACCACAAAACTCCAATCCTCCTGCTCCGCTGCCTCCTAAAAATCCTCAGCAGAGTCGCCCAGTTCAAGCTCCACAACAACAACGACCTCAAGCGCCTCGAGCTCCCCAACCACACAATCCAAATCAAAATCCTAACCAACGTCCACCACAAAATGGACCAAAACAGCACTTCCAGCCACGCCAACAACATGGTCACGGCCAACGCCGACCAATGCCACAGCGCCCTGCATTTGTACAAGAAACCAATGCTAAACCAGTGCCTCCTTTGGCTCAAAACCAATTACGTGTTATTACACTGGGTGGTCTAGAAGAGGTAGGCAAAAACTCTATCGCCTTTGAATATGGTGATAGTGCCATCATTGTAGACATGGGTCTCCAATTCCCTGACGAGAATATGCATGGTATCGACTATGCTGTAGCTGATTATAGCTATTTCCGTGGTAAGGAAAAAAACATCAAAGGTGTCATCATTACTCATGGTCACTTAGATCATATTGGTGGTATCCCTCATGTAATGCCAAAACTCGGTCTCCAGATACCAGTGTATTGTACTCCTCTGACTGGCGCGCTTATTCAAAAGCGTCAAGAAGAAAGCAAACAACGCCTCAATCTTCAGATCATTAGACCAGAAGACACTATCAAGATCGGCCCATTTACTATCGACTTCTTCCGCGTCAATCACAGTATTCCAGATGCGGTCGGTGTAGTAATCGGTACACCAGTAGGTAACATCGTCCACACTGGCGATTGGAAAATCGATCTCAATCCAGTCAATGATGAAGTATTTGATTTCGTCAAAGTGACTCGGATCGGAGCAGCAGGCGTACTGGCAGCATTCTGTGATAGTACCAATGCCTACCAAGTCGGTCTTCAAATGTCTGAAAGTGCAGTCAAAGACCCGCTCGACAGCATTTTCTTCAAAGCAAAACAACGTATTATTGTCGGTACATTTGCTTCTAACCTAAGCCGTGTACAACAACTAATCGGTCTTGCTGAACAATACGGCCGCAAAGTGGTCCTGATGGGACGAACTATGACCAACAATGTATTGATTGCTCGCAATCTCAAATACATGAAAGTCGCTCCTCACACTCTCATCACTATTCAAGAAGCAAATAGACTTCGCCCTGATCAAGTCACTATTATTTTGACTGGTGCTCAAGGAGAAAAGAACGCAGCATTGATGCGTGCAGCACTCGGTGAACATCGCTTCATCCAGATTCAAAAGGGTGACACAGTAGTGTTCTCATCTTCAATCATTCCTGGTAATGAACAAAGTGTCGGCCAACTCATGGACAGACTGTATCGTCTAGGAGCTAAAGCCATCAACTACCGTATGATGGAAATTCATGCTGGTGGACATGCCAAAGAACAAGATACTCAAATCTTGCTCCGTATCCTCAAACCTAAATACTTTATTCCAATCGAAGGTAACCATTACTTGCTTTGTAAGCATGCTGAGATTGCAGCTAAGGTAGGGTTCACAGAACAAACCACTATTATTCCTGATAATGGAACAATTTTAGACTTTGATACCCAAGGTAAAGTGATCCGTCAGAGAGAAAAAGCACCTCATGGCTTAATTGCTATTGATGGACTTGGAATGGGTGATGTAAGCGAATCTGTGATTACAGAGCGTCATGAAATGTCTGAAGAAGGTATTTTCATCATCAACCTCGCAGTTTCTAAACAAGGTGACCTAATTGGTCAACCAGACATCATGTCCAAAGGATTTATTTATGTACGTGGTGCAGACGTCCTTAGCAACGAAGCAAAGGCAGTTGTCACTGATCTGTTTACCCAACATGGCAAGAGACTCTACAGCACGAATGTGAACGAGCTGAAAGGCATGATTCAAAGCACAGTTAGCCAATTCTTGTTCAAGAAGACCGAACGTCAACCAATGATTTTGGTCTCAATCATGAATGTATAACCACGCATTGAGAAAAATACATGATTGAGGTATACTAAAAGGAATGAATTTCTTTTATGGACCTACGTCAATATTTTGCTCAAAACGCCCTATCTGAGGGAGATCTGATTATCAATAATCTAGGCTATCGAAGCGGCAGCGCTGAAATAGCCCTTTCTCCTTTACCTATCAGTCTACCACGTAAACTATGGGGGGCAGGTAAGTCACTGACCCGCTTCGTAGTCACTACAGCGCTGATCTTTGGTGTCATCCAAATCAGTATCAACTTTCCAGCATATAAGCAACAATACGACTACTTCAGAGAGAAACAATTGGCGATCAAAAATCCTCAACAAGAAATCCTCAAGAATTTACAAAAGACACCGAATAATGCTGGCATCAGCACTACGCAAGTGGCAGAAGCTGCGACTAGCAATAGCGTAGAAGAAAGCTTTTCCACTCGCCAAGAAGTGATCAATTACAACAACTTCGAAGTAGCACCTAGTGACAATCGAGTGGTGATTGGCAAAATTGGCAAGAATGTGCCAGTAGTCACGGTGCCTGATACAAAACTGATTGATGGTGACTATGCTGGCTTAGAAAAAGATATCCAAGCATCGTTACTCAAAGGCATCGTGCACTATCCTGGCACAGCTAATCCGGGCGAAACTGGCAATGCCTTCTTTACTGGTCATAGCTCAAACTATGTATGGATTAAAGGTGACTACAACAATGTATTTGCCCTACTCAATGAAATAGTGGTCGGAGATAAAGTGACCGTTTATTGGGAAGGTCAGAAATATATCTACCAAGCATATGACATCAAAGTAGTGTCCCCTAGCGAGACATGGGTACTACAACAAAGTGGCAATGAATATCCTTCGATCATGACCTTGATGACATGTACTCCAGTCGGTACATCACTCAACCGCTTGATTATACGCTCTAAACAAATTTACCCAGATCCTGCCACGAATACAGCTCCCACCAGTGGAGTGATCGCAGCACCAAGCAACTTAGTCAGTAGTTAAAGCTTACTGATTGGGACCAAACCAAGATTTAGTAGGGAAACTGTAATAGTAGAGTTTGCTTTGGTTGACAGTAACTACAGTCTGATTTGCCATTACATGTACTTCACTATAAGGAGCATGAAAAGCATTTTGGATCTGTGGCTCTTTCATAGTCAGTACATAATCTCCTGCTGGCAGAGTCACTAGCCAAGATGCAGTGGTATAGGGTTGTACATCCAACACCGTATCAGCCATCTGCCCAAGGAAGGTAACTTCTGAACCGTCTTTAGTTACTACCCAAGCCTTTGCCCCACTAGTGATAGCAACAAAGTCATCATGGCGAGTCAATTGAGCATTATCCCATGCCCCAATTGATTTAGCTTTTTCTCGATCCCACACAGTCACTGCCCCCTCAGTTGTTTGCCAAATCAGATTATGCGCATCAGCATAAATCGATTTAATTTTGAGTTTTTTATTGCTAAGGCTAGTCACCTTTTTACTAATACTAGTAATCAAAGATTGTTCCCACACAATGCCATCTTGCACAAAAAATACGGCATTATCAGAGAGTGTAAATGCATCGGCATCAGCCAAAAAGGTTTGACTAGTAATGGTAGTACCAATTTTCTGTAAAATTACTGAGTTGGCCTGCTTGGTTAGCAGATAATAACTATCATGGAATTGGAAAAAGGTGTGTTGATCGTAAAGCAAAGGTCTCCCCTCTACATATTGCATTCGCAACATCGCCAAATCCAATAAATAAGCACGATCATCATTGACCAGTAAACACACTGGCCCATCGGCTTGGCAGGTGTACTTCACATCAACCGATACTGGCACTGTAAAAATTTCTTTGAGTTGACCATCCTTTTCTTGCCACCAGTGCAAAGCTTTTTCACTTTGGGTCACCAATAATAAACCATTATCAAAAATGACTACTTTGCTTACTGAATCACTCAAAGCTAAGGAGTGAAACAAATTCGATTGAGGGAATAAAGGTACCTGCGGAATTTGGGTAAGCAGCTGAGGAGCAAGCAAAGTAGAAAACTGCCAAGGATAATAGCCGTCCTTGGTCACATCCACTTGATACGCACCAGGAGTCTGAGCAATAGAAAGTGGAGTCAGTTGTTTCAAGGCTTGACCATCAACACTCACTTGAGCACCAGTGGGAAAAGAGTTGACTTCCAAGACACTGGTCATCACCACCTTTTGTTGGTTACGATCCCAGGTATAGCCCTGAGCCATCGCTACCACGATGGAGCTGACGATGCCGTATACTAGTACTGCAACTGCAGCTCCCATCATTCTTCTCCACATAAAAAGCAATTATTTGGTTGCTGTAGCTGTAGGGGTAGGCGCTGGACTAGAGCTAGTAGTAGGATTTACCTTGGTCACTTCAGCTTGATCAGTACTACCAGGTCTTACAATATCAGAACCTTCTTGGACTACGCCTTTTTCAGGCAACTTACAGCCAGTCTTGTCAGCTAAGATCGTCAAATCTTGGCGACCAGTAGTAGCATCCTTTCCATCAAATTTCCATGTTGGGAAGCTATCGATTCCCTCATTTTTACAAACATCAGCCAATTGGCCATTCGCATTACACTCTACATAGTGCACATATTGAAAAGCCTTACCAAAATCACGCTTTTGGGCTGCACAGTGAGGACAAGTACTAGAGCCGTAAAATATTGCTTTCTTTTCATTGAGACATTGAGCAAATGCAGTCAAATCTCCAGGTGAAAGAAAACGGAAATAACCAAATACAAGCACCGCAATCAGTACAGGTAAAGCAACCCAAACAGCTGCAGGGATCTCTTTTTGTGATGGAGTTGAAGTAGTGGAAGCCATAGAAAAAACGCTTAATTACGAGAGCACAATAACACAGCTCTGGGGAGGAGATCAAAGATAGGTCAGAGTTCAGAGGTACGAGGGCAGAGGTTGGGAAACTATGAAGTTACTGTAGTAAACATTTAGTGCTGATGTCTCCTGCGCAGGGGAAAATAGTTAGAATACTTGTGTCGGCGGTGTCTCGGACTGGGTTGAAGACTTGCCAGTTACCATCGGCGTCTTTGAGTTCGAAGAGCATTTGGGTGCCGGTGAAGCTGATTTGACCAGTTTTTCCCATAGTACCGACTGATTGTCCGGCATTCACGACA
Organism: uncultured Candidatus Peribacteria bacterium; assembly: GCA_964514565.1. Classification (GTDB taxonomy): domain Bacteria; phylum Patescibacteriota; class Gracilibacteria; order RBG-16-42-10; family RBG-16-42-10; genus JAGNZB01. The sequence goes on along the minus strand of CAZERA010000001.1, from coordinate 310,389 downwards.
CTACCCAAGGCTATCGTATCTGGAATAGCGTCTAGGTGATAATAAGAGACGCGAAGACCATTGGGATATTCGACAGTGACATACTTACCTAGCACCGTATCTTCTTCTACTCTACGCACTACTTTGCCTAGCTGCACTGAGCGCACACTGAGCTTAGTGGGATCATTTTGAATACAGTCGATAGTCTTGTGAATTGGGAAAGCAACTAATTTTGTTTGGCCATTATCAAGCAGAACATTTCGACTAATGATTTCATTGCTATAAGGAATCTCACCCAATTTACAACTAGCAGGGCTAACATATCCAGCTTGATTGGCTTGAGTTGCTAATTCAGCTGATAGGGGTTGAGGATGCACTAATTGGGTACCTTCGATCACAGGCGTCAGGGTCTGACCGTTATCATCTACCAATACCACTTGTCCATTGATAGTACCCACAGCATGAGTGGCCCCGCCAGTAGTAGCAGGGGCAGCTGTGTGTGGCCGGCTCACTCCTCCTATACCGGCAGAGTGCACATTGATTAAGTCACACACCTGTGCAAACGGACCGGTATTAGCACCAAAGATGCTACCGATACTAGTGACTACATTGATAGGGATACCAGCCGGAATTGATTCTGCCATTTGGTGACAAGCAATAAAGGCTGTCCCCATGATCGCAATACAAAAACCAGCAATAATGCCAAACACACTCAAAAATGGCATCAGAAAAACTGCAGCGGCAGCCATCCATGAGTGCTTCCAACGATCTTCTGTAAAAAGCCAATACAGAAAAAGAATTACATGGAGAATAAACATCAAAACACCGATACCAGACAAAACTTCCAATACTAAGAAGACGATATTGATAAGGGTAATCAGACTCACAGTAATATTCTGTTGAGTTCCTTTACTTGCACCTAAGCCACCAGCA
>CAZERA010000001.1:0-309467 GCA_964514565.1 uncultured Candidatus Peribacteria bacterium | reverse complement strand
CGTCTAGCAGCCCCCTCAGCTACTTTCTTTTCGACATTGGCTGAATCAGCTACTTGCGAAGTGATAGAGCCACTTTTTTTAGCATCTATTCCTGGGCCCTGAGTCATTTTATCAGACTCTACTTTGCCACTCTTTTCATCTGCTGATTGGCGATCAGCCATTTTGCGCATTTGATCCTGCGCTTTATTGGCAAAGGAAGTGCCACCAGTAGGAGCAGTCGATGGTTTAGCGGTATTACCTGAGTTTGGAGCAATGGCACTCGGTGGCTTACTAATTGATTGGCCAGTCGATGTAGGCTTAGTATTAGTTCTTAGTGGATTGCGGCGACCTGCCCCGGCTCTAGCCTGAGCAGGGTTGGGCAAAACAGGCTTATTCTCAGTTTGCTGAGCTGGATTAGCATTAGCAGCTACGGGGTTAGTTTTTGCCTGTGATTGTGCAGCTTTTTCTGGATCAGAATCTTTAGCTGCGGCCTCAGTCTTTGATTGTTGTTCCTTATTTATCTTGTCTGTTTCGCCTGCAGCAGCTTGTTCACCTTCTTTCTTAACTTCAGTATTTTCATTGGCACTTTTCTCAGGGTCTTTTTTGTCTTCAGGAGAAGACTTGTCTGCTGCTTTTGCTTTATCTTTTGTTTGTTCTTGATTTCCTTTAGTACTAACCTGAGAACCATCGGTATTTATTGCTGGATCTGCTGCTGGTGGCTGATTTGATCCAGCCTGTGGAGGCTGTTGTGTGTTTTGTCCGGTTGATCCAGAACTAGGAGCAGTGCCAGAAGCTGACGGACCTGATGAAGAAGCGTTGGCTCCATTGCTAGGCGCTTGATCATTATCATTTCCAACAGCATTGGTATTGGCTGGGATTGATGGACCTACAGTACTACTACTTGTTCCTTGACCTGAACCACCACTAATCGTAGTAGATTTAATTTGAGGTGCTCCTGCTTCAATCTCAAAAGGTACTTGATCATTACCCTTATCTTGAGCGTCATTATTGGAGTCGAGATTGCGAGCGGGATCTGCCATAACTCATTATTTAGCTTCAAAATTATCTGATTGCTCACGCATTTGCAATACCTCTTCAGGATTGGTGGTAATTACTCGATGTTCAGCAGCTGAAGCAATGATCTGAATAGCTACATGCTTTCTACCTGCAAAGAAAATACCTTCACCTTGTACTGAGTTAAGTAAATAGTATTGTTCACCTTCAGTTAAATTGAATATCTTCGCTAAACCTGGTGCGGCAGATGGTGCTTGCTTAAGCAGTAACTGCATTGCTGAGTTAGTAATAATTGATTTACCAAAGTCGCGAGCAATAAAGTCTTCTACATCCTGGGTAATAGTAGTCACACCGAGATAATACTTACGAGCACGTTTTACTAAACCATAAACGAAACGAGCAGCATCTTCGTGCTGTACCATAGTCCAGGCCTCATCGATGACTAAAATACGACGCTTGAGTTTACTACGAACCATATTCCAAATGTAGTTCAAAATGATGTACATCGCGGTAGGACGCAGTACTTCATCCAAATCACGGATGCTGAAGACCACTAATCCATTCTTAAGATTAACATTGGTAGGACGATTGAAGATACCGGCAAAAATACCAGAAGTGTATTGTTTGAGTCGTTGCGCAATATCCTCTCCCCCCTTGGTATCTTGTAATACATCATGTAAGTCTTCCATTGTAGGAGGAGGAATCGTACCAGGGTTCACCGTATCCATAGTAATACCCTTGAGAGCATAGGTATCAAGCAGAGCTTGGTCGACCAATCCTTCTTCACGTGGAGTCAAATCACCAAGCATCAGCTTCATCAAACCTTTGAGATTGATAATGGCAGTACGTAGTAAATCACCTGGTTGTTCTTCTTTGCCTTCATACGGCAGTGGTAGATCAAATGGATTGATACGACGATCAGCATTGAGCGAGACATCCATATAGGTACCACCTACTAGATCACAGAGCGCTTTGTATTCATTCTCCGGATCGATAACGATTACATCTGTACCAAGCATCAAACTACGCAAAATCTCCAATTTCACTGCATATGATTTACCGGCACCTGAAGTAGCGAATACTACAGCGTTGGCGTTTGGCAAAGAGAATCGATCAAAAATAATCAATGAATTATTGTGGCGATTGATGCCATAAAGAATACCTTGATCAGAAGTGAGCTCAGATGAAGTAAATGGAAATGAGCTGGAAAGTGGCTCAGTATTCATATTGCGTACTACATAGAGCTCGTCAGTACCATAAGGCACAGTAGAGTTGAAACCTTGCTCTGTACGCGCTTGAATAGATTTAATTACTAGGAGTTTACCTCCCAAAATACCTTCTAATTGTTTACCAAGGTTGGTGAGCTGTTTCTCTGAAGTAGTATAAATCGTGAAATACAAACCAAATTGGAAGAATTTCTCAATACCAGTAGAGATTTTGTCTCGTAGTTCCTCAGCATCATTGAGAGCAGCCTCTAGACCTGGATCACGAGCTTGACCGCGTTCTTGTTGGATACGAATAGCTGACTCCATTTGACCTACTTTGCTTTGGAGACTACGCAAAATATCAGCTGACTGGATAGGGTAAATAAACATAGAGATGTCCATAGTCGCCTCTAGATTGATCACTGGAGCTAGCCAGTTGGTATCCAAGTAACGAGGGTAAGCAAATACCACATAAGTACGCACATAGACATCATTGATGGTCAATTTATCATAATCCACCTTCATGCTAGATGGCGCAATCAAATCTTTGACTGAAGCCAAGCCTGCTTCATAAAGTTTCTGAGCTTCGTTGAGGCGCTTTTCTTCTTCTGATTTGCTGGTAGTAGAACCGGCGTCTTTATCTCTATTGAATAAGTTAAAACCACGTTTTAGTGCTGTACGACTACCACGTTCTTGACCAGACATTTTTACTTGCGCTGTAGTAGCAATAGTTGCTACTGGCTCATTTTGCTCATTATTGATTGGAGTCGGTGCAGATACAACTGGCTTCTTTTTACCGCCGAATAAGCCACCCAATGCCTGGAAGGAATTGGTGATCTGTGACATCAAGCCGGATTGTGGTGGGGTTTTATTGTTTTTCATTTTCAGTTTGACCAGCTACGCGAGGCACATCACTGAGATTAAGCTTGAGCAGATTCTCCACTTTCTGACCTTGAGAAGTGACGGGATTGTACACTTCATAGTAAAGCTGAATCAGCTCATGGGTATTCAATCTCTTGACGAAAAGACCAGCTGAAGCCATAGCATTGATTACACTAGACACTCGTTGATTTAGCGTCTTACGCAAGACACTAAACTCCTGCTGGCGGATACGGTAATCCAAGCCATTGTCTGCAGGATTGAGTTGTTGCATGAAGCGTTGGAAGAAATTACCACTTTTTACCCGATCAGGTTCATGAGCAATTACAATATAGAAATCCTTTTCCATAATGTCTGAGTATTCTACGAAACTGGCAACGAAATCGATATAATCATACGTTTGCTGCTTGATGCGAGCATCTGGCTGATTATTAGCTGTTTCAGTCATACGACTGAGATAGCCCTCAATATCCAACCGTTTAGAGCGAATCATGATTTGGATTGGAAAATCCAAGGCATTGAGAAAGTTTTGATATGAATAAATAATTGAGGTTTGTTCTTGTTCTGAAAGCAATTCAAAATTAACACTAGATACAGCAAGCACAGCACGGATGCTACCATCTTTGAGCACAAGAGTATTATCCTTGATCTCACCAATTTTGAGATGGGTCTGGGTACTAGCCTCGACATTTCCTTTTCTCTGATTAACTGGCATAACAATTACTTAGTTGGGGGTTTCTTATTGACCTGGAATGATTTCTGAACCAGTTCATCATCATCGACCTCATCCATCTCGTCCAGACCTTCATTGTCCAAGACGCTGGTGAGTTGCTTCAGATCATGAAATTTCACTTTGGGCATTTCATCCAAGTTCTTTGTAGGCTTTTTCACTTTGATTACTTTCTCAATGATCACGCGCTCAGCCAAGGGAACCTCACCACTGCCCTTTTCCCATACTCGCAGTCGTGGCTTGAGTAAGTACAAAATCATCACAGTTATGTATTTGCCAAAGCTCAAATCCTGAATATGAATCAAAGCAAAACCAGCTGTAATAGCAGCAATGATAATACTCAAGATAATATTTACTGGTGACTGCAGCGAAAGATACACCACATATGCCAATCCGCCACCAGCGACAGCTATGATCAATTGTACCATGGTCAAAGGACCAATAATGGTATCTACACGCTGCACATTTTGTGGAACTTTGAACTGAGCCATGCAAATAAGTTAGGGGAGACTTACTAGTTCAAGTAATTATAGCACAAGTATCACTAAATAGCCTAGAGGTAGTTGTTGATACCACTCACTAGGCTACTTGTATTGGTAACGAATTGTTTTATAGATAAACTTATAGCTAAAGCAATTATTAAAACAATGACACAATTCTATGAAAAGCCTCTGTAATTGCCCACCAACAATCAGCTACTAACTGTATAAGAAAAGTAAAAATACTATTTATCACTGCAATAGCGCATTAAGTTGTAGCATCATCATCTCCACTTGGCCGTCTTGGAGCTGTTCCACCAACGCCGCCACCTTGGACCAATGGTTTTGATTGCACCTTACCGACCAAATCATTTCTAAATGATGCAAGTTGTGTAGCAATAGCTGCCTTTTGAGCATCAGAATAATCTTTAGGAGCGGCATTCTTAACGGAATCACCAATCAATTCTAGCTGTTGTTTGATTGTATTTAGTTGAGCTTCAGTAGTAATAGTACCTGATAGTGTTTCTAAATACTTGTTCAAATTATTCACATTAAAATCTGATGCCTCTTTATCATTACCAGTGCCATTTTTATTACCAATCAAAGCAGCATTCTGGATATAACCCTGAATCGCTTCACGTACCATCTTGGCAGTATTGTCTCCACGGAATTTACCAGACTCAGTCATACTACTAGCCAAAGCCATGGCAGAAGCATCCAATTGTTGGATCATCGTTCTGATATTGCCATCATCACCTGCAGGCTTGATTTCACCAAAAGCACCAATTTGTGCTTTTGCCACAGATTCCAATGCTTTACGACCAGCCTCAGCCTCACTGAGATATCTAGTGGTAATAGTGCCATCTGCATTTTGAGAACGATATTTACCTACGGCAGCTAACATACTCACTATATGATCAGCAGCAGCTCGGGCTTGTTCATCTTTAATACTAGCAAGATTTTCAACATTATTATTAATAAGGCCCATTTGTTTTGCAGCTTCATAAACTCGTTGCAAATGTTTTGCTTCACCGTCTGCATTACCCAACATCATACCGATAGAAGCAACGCCTTCTTTGGCAATATCTTTGGTGAGCTTTCTTCTATCGTTATCAGTAATACTGAATTTACTTCCCGGGCGTTGCATTTCTTGCCACATTTCTAGGGCAATACCGGCACCTTCTTCTTTTGGTTCACCTTCATCTGCAATACGTCCTTCGAACGCTGCAGTCAAAATACCTAATGCATAAGACTTGTTACCCTTTTGCATTGCCTCCCGCATACGACTTCTAATCAATTGTTTATCTTGGGTACGAGCAGCAAAACCTTTACCATCGTCAAACATAGCTTTACTTGCACCTAAGCTTGTTTGTTCTAGGCCATCAGCCACTTTGAATGCTTCCTTTTCACCAGCTCTTGGATCGCGTCTTTTCTCAGCTTCAATAATCTGATCGCGGAAAGTCTGCTTGGTCTTTGGATCGGCAATCTCATTAACATCCAAAGCACCACTCTGTGCTAACGCAGTCATATAACCTCTGTAGCTACGGTAATCTTTACGATCAAACGCTTCTTGAGCTTTTTGACGAATAGTAGATGGATCAAAACGGAGTTTTGCATCATTAGCAATACTGTTGATGATTTTCAACTCGTTCTCAACTACCTTGGCTTGAAAACGTTGTTTCATATCGTCACCCAATGCCAATCTTTGCGCAGTAACTGCACCAAAGCGCTCTTTTCTATCTTGCGCACTATGTTTCAAATCACCAGCAACTGCCTTAACACCAGAAGCAATATTAGTTGGTGCAGCCAAAATTCCTCCGGCAAAACGAATAGCTCTTGATCCCAAGCCCTCTCCTTTTTTGTCCTGCATACGGTTACCTACATAACCAAAAGCACCAGCAGTAATACCTACACCCTTTCCAGCTAAAGAGGCACCTTTACGAATACCAGAGAAAGGATTTTGACCGTATTTCGCAATACCATCGACAATACTATTGCCATAGTCACCCTTCGCAGAAGTAAATGCAGCTGCATAAATCATGGCAATTACAAATACTAACTGCAAATAGTCAGCAAGTGAGTTGAATCCAACTGGACTCAAACCATTATCACCCACTGCAGGGCTAGTGTTGGCAAGGTTGGCGAAAATCTGAGAACCAACTGCTTCTGATGCCAATACGGCTAGAGTCAAGAAGAAGGCTACTTTGATTTGCATGAAGGCATACTTGGTAAACTTGCCTTGCCATTCGCTAGCAATACCAGATCCGATCGGTGAGATCTTACTGATCACAAAGATTGGCGAAGTAATCGCTAAAGCCCAAAGCACAATAATACGAATAGTGAATGTCACAGCTAAAGCCAAGAAACCAAAGAGCATCATGATCAAGATCAGCAAGATTGCTAAATTGATCAAGAATAGTGAAGTCAATGTGGAAGTAGGAGCACTGCTTGTTTCTCGATAATTTTGTAATTCTTGGAAACGCAATCCACGTGCCAGACGACACAAGATACTACCATCCTTGATATCTTGCGGAATTGCCACATCCAATGTACCCACCTGGGTAGTATTGGTCGAACAAACTGCTTGTGTGCCTCCACCATGAGGTCCCATACCAGCTATTTGGTAAATACCAGCTTCAATCACATTACCAGCATCGATACCGACACCAACAATCAAACGGGAGAAGTTGACGGCTATTACCACGACGATCAGTTTTGGCAAAATAGTTTTGACTGCGTAGTTGTTGATTTCGTATTGGACGATATTGGCAACAGCGATACCCAGCAAAGCTAAGATAAAGAATAAATTCACAAAGTCACGCACAGCTTTCCACATCTTCACCACAAAGTCTGAGGTAGTGAAACCAGCATAGCTTAATACTGATTGGAAGAAGCTCATTACTAAAGCGGTAAGCCATAGTAAGAATTTAATCACTAAACCAAGGATTAAGTTGATAATAGCCAAAATTGAATTGAGCATGGAATCACTAGCATCTGGCGTGCCGGGATTGTTACCTGCATCTAATGTCGCGCGATCACCTTCATCTCGATCATTGAGACTTAAACATGAAGGACGATCAATACATGATTGAACACGTTGTACTAAACTTTGTAATGCCTCGACTACGGGCTGTGAACGACGCATTTTGAAAGGCAACAGGTTGCTACCCAAATTCATTTCAAAACTAATTGAACTACTATTATGCGGCTTGAATGCTCTATTAGTATCTGATTTATCTACATACTCTTGTTCATGCTCCAAACACTTCTTCCATGGTTCTAAATCTGCTCTCGACACCCGATCCAATACTAAGTTAGGTGAACAAGCATTGGTAATACGCGCCAAGTATGGGTCAGAGAAATAACGATCAAGTGGGCCATCAGCTACAATGTTTTCAGTCACTAAAGACAAGTCACCGGTGCTGTGCACGATACTACTTGGATAGTTAGGATCATGATCTTTCGTAGCTAACCATAACCATGCAAAAAGCATTACTGGTTTGTTGGCACTAAGTGAACGATTGATATAGTCATTCATCTGTTGCAATACATTGCGATTGCTTTGCACTTGCACACGACGCACGGCATGTACTTCTCCTAAAAACACCTGTCTATTTTGAGCCTCAGTATTGCCACCACTGGTTGAGGCAGGAGCTGGAGCTGCTGAAGTAGTACTTGTTGGAGCAGGTGCCAAAGGTCTATCCAAGAAAATAGTATAATTTTGATCTTTGACTAATTCGTCGTTAATCAAGTAGAGATGCCAAAGAATAGCTGGCTCGACACTGTCATCAAAATTACTTATGTAACCAATAGGTGCAGCAGCACTTAAGCTGATTTCACTATTACCTGTCTCATCATGTACCCAGGATACCGAGTCGGTATAACTATCATTAATAGTCTGACTTAAATAATCTGACATTGGATACTCAGAGCGACGACTTGCTAAAGGGTCATATCCTTCACCCAACTGGATATAATCTCTGCTTTGCATGAATTCTTTCGCTTTTGCTTGTCCACCAGGACTAAAAGTAGCTACCCGATCAGAATACGCTGCGGTCGCTGGTATCATAATCTTAGTCACAAACTCTTTACCACGATCGCTCATGCGTGAGCTCGGATTGGTAACGGAAGTATTGTAACAGTTCTTCACAGCCATTATATATGACTGTGCTGTACTACCAGCTTGGGCAGGGGTAATTCCACTAACTATACCTCCTCCCTGACAATACTGCATCATCCCTGTTATTTCTCCACTATCTAGGACCGAAGTACTAGAATTCTGCGCAGCAAAAAAAGCTTTCAAGCTCTTGTATGTCCTGGTAGTTCTAGTCACTTGATGAGCATCATCACCCATGTAGGTCTTCAAAGACCCCATCATCCCTCGAACATCAGTAATCAAACCAGTAACACGAGGATCTTCAACTGCCACAGTAAAACTATCAGTACTAATGATATCGGCTAGTACATACAAGACTGCATTGGACAAACCGGTGACCAAATAGTCATCAGAGCCGGCATCGGTCAGATGTGCACAGATTGATGGTGCAGATACACTTTCCCCCCCAGCGGACACATAGATCAGGTTGGGCACATCTTTGAGCTGACACAAAACATCCTCTCGGTTCCCCTCCAATGCCTTGTCGATCACATCACCAATTTCATCAAACCGGTCACGACCACCATTTTCTTCACGCAAAAAGGTAGAGATCTGACGATCCATATCAGCAGCTGCAGGAAAGGTAGCACCATAAATAAATGGCTTGTGCAAAATAGCATCATCTACGCCTCCATCACTGAGAGCATGATTATCAAAAAACTGCACCAATTTGGGACGGATTACATTGGTCCAGACAGTTTGATACTTGGCATCCATTGTCACCCCTTGCAAACATGTCTTCATCTCTGGCCAAGTTGATTCACTGGCAGTATCACTACAATCTTCAAACACAGTAGCAAAACTAGACTGTGCTGCTTGTGCTTTTGGGGCAGTATAGACTGAAGTGCCCAATACACTTGATATCGTCAAAACCGCTAACAAAAGAGACTGAATCCACTTTCTACTTGACCATTTAGTAGAGGCTTTTTTCGATGCAGTTGAAGCTGAGCGAGGCAAAAGTGATGGGGGCAAAGCAACCATAAAAAATATTGATTTCGTATAATGATAAAACATTTCCCAACTAAAGGCAACGGTATTGAGGGAGAAATGTACCCAATAGTATCGCTTTTGTCACGTATCAGGAGCACAATTACAGGAAACTAAAACAAACTATGCCCAGCTTTTACCAACTGACTCCCGAAAAGAGTGTCGCTATCCTAGAATCAAATACTGATGGCCTCACCGAAGCCGAAGCGCTAAAGCGCCTCACTCTATACGGACCCAATAAGCTCAAGAAAATTGCGACCGTGCCACTTTGGCGCAAGTTCTTGAGTGAATTTACTGACCCGATGATCATCCTCATGATAGTGGCCGGTGCGCTAGCCTTCATGCTGGGTAGTCTTAGGGACACCGTAATCCTTTATAGTATTGTACTAATCAATGCTATTATTGGTTTCATCCAAGAATACAAAGCGGAAAATATTATTCAGTCGCTCCAATCATTCCTGACTCCTCAAGCAAAAGTACTGCGTCAGGGTGAAAGAAAAGAAATTGATGCTACGACTCTAGTACCAGGTGACATCGTGATCTTAGAAGAGGGTGATGCCGTACCAGCTGATGTGAGAATCATTACCATGAACAATGTCGCGAGCAATGACTTTGCCCTTACTGGTGAATCCAATCCAAAAACAAAATTTATTCATGCTCTCAAAGAGCAGGTGCCACTGAGTCGTCAGGACAACCAAGCATATCTAGGTACAATGATCGCTCGTGGTAACGCAATTGGATTAGTCTATGCCACTGGTATGAACACAGAGATTGGCAAAATCGCTAAATTTACCCAATCAGTAGAAGCGAATGTCACACCACTAGAAAAAGAGATCAGTAGCATTGCTAGTCGCATTACAGTACTAGCATTGAGCTTGGCTGTAATTATTTTCTTGATCAATTTTTTCCAAGCCACGCCACTCCAAGCTAGTCTCTTAGCTGCTTTAGGTATTGCTGCTGCTATGGTTCCTCAAGGTCTACCAGCTCAGCTCTCAGTGATTTTGTCTTTGGGTGCTGGTCGTCTAGCTCAAAAAAAAGCGATTGTAAAACAGCTCTACTCAGTAGAGACATTGGGATCTACTACTATTATTTGTTCAGATAAGACTGGGACTATCACTACCAATGAAATGACTGTCCAACACATTTGGTATGCAAACAATGCCTATGAAGTGAGCGGGATTGGATATGAGCCTGCGGGTACTATTAGCCAAAGGGATATTATTCCAGATGAACTTTTTCTTGCTGGTGTATTAGCTTCTACAGGAGACATTGCTGAGCCCGATGCAAAACATCGTCAGTGGTATGCCTTGGGCGATCCTACTGAAGCCGCACTAATAACCTTAGGTAAGAAAGCAAGCATGGACATTAAAAAATTGCGAACGGATTGGAAAGAAACCCACCAGTTCCCTTTTGACTCAGTACGCAAAATGATGAGCTCGGTGCGCGTAGCTCCTACCAACTCCAAGTGGGCCGGTAAACATATTGCTTTCCTCAAAGGCTCACCACTTAGTGTACTAGCTATCAGTCAACTTTCAGATCAAGAGAAAAAAACTATCCTGGAAGCATCAGATAGTTTTGCCAATCAAAGCCTGCGAGTATTAGCAATGGCTTACCGAGAGGTTGATTACAAATCCAATCTCACTATGAAAGAGGTTGAAAGTGATATGCACTTTGCCGGCCTAGTAATCATGCGTGATCCTCCCCGCCCTGGTGTAAAAGATGCAATCATGACAGCTCATCAAGCACATGTGCGTACCTTTATGATCACAGGAGATCAATCTCAAACAGCACAAGCGATTGCACACTCAATTGGCCTAGATCAAGGTCAAGATCTCAATGTGATTGAAGGTGATAAGCTCAGTAGTCTATCGGATGAAGAACTTTCTCAGAAGATCCAAGCTGAATCAGTAGTATTTGCTCGCACTAGCCCTGAAGACAAACTACGTATTGTAAAGTTATTACGAGCCCAAGGAAATGTAGTAGCTGTCACTGGAGATGGAGTAAACGACGCACCAGCTCTCAAGAATGCTGATATCGGTGTAGCAATGGGAAGAATCGGCACAGAAGTAGCCAAAGAAGCAGCTGAAATAGTACTGACTGATGATAGCTACATTACTTTGGTCACAGCGATCAAAGAAGGCCGCACTATTTTTGCCAATCTCAGAAAAACACTCTTTTCTACCCTTAGTAGTAATGGTGGTGAATTAGTAGCAGTACTTACCGGCTCAGTAATTTATCTGTTCGGTTTTCCTGCCCCTATTTTGGCCGTACAGATTTTGATGGTGGATTTGGTGGGTGAAATGGTACCGCTGATGGCATTGACCTTTGATCCAGCCCCAGATGACATGATGACCCAAGCGCCACGCAAACTGGATGATCACTTTCTGACAATCAAAAACCTCCTAGATATTGGTTACGTCGCGCTCTTTATGGGTGGAGTAGCTGTCATCAACTTTATTTGGTTCTTGGAAAGAAATGGGTATCATGCTTCACCAGCACTGTGGACTGAAGATAATCCAATCTATCGTCGAGCACTTACATTGACCTACGTCACTATTATGATGGGACAATTTGTAAATATTTTATCTCGTCGACATGAAAGCCAAAGTATCTGGAATCGCTATTTCTGGCGCAATCCAATTTTGCTAGCCTCAATAGTCTTCTCATTACTGATGATGTGTTTAGTCATCTATACACCATTCATTCAAACCTATGTCCGCACAGCCGGCCTCACCCTTGGTGACTGGGCATATGCATTACTAGGTGGAGCTGCCATGCTCGTGGCACACGAAATACGCAAGTTCTTCCGGAGAAGAAGATTGCGTATCGCGAAATAATATTTACAAATCTAGCGAGCGATAGGAACAAAGGTGCGTGGATCAGGAATTTCAGCAGGATTGAGTTCATGAGCACGAGTCACTCCACCACCTTGACCATCGGAGACTGGAAGTACAGTTAGATAAGGTCTACCGCCTAAAAGTCCTTGCGCCAACACTTCAGTATCAATAGTACTACCAGCAGCATTGAGTCTAGCCCAAACTGCTGAAAGTGTAATATTCATTGGTACCTGAGCTAAAGCATCTTGTGGCACTGCTGCACTATTGAGCTCAGCAAGCACATTTGGTTGAGTCAATTGACCAGCTGTACGTTTAGCTTCAATCACTGCCTGAATTCGTTGCAAACGAGCACGCACAGCTTGTAGATAGCTTGGTTCAGCTACTAGTTCGTATGAACCTCTTACCATTCTGGCATTACTTCTGGCTACTGAAAAGCCAGCTAAATTATCACGTTCGAGTCGTGCCAGTAAGCCATAATGAATACTATTAGGATCACGACGATCACTCACCAAGCCCGTATCACGCTGCCACCCATCTTGGCTAAACATATTGTATACAACACGTGCACCTTCTTGATCATTGCTATCACCATTGCGTGCTACACGATGGAGAGAGAATGCAATGCCAGATAACAACTTAACTGTGAGTAAAGTACCTTTTGGAGTCCCCCAAAGACTTTCAATATGATTACCCCATGATGTCGAGGTTGGTTTATCTAAAGCGCCAGCAGCATTATTAAGTATACCTTCAGCTAATTGTCTACGTTGAGCAAACATACGACGGAAACCATCTTCTTGAGCAAAATTAGGATGCTGATTCATATAAGTAGCCATGCGTACTTCCAGATCATCAGCAGAGTCAATATCGCGTTCAAGTGCACTTACTCGCTCCACATTATTAGGGGCTTCAGGAATGACACTACCTGTGTGAGTAAGCCCACGCGCAGTATCTGCCACTGAAGATGAGCCACGGCCAATTGCATTACCAATTGCACCACGATTCATTACGGTTAAAGCACCAACAAGAGCTAAAGCACCTAGACCTAAACCATAGCCAACATGTTTACGGGTAATTTCAGGAAATATTTTTTCTGCTGGGGCGTTATTATTAGCAGTAGGAGTGGTAGCACCAGGTACATCCCAAGGATCTTTGATTTCCATAAAATAAGATTAAATTATTTCTTAGAAGTAGTAGTGCCATCATCAGAAGGTACTCCTGATGGATTACTAGACCGTCCCCCCAATAAATCTAGTACCTTTGCTCCAGTATCTCTCAAAGCATCTAATCCTATCGCAGCTAAAGCCTCCTTAGGATTTAATCCAAGAGCAATTTGTCTTTCTTTATAAATTGCAGTTTGAATTTCACCAGCAGCTCTTGCAGCAGCACCACGACCTACTTGTAACGCCTGCTCACCTTTACCCTGAGCTTCTTTGATTTTTACATCCTTTTCAGCAATTTTGATCTCTAAGTCTTTAGCAGCATTAAGCTCAGCTTTATCACTTACACTTTTGGGTGCCTCGATGTCTCCTAAGATCACAGTAAGTTGTAAACCAAATGTATTGGCAAATTCAACTAAAAAAGGATGGCCTTGTACATCTGTATTAAACTTTTCACGTTTACTGTTTGCATCGGCAACATCCTTAAATGTTAGTTTAGCAACGACATCACTTAATGCTTTTTGAGTAGCATCGAATACTTTCGTGTTTTGGTCGCCATAATTAAATTTCTTCTTGAAATTGAGATAGAATTCATTTTCTTTGCCAGGAATAATTCTTGCTTGCACTGACCAAGTAAATTTATACTTAACAGTGTCAGTAGCTTCTAATAAACGACTGTAATCTGACTGTCCATTAGCTAGAGCATCATTTGATTGATCTGCAGGGATTGGATAATTAACAACCGTATCTTGAAAGCCAGCTTCATATCTTCTCCAAAGCTTGAAATAAGTTACTGGATGTCCTTTTTCATAGACTGTATCACCAGCGCGATTGAATCTGCTTGCGAAATCACCCAACACCCCTGAACGCACAAATACACCGTATTCTCCAGCACCTAAATTTTTTGTTTCAAAGAAACGGTTATATAGTCCATATCCTACAGCGCCAGTTAATGCTGCCAAAGCGCCACCGCTACATAATACACACAGTAATGTACTACCATCACAGCCAGGCAATAACGCACCTGCAGCAAGCATAGTCACCATAGCTCTTACTTTATCGTTCACTACACTTGGAGCGTCTAGCATTCTAGCAACAGTACCAGCATCAGGATGCACAGCACCTGCTTGATTCAACGCAAGAACATCTCGAACATCAGCGCGAGTTTCAATTGAGCTCAATTGTGGAGCTGTAGTCGGAGCTTCCAATGGACGTAATGGTTCACGGCCCAATGCACGATCAGGAGAGGTGTTCATAGAATTTATTATGCTTCCTTAATTTATAAAACATTTAAGCAGATTTGTCAATATGCAAACCGGCGGATTTGAGGATAGCACAAAGAAAAAAGATTCGCTATTGTGGTTTGCGATAGTTCAATTATAGTGGAACGTTACGAACGTATTATTTTTATGAAGCGCTTTTTTCTCTTTAGCTTTCTCATCTCCGTCTTGATCAGTAGTATCTGGATAATAGCTCCATCCGCTCTCACAATTCCTCTCGTAGAAGCTCAGAATAGAGGTACTCGCTGTACCACTACCGGTGACACCAAATTCCTCCGATTCGACTATGTACCAGCTCAAAATGCTGGCTACATACCTAATAAAAGTATCATCTACGTACCAAAAGAAGCACAATGTCAGGGTAGCTTCCCAATGTATGTTTTGCTCCATGGCAACAATGGGCGTCCAGGGGACGTCAGTAGCTACTATTTACCAAATGGCGAATTGGGTAGTAGCAAACCGGGGCATCCACAAGAGCAGGGTGAAGGTAGATTCCAATCAGCAATAGAAGCCGCAATTCGTAATACCAATGTACCAGGTATGATTTTTGTGGTGCCAGCTAACAGTGTCACCCAAGTAGCCTGGAGCGGCCTAGATGGTCCTTTGCTGAAACAAAAAGTACAGCAAGCATTAGACAGTGATCCAAGCGTAGCCAGTTTGGGTATTCACCTCAGCAATGATGTATTAGTATCAGGGCA
Organism: uncultured Candidatus Peribacteria bacterium; assembly: GCA_964514565.1. GTDB lineage: Bacteria > Patescibacteriota > Gracilibacteria > RBG-16-42-10 > RBG-16-42-10 > JAGNZB01. The sequence goes on along the minus strand of CAZERA010000001.1, from coordinate 294,066 downwards.
CTCTGGTGCTGTATGCGGTGATGACCTTACCCAGTTTCGCTCACTCAATCCTATTGGGGTAGCGGTATTAGATGGTTGTTCATCTGTTTATTCATCAATTATAAGTGCTTATCCTAGGAGTACTATTCTGCTCTATGCTGCCGATATGGCTTATGATAGTGGTACTTTCGTCAATGGTGTAGAAACTGGCGGATACCACAATGACGTGCCACGTGATTTTCAAGATCTAGCACAGTGTGATACCAATATATTCACATCCCCTCCTCGAGCTGGCAATACCCATGCTCCAAGCTCTTCTGGAGCTACTAGGGGTCATCCCGCTGCAGAAGTCACTCATTTCAAAGCATACTGGCAAAATCCTTTGAGAGCATGCACCAAGAGTCCTACTAAACCATGGTATAGCTTATTTGCCACAGGTATTGACCATGTTGGAGCGGTAGGTGCTGGCATGAAGACATTTCTCAATATTGTTTACAACAATCAACCACCACCAGAAACTGTCGCAGGAGGCAATACGGGTTCATCTGGCCAAGCAAACTTCACTGTCAATAATCCTCAAGCTGGCACAGCACAACAAGTGACTGTTCCTTTGGCTAGTGGCCAAGTTGGTTTAGAAGCAGGCATCAATGGCACTACCAGTATCGATGGTGGTGGCCAAGGCTACATCCTCAACTATGCTCGGATCCTCTTTGTTTACATCGGTGGTTTAGCTGGCACTTTGGCGTTACTGATGTTGATTGTGTCCGGTATTCAAATCATCATGGGTGGTAGTGGTGAACAAGTAAAAAAATCTACTGAACGCATTCTCAATACCCTTGGAGGTCTAGCATTGCTAGCTACTAGTGGCTTTATCCTCTATCTGATCAACCCTTGTTTCTTTACCTTTGGCACTTCACAAGCCTGCGTACCGCGAGCTATCAATGGCGTCAATTACTTCCCAGCCACTGGATCAGCAGTAGGACCAGTAAGTATTATCCAAAGCGGCACTCCCCCTTCAGCACCACAAGCTAGTTGTGATACCAATAACATTTGTGAAGTGCGTTTACCGGCTCGATTCTTAGTGCAGGGTAACTCGCCTCGTGAATGTGAATACGCAGGTAACTGTGCCACTACCCCAAACCTGGCTGATCATACCGATGCCGATACAGGCACAGTCAGCCACAAGTGGGCTGGTGTCAGTTGTGGAGCTACGGCAACATTGATTGCCATAAATTATGTGAAAGGAACAAATATTGCTTTGAGTGACTTCATCAATAATTATTATCGCTGTGGCATTCGTGACTTGCCTCCAGCTAGAGCAGCCCGAATCAACGGCTACTCAGCAGCATCAGCTCCGAGAGCATGGAATGACAACCTCTGTGCGTACATTTTAGGTATTGGTGGTGACCCAAGTAAACTAACGAAAATCATGCGCCAAGAGTTTGGTTTAACCCATGTCCGCAATATCACTCCAGATGCAGATGCTATCTTTGCTGAGCTAGGCCAAGGCCATCCGATTATAATTGAAGGAATCTCCACTATGGGGCATGCCAATCAATTCGTTCCTCGTGGGCACTTTACAACTATTGTTGGTATCCAAGGTTACAATGCCTCCACTCACCAATTCACCAATCTCTTGATCCATGATGTAGGCTACGCACATGGAGCCAACAACCTCCTCAGTTGGGAAAATTACAATACAATTCGACCCTCAATAGATGCGGCCATTGCCGTAGGTGCATAAGTTATTTACCCCCCTTTTACTTATGTTTCGAAAAACACTCATCATCATTTTAGTTTGTGCTCTGCTAGGCTTGGGTACCGTACTATTGTGGCCAAAAGCAACTATTATCACGCCCATCCCTACACCTACCAATCCTGTCTTCCCCCCCTCTTTTGTCCCAACATCTAGTGTCTCAGCTAGCCCTACAACAGCCACACAACCAATTAGTGTCAGCATTATCTCCACCCCCCAAGGAGCAAAAATTACCGTCAATAATCAATCAATAGGAACTACACCAATACGCTACTCATTTCAAAGCCAAACCCAATACCATATTGTGGTTGAAAAAGATGGCTTCGTCACCCAGTCATTGGATTTCACCCCCACCGACTCGACCTTGCGACTACAACTAGTAGCCCTCAATACACTGCCCACCAACACTGTAGTACCAAGCAGTTCTCCAACCGCGACACCCACGCTACCAACAGCCGTACCTGTAGACTTCCCTCAAACCTATTCACTCAATCACCACACCCTGCCAACCCAACAGTTCACATATACGGCAGCACCAAGTACAAATACCACCATATCTGCACAACCAACAACGACTACAAATACACCCATCCCACAGCAAAGCCCAGTAGTACAAACTAGCCAACCAACCGAATCAGAAATTAGCCTCTACGAAGACGTAATCAACCGATACACAGGCGTCTATGCTAGTGATGCCAATGATGAAGTAGAACAAGGTACTGCAGGCGAACATGTGATCGTTATTAGTGATAAATATTTCTATCCCAGCCCTGTTGAAGTGTTTGTGGCTTTCAAGCCTCACTTCGTCAATATCACCACTAGTACCTGCACACTCCGAGCCCTCACTGACCAAAACACCACCATTCCAGTTGGATCTTTAGCTCCCAACCAAGACTTAATCTTCACCCCTAGTCCTGATCTCAACGGCACATGGCAGTTTTGGTGCCAAGAGAAACCTAGTGTAGTAGCTACTATCCAATTCTTTTCTTAAAATGAGCAAACGTCTCTTTCTCATTTTCTTTGTATTCCTAGTAATTGGCAGCGCAATACTGCTCAACCAATACGCCCCCGTACCAGTGACGGTATTGCCTCAAACCCAAGTAACAGTCCCTCCCAGCAGCAACAACGACATTCCTCAACCAACGAAAAGTATTACAGTGACTAGTACACCTGCAGCAATCACTATTTTCTTGGATGATATCAATATGGGGCAGACCCCAATCACCTTGGCCAATCTCAACCACAACAGCTACTCTCTGCGAGCAGAGAAAGCAAAATATACTACCCAGATTTTGACCTTGGTGCCCAGTGAAAGTAATGGCTTAGTGCAAATTGATTTAGCTCCTATCCAAAGCACTGACGATCCAGATCTTACTACCAACCCTTCGGGCCTAGATACTACCGACAATATCGAGACACTTTTCAGCAATGATCCTCAGATTCCTACAGATTTGCTGGGCAGGGTCACGGTGCCAGATGGTTTTCGTTTCCCAGCTGGAGTGACTGACATTAGTCAAAGAATCAATCTAGAGGTGATCCCTCCTGATCCAACCCAACCATTGACCGGACTAGCACGCAGCAATCTCATTGCTCGGCTAGTGACGCTTTATTATTATGATCCACAAACAGTAGCAATTGTGGCAGATGCTTCCTTTACACCACAAAGCACGGTGCTATTTGATGGAAAAACATATGATCCTACCAAAGGTAAGCTCTTTAGTGGCGACAGCATTGTTTGGTACAACAACAGCATTACTACTTGCCAACTCCGTACCGACCCCCAGTCTCCCGTCAAAATCAACCAGTTGATCCCAGCAGCCAAGTCACTCGCTATGCCACTCACCGACAAAGGAATTTATATATTCTACTGTCAGGGACAACCTGGTCCTACCTATACTCTTGTCGTCTCATAATATGGCTTTACCAAGAAAGAAAATCATTTTCGCTTTGATCCCTTTTCTGATTACTACTCTAGCAATCATTGTTTTCTTAGTCTTTTTTTACTGGGGTGACATTACCATTCAAGGCCAGTCGCCATTTGCCGTACAATACAATGGCATCCAATACCCAGATACAAATGGTCTAGTACAAATTCATTCACGTGCTGGCACCCAAACATTTGTGGTTAGCAAGGGGCAATATGAAGACCAGACAATAGATCAAGATATTGCCTGGAATCGAGCAAACAAATTAGTCGTGCATTTTACTTATCATGCCCAAATAGCCAGCAACGAGCCCTTCACCCCGCCCATCAGCTACGTCAATCCAGTGGCTGTCAGTGACAACCAACTCAGTGACATTATAAGCTCTACAGTACCTCGCAAGATTGCTCTACCAGCCGGAATCAACAATGTAGTATGGAGCAGAGACGGTACACAAGCATGTTTATTGCACACTGGATCGGGTAGTATTCAAAATCAACTACTCACTGCCAAAGATGATAGCTTTACAGCTGACCCACTCAGCGAAAGCACATTTGACTGTCAATCAGGCCCAGAGCAGGTGCATACACTAAGCTTAGAAAACAATAGCATCACAATCGACACCAAAACTTTTTCGCTAGCCCAATTTAGTGAATGGACAGTCACCTCTTCTCTTTACAAAAATGAGGTATTTATCGTAGGACAGAAAACGAACAATACCAAGAAAACCATTATTGCCTGGGACTTGGATACCAATACACAGAGAGAATGGGGGGACTGGGAAATAACTGGCGCCGTAAAAATAATCGGACCCGGCTCACTCGCCATTCCGCAAGCAAAAGAAATAGTGATTGTGCGTGATAGTCAAACCATTATGCATCTAGCTACTACAGCAAACCCCAATAGTATCTTGCTTAATCAAGCTGGTGATACAATTTACTTTATAGACAGTGACCATAGCCTCACCTTCAAAAATGTCTTCCAAGAAAATAGTGCGCCAAAACAGCTCTTCCAACAAGCAATCAGTAGTGACAAACCGACCAGTATCACTACCCTCAATGATGATCAGACGCTTCTAATAGCCAAGCTCAGTCCCGACCTTAGTGAAGGATGGTATTTATTCGATAAACCAATGAGCAGTTTGCTCAAAGTAAGTATTGCTCCAAAGAAGTAGCAGAGCCAAATGAAATTGTGCTACTATTATTTCGTATTAACTTTCTTTCTATTAATAAGAACGTCCGTATCAATGGTGCTATTACCGGCACAGAGATTCGTCTCCTCAACAATGAAGATGAGCAACTTGGGGTAGTAACTGTGGCTCAGGCTTTGGTTATGGCTCAAGAAGCAGGCTTAGATTTGGTAGAAATAGCGCCAAAAGCTAATCCTCCTGTTTGTAAGGTAATGGACTTTGGTAAATATATTTACCGCCAACAAAAACTAGAACAAAAGCAGAAGAATAAAAATCCCAAGAACGAAATCAAAGGTGTTCGTTTGGGTATTGCCACATCACCACATGATTTGGAAATCAAAGCCACTCAAGCTAAAAAGTTTTTGAGCAAGGGGGCTAAAGTTAAAATTATGTTGATGTTTCATGGCCGTGAAATCAGTAGAAAAGAATTAGGTAGAGCAAAGATTACTGAGTTTCTTAAATATCTCGAGGGTGAATGCCAAGTGGAGCAAGGCATTATTAGCCAAGGAAAATTAATGTCGATGTTGATTAAACCAAACAACTAAGAAAGATCAGAGGTCAGAGAGCAAAGGTCAGAGATTTTTCATGAAGGGGCTCAGACTGATCTGAAGCCCTTTTTGATGTGTCTAGGACTCTTTTTGAGTGTTCAATTATTCACTGCGCGATTTGTTTGACACTATCTCATAACATCATTAGAATACCAGCGCTTATTTTTTGCTATGAAGCTCAAGACATCATCAACAGCCAAGAAACGTTTTGCACGCACTGGCAGCAAGACAAAGATCAAGTACATGCGCGAAAAGGCCGCCAAGAATCATTTGCTCAAGAACAAATCCAAGAGACAAAAGAATTTGGAAAACGGTGGTGCTGCAGTGCATGACACCAACGTTCGTGCTATCCGTCGACTATTACCTTACAGCTAATATATGCGTATCAAACGAGGCGTTTCAGCTCATAAACGCCACAAGAAAATTCTAAGAGCCACTAAGGGTTATCGTGGTCTCGCTAGCAGGACATTCAAGATGGCTCGCCAAGCTTGGTTCAAAGCTGGTCAACACTCACTTGTCGACCGCCGCAAGCGCCGCCGTGACTTCCGCACTTTGTGGATCCAACGTATCAATGCTGCTTGCCGTATGCATGATATGAGCTATTCAGTATTCATGTCTAAGCTCCGAGTAAAAAACATCGATCTCAACCGAAAGATGCTTTCAGAAATTGCTTTCCATAATCCTGAGGCATTTACTAGTTTGATCAAATCACTCTAAACCTCGTAGATAAAAATACGAGCGTGATTAAGTTTCGGTACTGAAGGAATCACCTTCACAGGTTTCCAACCTTCAATTTCAAAGGCGTACGAGATAATCTTGGCGCCTTTTTTCATTTCCTTTTTATACTTGTTGGCATTTCTAGCCAAAGGCTTTACCAACATATAGCAAAACATCGCATCTACTTTGCTTAGGTCAGCATAGTCACTATTACGGAAAAACAAAGTAATCTGATGCTTGAGCTTGCGGATTCGTACCCAAGCCAAGAAATAAGCGAGGAAGAAGAGTTCATACCCGACACCTTTAATTCCCGCCGTTTGCTTACAAGCAGTGATCAGCATACGGGCATCTCCACAGCCAGGATCAAGTACAGTCATCCCCTTCTTGAGTCCTGCAGCCTTTACCATCTTGTCTACAATCGCCTGTGGGGCTGGTACAAAAGGAGCACCAATAAAACAGACATAGGCAGTAAGCATAAGCAATACTGACGCTACAGCATACAAAGACATCCAGAAGATGAAAAGCATAAATTTAGGAGGGGGAAGTTAATCAGCTACAACGAGCTGAGATTAACTTTAATTAGTAGTAGGGAGGATCTGCTCGTCAAATGCTTGAGCAAATATCTCTATATTATTGCATAAATTGCTAAACCAATCGAGCCCCAGCTCTTCTTTCTTGATCTTGAGCACCTGACCAGAGATCATCCAACGTGGATTTTTTGCCAACAACTTCATAATCTCACGAGGAGTAGTTCTAGGCCCCAGAATCAATTCAATCCTCTTCTGACGTTCAAAATACGTCTCCTTAATTGCTAGTAAGTTGGCATGTGTCGCGTGGATCTTGAGTTCAAGTACTTTGAGCAAGCTTTCTGCTTCGGTAGGTAATGGACCAAATTTCTCAATCATTTCTTTGCGTAGTTCAGCCAGAGTAGCGTGATTGTCACAACTTGCCAGCTGCTGATAAAACTTAATTTTATCGATACGATCATCGATATACGTATCTGGAATAAATGCGGTCACTGGCAACTCAATAATCGTCTCTTCTTTAGGTTTATTGATGAAATCAATCTGGCTCTTACCAGATTTAAGATTTTCCACTGCTTGCTTCAAAAGTCTTGTAAAGTGGGTCACACCGATAGCATTGATGCTTCCATGTTGACTAGCGCCCAGAATATCACCAGCACCACGGATCTCTAGATCACGCATCGCAATTTGGAATCCACTACCGAGCTCTGATGCCTCTACAATAGCGCGCAGACGCTTCTTCGCTGTATCATCAAGCTTTTGACTATGATAAAGGAAATAGGCATACGCTTGAGTTTTGCTACGACCAACACGCCCACGTAATTGATAGGCTTGCGCCAAACCAAGTTGCTCAGCACTATCCACAATCAAAGTATTAGCATTGGGCAAATCAATCCCATTTTCAATAATAGTAGAACTAATCAGTACATCGTATTTGTGATCTTTGAATTGTAAAATACGGTTTTCCAAATCATCATTGGCCAATTGACCATGTGCCACAATAAATCTCGCTTCAGGAACTAGTGTTTCTAATTTTGCCTTTACGCTCTCAATCGTCTGGACACGGTTGTGTAAGAAATAGGTTTGACCTTTGCGTCCAAGTTCACGCAAAATAGCCTCTCGGACAAAAGACATACTAAATCGACGTACTTCAGTCAAAACAGGCAAGCGACCTGGTGGAGGGGTAGTGATAGTAGAAATATCACGCAAGCCAGACAAGCTCATATTGAGCGTGCGAGGAATTGGGGTAGCGGTCAGAGTCAAAATATCCACACTATGACGCAAAGCCTTCAGCTTCTCTTTTTGCTTGACCCCAAATCGCTGCTCTTCATCAATCACTACTAGACCTAAGTCCTTGAAGATTACATCAGATTGAAACAGCCTATGTGTACCGATGATAATATCGACATCACCAGTCTTGAGTTTGGCAATAGTAGCTTTTTGTTCTGCTGGGCTATTGAAACGTGAAATCATCCCTACTCTGATGCCAAAAGCCTCCATTCGTTTCTGGAAAGAATGGTAATGTTGATCAACTAAAATAGTAATTGGCGCTAGTACAGCTACTTGTTTACCATTGAGAAATGCTTTGAATGCAGCACGCATCGCGACCTCAGTCTTGCCAAATCCCACATCACCACAGAGTAAGCGATCCATTGGACGCTCTTTCTCCATATCTCTCAAGATCTCTTCGGTAGCTTTGAGTTGTCCTGGTGTTTCGACATAACCAAAACCTGCCTCAAACTCTTGCATCCGTTCATCCTCATGTTTGTGAGCAAACCCCTTAGCTGTCTCGCGCAATGCGTAGAGCTCTAATAGTTCTTTGGCGATGATTAAGCTTTCTTTTCTCGCCTCTGAGGTCACTCGGTTCCAATCACCCGAACCTAGTCTAGTAAGTGGCGGTGCATTTTCACCAGTAGCGCCAATGTATTTATTTACCTTGTCTGCTTGTTCTACTGGTACAAACAACTTATCCCCCTTAGCATAATCCAACTGCAAATACTCACGAGTGATACGATCTACGGTCTTTTGGATTACTCCTTGAAATAGGGCAAGACCATGATCGATGTGGACCACCAGATCTTGAGGATTGAGACTAGCCAAAAAAGCTGCATCCACTTGGGTTTGAGAAAACTTTTTAGGCTTTTGAAATTGACCAAATATTTCCTGGTCAGTGACCACTAATAACTGCAGCACAGCATTTTGAAAGGCTTCAGGGAAATATAAGACTTGGGAAGTGAATGTTTCACCAAGCAAATTTTTACCCATTTTCTTCTCTACCAAGTGCACATGAGTCATGTCTGCATTGGTAAAGCCCTGATCGAGTAAGAGTTGCCACAATTTATCAGAATCTTCGGTAAAGATTACTACTTGCCACTTACCTGCCACTTTTGCTTGTAAATTTTGGGTAAATTCTAATGGCGTATGAAAACGTAAAACTGAAGTAAAATGGAGATCCACTAAGCTGCCATCACTACCATCATCAGCAAACGGGACATAATGAATCACAGCACTATCCTTGGGCAATCCTACTGGAGTGCTACCTAATTCGTCTAAAACAACCAAACTATCTTTAAAATATTGGGCAAGCGTCGCATTGTAACCTTGGGTATCAACTGGAAAAATAGAGATTTCCTTGTGCTCCTCACCTTTTTCTTGAGTCTGAGTATTGAAGTAAGAGATAGTCTCTATCATCTCATCAAATAGCTCTATTCGGATTGGTTGGCTGCTATTGACCGGAAAGATATCAATCACCGCCCCTCGCTTTGCATAAAAACCTGGGTCTAGTATCAAACCATTGGCTGCTTGGTAACCACTATCAATCAGTTGATTGAAGAACTTAACGAATTGAATATTCTTTCCCTTTTTGATCGTAATCTTTGCTTTATCGATGTCGTACTGAGTAGGTAAACGCAGATCAGCAAATACTTGTGATGTAGTAACCAAAAAAGGCTTCTTGTTGTCAGCCAACATTGCTACCAAGCGCATCACCAATAAATGATTAGCCCCATTCAACGTCGCTTCATTGAGGATAAAGAAGTCAGGGATTTGCCAAAGCAAACCATCTGACGCCAAACGATCGAGCAAAGCAGTATCGTCACAAAGCCACAATACGGATTGCTGTAATGATTTGTTGATATGGTAGGTAGCCAAAAGCTTGCTAGCAGTACTAGCTACACCGGTCATGTGTAATACCTGACCAGAAGTTAACTTCTTGGCATATTGAGCAAACGGCAAAGCCGCGAGTTCGCAAACTGGAACGGACATTGGATACGTCAAAAGATCGGAGGAGGACACCCAAACACAGCGGGAGTATAGCCAGGAACAGTATTTACTGCAAGGTAGAAATGCCATATCCTAGCAGTGTGTTGTTCGCCAAAAAAATCTGACCTTATTTGCATATGTTATTTAGCAAAAAAATTGCTATAGACTTAGGCACTACCAATACTCGTATCCACTTACAGGATCGAGGTATCATTGCTCAAGAACCATCTATCGTCGCTGTCTCAGATCAAAAAACTATTCTCGCTATCGGTGAAGAAGCAAAAATTATGCTTGGCCGTACCCCAGAAATGATTAGTGCGCATCAACCACTACAAGATGGCGCTATCGCTGATTACCGTGTCACTGAGGGTCTGCTTCGCCACTTCATCAATAAAGCAGTGGGACGTTTCCGTATCTTCAACCCAGAAGTGATGATCGCAGTATCAGCTGGTATTACTAGTACAGAGCGTCGTGCTGTAATCGATGCTGCCGTCTCTGCAGGAGCTCGTGAGGCATATCTAATTAAACATCCATTAGCCGCTGCCATCGGTGCTAATATCCCAATCGCTGAACCAGTAGGAAACTTTATTGTGGACATTGGCGGCGGTACTACAGAAGTAGCAGTGATTTCCTTGGGAGGAATCGTAGTATCTGAATCAGTGCGTGTTGGTGGAAATAAATTTGATCAAAGTATCGTCGAGTACATTCGTAAACATTATGGTTTGGCGGTGGGTCCGCGTACTTCTGAAGAAATTAAAATCACTATTGGTAGTGCTATTCCAATCAAGGAGGCGCTCAAAATGAATATTCGTGGTCGTGACCTGGTGACCGGTCTACCAAAAGTAATCGAAATCAACACCAATGATGTGGTAAAAGCAATCAGTGATGAACTAGAAAAAATTATCTTGGCAATCAAAAAAGTCCTCGAACAAACACCACCAGAATTGAGTGCGGACATTATTGATCACGGCATAGTACTGACAGGCGGGGGAGCACAATTACGCAATATTGCTGAGCTAATCAGTCGCCATACCGGTGTACCAACTGTAGTAGTAGATGAACCAATGCTTTGTGTGGTACGTGGTGTGGCAGCAGCATTGGAAAATCTAGACTCATATAAACGTAGCTTGATTGGTAGCAAACATCGTTAATGGTGGCCATGAAGAAATCCCCTCTTTTTTACCTCATTTGTGCTTGGGTAATTTTATTACCCTGGCATGCATTCCTCAAAACGTGGCTATCTAGTCTTTTTTTAGGTAGCAATGCTGATTATTTACCGATACTAAGCAATGTATTTAGCGCCTGGAAAGAAGTACTATTAGTGATTATTTCAGCTTGGGCTTTATGGAGTGCCAGAAAACTGAATTGGTTAGGTTGGTGGCTACAACCTAGTAGTATTGTTTTAGCTTTATATATTGGTAGTCTCGTTTTATTTGGTACTTTACATACACCAGATTGGAAGACTTGGATTTTGGCTCTACGTACGGATTTACTTTTCGTACCAGCTTTATTAGCTGGAGCGGCTTCACAACTCTTTTTCAATGATCAAGAAAAAAAGAAAATCATTAAATGGGCGTGTTACTCGTTATTGGTCGCTACAAGCATCGGTTTAGTAGTTTGGATGATTGCTCCAGACATTGGTATCCACTTCGGCTATAGCCCTTATGAGAGCTCGTACGTAGACGCAAAACCGCTACCTATTTACCACTGCTTATTTATTCAGGACCATTGTATCCCGCGCCTGCAAGCTACCTTTTCTGGTCCCAATCAAGCTGGAGCCCTGATGGCATTATTGATTGGCTTAATCACCCTAGTATTTCAATTTAGTTGGTGGTTGATTATTCCTGTTGTAGCATTGGTACTCACTTTTTCTCGATCAGCATTAGTGGGTGTCATTATCGCTGCTGTTTATTGGATACCAAGAAAATGGCTACTAAAAGGCGGCATAGCAGCGATTGTAGTCTTGGTAGCAGTGATAGCCTGGAAACCAGATATTATTACTCATGGGCTTTCATCTGTAGAACATCTCGACAAGACCACTGCAGGTATCGAACACATTATCAACGAACCGTTTGGCAGTGGACTCGGCACTGCCGGACCAGTATCTCGGCGTGTATTTGGCGAAGACAAAGCACTAATTAGTGAAAACTGGTATCTACAAATAGGTGAAGAAGCGGGTATTCCTAGTCTGCTACTTCTATTACTCTTTACTGGTTGGATTATCAAAGATTTATTTTTGATTGGCAACAAACAATCAGCAATCGTAGGCAGTATCTTACTAGCTGTTAGTATCCAAGCTATCTTCCTTCATCTTTGGGAAGACAGTGTAGTTACTATGTTGATTTGGTATGTCGTGGGATTATTTCCTTCAACAAATTATAACTCTATTAGTCGGCGAACTGGGACATCGATCACAAAGGCATCTTGAGGACGATGTAAATTCGCAAATGTTACCACTTCGGATTGGTCAATCTCCCCTGCATCAGTAAGAAATAACTCCCATGTAGGGCGATCGCCAGCATCTAATTTAGCTAGCACGGCAGTAACAGGTTGCGCCAGTTTCTCCCGTCCTAAAATACGATGAATATGACCTCTCACAATTTGTTCAGGAGTCTTTTCATGCTCAAAAGGTACGCTCACATCTCGATTATTAGACATAACAAAAAGTTAAATGAGGAACGATGCTACCAGAAAAATAGTCTCCAAGTAAAAAAGTTTAATGGCGCCTAGTTATCATTATTATCAATTGATAATAATGATGGAAATGCGAGACACATAGGCTAGCCTATCAAAGCCTAGAGAAAAGATCATACCAAAGGCGAAAACCAGTTAAAATAACCACAATAGCAATAAAAATAGGTAACCGGTTACGGTAAACGAAATAATTCATATACTAGTCAGTAGGGATCTTGGCCTTGGCACTAATCTCACAGTTGTACTCAGCAATAAGCTCTTGCTGAAGTGAAGCTGAACGTTCGATTAACGCTACAATATTACTTTGCAGATTGGTACGTTGACCTTTATTTTGCGTATCAGGTAAAGCGATCAAATAATTGATACTGATCTGACTATTACGAAAGTCGGTGTTCAATGTGCTTGGTTTTACCGGATCAGTAAACAAATAGTGATAAAATTCAGCTAACTTTTCTTCAGGAATAGTAGTAAGCGGTGAAGTTACCAATAAATAGCGCTTGTCAGTCACAAAGATATTGATCAAAGCCTGCTGATTATAGAACTGCCACTGTTCATAGCCGTTGCGAGTAATTTCCGGATCCAAATGAGCATTGCGAATCGCCTCTTCGACAAAAACAGCTAATGAACTAAGTGGTGTCAAAGTAAAATACTCCTCTGTATTTACCTTCTGCCCGCAACGTGGGCAATAGATGGTCTTTTCAAAAAACAGCTGTGGACATGATGCACACTTCACACAATAGACTCGCTTCTCATTACCCTCCAAATTCTTAAGCGCCTGTTTCAGCTTAACTAATGGAATAGCAAAACTGATGTTTTCCGCTTTGGCGATTTTGCTGCTCGTGATCCCCAAGATATTGCCCTCCTGATCTACTAAGGGACCGCCACTATTACCAGGATTTACAGCCGCATCTGTTTGAATATATTCACGGCCACTGAGCACCTGGTTGGTAGCTGATACAATTCCTTCTGTCATACTGACTGGGCGCCCCAAAGGGAAACCAATCACAACTGCTCGCATACCAGTTTTGACTACTACATCATGGTCTAAATTAGCTACTGGCAATGCCAATTCTTGATCTAAAGCAAGCAGAGCAATGTCATCGCCAATATCAGCATAGATCACTGGAGCTATCATCCTAGAGCGGTTGGGCCACTCAATCACAGCCTTAGTACTACCCTTGATGACATGCTGATTTGTCACTATTACTTTTTTATCTTTCAAATAAAAACCACTACCAGTACCGGTAGAAGTAATTACTTTCACAATCAGCTTAGCTGCATCCAAAAGAGTTGGGTTCATTAGCTTAACGGTTAAAAAGTGACGACCAAAAACCTTTAGGAATCTGGCGCATTTGACGTACTTCTTGGATAGCCTGCCACATTCTCTTCTTAGCTACATTCCAAGGTTGATCGCTGACTCTTCCCAAGTGGTAAGTAATGCATTGACGTAGGAGCTTTGGTAAATCGTAATAGTAAGGTAGCCGCAACCAAAATAGTAAGCTGTAAATAGTGGCATACGTATCACCAGGATTTTCTTTGGTGAGATAGTCAGCACAAGAGTTGAGATCTTTATGAATAGTAGCTAAATCTGCTTGTGGACGGTCACGAAAAATTAACTGAGGAGTATAAATACAACTAGTGAACTCTTCTTGAGTAAAAGCACGATATTTAGCCAAGAGATCAGGTGCTTTCCCTGCTTTTTCTCGGGCTGAAATATCTTCAGCAAAGTCACTAATATCAGCTAAGATTTCTCTTCGTAAGCGACCTCTAGGATTGAGCGTGAAATCTAAATAACGCAGTGTCACTGAAAAAATCACCCACACATGTGATTCCCAGTGTTTTTGCTCAAAATATTCAATATATTTTTCTAGTTGACTGAGCTGTGCTTCAAACAAAGGCCAAGCTTTTTCTTTGATATTGCTAGCAATTGGATAAGCAAAAGGAGTCTCAAGTAAAGTAGCATCAAGCTCACGTGCCCATTGTTCAGCATAGACGTCACCCTTTGTACACATTTGTTTCATGGTGTCATAAACTTTATTTGGCTGACACAGGGCCAAAGGACTCTCGTAATAGAAATAAAACTGCCCATTTCGGTAACAAACCTGCGAAAGTGCCAACTCATACATATTGAGCTTGGCAATTTGATGCATCAAACCAATTGATGGTGTATCCGACTTCAAAAAAGGCACTCGCAACTGATAGCTATCCGGTGTGACCGTAATATGCAAATATAAACAGCCATGTGGAATAATGATTTCTTTGTTTCCTCCCTCGGTTTTAATAGTAATCTCTTGGGCATTGAGATATTCTACCAAGTTGTCAAAAACCTCAGTAAACTTGCCTACTTCAAACGCATCGAGCGCTTTTTTCCAGGCTTTTTTCTTGAGTGTAGTAAAGCGATAATTTAAGAGAGGCTTGGGAAAAAGTGGTGCTTTTTGCATAAGAAAATTTTCCTAACCAGAATAGCTAACGGGAAGTAAGAAGTAAAAGGGAAAAGGGAAGAAGTGGATAGGCAAAAGAAGTCCCGCGCATGCGGGATGAATGGTGACCCTGAGAAGAATTGAACTTCTATTAAAGCCTTAGGAGAGCTCCGTTCTATCCATTTGAACTACAGGGTCAGAATATAGCTGGACGTATTAGTTGCTTTTGAATTCTTCAGTTTCTTCTTCTTCCTGTGAGCCACCGTCCCCAGTCTCCAGCAGATCTACACCAGTGTGACGATAGAGTTGGTAGTAAAAGAATTCAGTGAGTCCACTAAAGAAACCAATACTAAACCACATAATAATCGGCAAACCAAAGAACAAGGCGAGCTCACGTCCCAAGAAATAAACAAGTGAAGTAATGCCTAGGCCCAATAACAAACTAATAAATGCACCGTATACATCGACAATAAACTCAGCTGGACGCACAGTAGCTCCGCTAAAGACCAAGATTGAACCTAATGCTGAACTAACAATGTGCACCAATGCCACCACCAGCATCAAGTTGATATCGACCGACTTGGCAATGAAGTAAGCAGGAATACAAATCACAAAAATAGCGATATTCATGATCGCTACCTGCAACAGTCCCCGATATGGATTATCGTATTTATCTTGATCACACATACTCATCAAAAACACACTCAAACCATTGCTGATCAGATTGGCCAAGAAAAGCACACTAATCCCCATAAAGATCGCAAATGGAGAGACAAAAGCAGTAGGATCAGAAAGCGCATTGATCAAAGAACCAGCTAAGAGAATACCCACTAAAACAATTAAGCCACCAGCGAGTCCACCAACAATACCCGCCAACATACGATAAAAAACAATTACCCCCTCAAACTTTCTAGGCCCAAACGCATACTCATGATTCTCCATAAAAATACATAATCCTATATATTGTAGCACAAATGGCACCACACAAAGCAAAGCCCAATCCCTCTAGACACCAGAATCCCCCTTTACAATAAAAACTTCTATTGCCTAAATCTTCCTCACGCCCATAATCTCTGACCTATTTTCTCAGCTTCTCCACTTCACAAACCACAGCACATGATCAAAGTACTCTCTCGTCACTGGCATAGCAGTAAAGAGTGGGTAGAAAGCGAAGAAACAGAGTACGAACAAGATCAGTATCGCCAAAACAAACCAACGACCAATACGATGCTTACTAAGTAACCAAAGATTGTAAGCAAGTAAAAGTTGCCACACTGTAGCCACACCCATGAAGTAATACAAAAACGAAACACGATTGATAACAATCCAGGGCACATACATCAAAATCGAACTATAGAGTAGACATTTCTGCCAAATATCTTTGGGCCAAACAAAAAATAGGGTAAACAGAAATGAAGCAAAAGCAGACCACCAAATAAACGGTGTCCCCATAGTGAGAATCCCCCGGATTAGCCCCTGTGCATCTTGCTGGTAGTAATACCAAATCGGTCTAATCATCAGTGGCCATGTCCACCAAGTAGAGCCATAGATGTGAGTATCTTTGAGATTTTTATTGAACAAAAATGCTTGATTATGCCACTCCTTGAAACCCTCCCAGAAGTTGTGAAATGGCACATAAATATCTTTACTCAGCTGAGCCCAATTGGCGCCTTCTCCCAAGAAAGCAGCAATATAAGTTAGCGCAGCCAGGACCATGGCACCAATTAATGCTACCCAAGTCCATCGAGAAATAGTGCCTTCTTTTGCTGGCTGACGGTATTGCGCCCAACACTGACAAAGAAACCATATACCAGCCAGAATAACACTGGCCAGACCAAGCCATTTAACAGCGATAGCACAGCCTGAAAGCACACCGGCGAATAGAATTAATATAGACTGATTCAGCTTTTTCTTTTGGTCCAATGCCACCACAAAAACATAAAAAGCAGCAAAAGCAAAAAAATACATCACACCATCCATCAAACCAAGTCGACTATAGATGAACAACAGGCCATCAAACCCTAATACTACCAAAGCAATTAGGGCGGCCTTCCATGACTTAGTAATACGAGCAACCAAAAGCCAGAGAACAGTAAGTAGTCCCATATTGGCAATGAAAGGCACAATTCTCCAACTAAATGTATAAATACAAGGATTAACGACCGGACAAAGTAAGGTCTGAGCGGTCACTCCAGCTTGATCATAAGGGGCAGCAGTATGGTAGCCAAACAACCATTCAGCAGCAGCAAAAAGCCACTTTGCCAAAGGCGGATGAATATCAAAAAATCCTTGCCCAGCT
This sequence comes from uncultured Candidatus Peribacteria bacterium, assembly GCA_964514565.1. Lineage (GTDB taxonomy): Bacteria > Patescibacteriota > Gracilibacteria > RBG-16-42-10 > RBG-16-42-10 > JAGNZB01. The sequence goes on along the minus strand of CAZERA010000001.1, from coordinate 276,757 downwards.
AAATATTTTTGGGCATCTAGAGGGAAATAAACTTCATCAAACACAACCTCCGCTGGCTGAGTAATATGCCATAACCGAATAGCAGCCAACACGATCAAAAGAGCTATACCAGCAACAAGCCAAGGATCGGCCTGCAACATACGTTGATACCAGTAGCGCAAAGAAAGTTTTTTCATAATGTGTGAGATTGCCTCCACCAAGATAAGCCGGATTCTGTTCCCTCTTCAATGCTTGCGCACCAAATCGAGATGACTACTATCTATCTGGTCCCATTTTCACAAATGGGCTCGTGCAGTGGGCGAAAAAAGTCTTGTGAAGCGAAGATGATCTTTTTTCTCCATTCCACCTTGCAGCTCATAGGGTTTACCGATACATCTCATTCACATGAGAGATTCTCCCTGAAGGAGACTTTTCACCTTTCCCCTGAACCATAACAGTCCAAGGTAGTATTGTCTCTGTGGCACTGTCCCTCATCACTATGATTACCATAGCAACGGATTCCCGTTAGGAATTATGATGCTTCACTGCTGTCCGGACTTTCCTCTCCGCTATTGCTAGCAGAGCAGTAGTCTTTTGATAGAGGCAGCGAAATCTTAAGAACAAATCTAGCTGCTGTCTAGTAGGAAAGCATCATAATGAGGTATAATGAGAGGAACATAAAAACAAATGGCGCTTATATTCACTATTTTCAGTGATCTTTGGCTTTGGATAGCTGGAATTACCAGCTGGATCTGGATGCATCCTAGTGCCTTGCTTTTACTCGGCGGTGGCGCTTTGATCCCTGCTTGTTTTTGGTTCTGGCTTTACTATAGACAGGTGTACATGGAAAAAGAGGATACCAAGTATATGGTAATTACCTTTTTGTGGGGTACAAGTGCCGTGCTGATTGTTTTGGTGGTGAACTATTTAGTAAACATTTTGTTTGGCATTGATTTAGCTAGCTGGGTAGAAACAGCTAGTAGTAAAGGGCACACATGGTTAGTAATACTTGGGTTCATGATCCTGGGAGCGCTAGAGGAATATGCCAAATTTTTGATCATTAGCCGCATCAATAACAACCAAATCCACTTCAACCGTGTGGTCGATGGCATCGAATATGCTATTGCTGGTGCTTTGGGCTTCGCCTTTTTAGAAAACGTGGCTTACTTTGCTGCAGCAGCCAACCAATACGCACCACAAGGACTCAATGACATAGGCTACTTGATCACCAACGTTAGTTTTATCCAGATAGTGACAGCCCGAAACATTGGCACAATGCTCATGCATACAATATTCTCTGGATTCTTGGGCTATTATTATGGCAAAGCACGCGTTCTGGAACTAGAGGCGGAAATTAGCGAAAAGAAGAAATTACGTAACTACCTATTGGTAAAAGGGGTAAAGAGTCGTGTACAAAGGATCAAGGCACTATGGGAGAATCATCACTTTCCTATTCCTCATAGTATTCGCGTACGTAAGGATGAGCTAATTGCAGAGGGCTTGCTAGTGGCAGTAATTCTCCATGCACTCTACAATTCATTACTACACTTCGACCTAGCTTGGGTGATCGCCCCAGTAGTAATGTTAGAATTTAGTTTAATCATGTACGAACTTCATCTAGAAAGAAACTTATATGTCTACGATCTAGAAAAAGCAGCACGTAATGAAATACGATTGGAACTACGACAAGGAACATTATTAAAAGTCTTGGGTACGCCACCAACTAAGCCACCGAAACAAGTTCAGAAGGTGCTCAACAAGTGATCCAGCCAAAACTGAACGGGATGTTTGGCATCAACAAAACAAGCGTTACCTCCTAACGCTGTAAAGTGGTCGCAAGCCTGTTTAGAGTTGTCTACCAACCAAGCATCACGCATGGCATTGCCATAGATTTGCGCGGTCTGACTAAAAAGAGAGCCACTATCATCACTCTTCAGCTGGCCATGATCAGCTGAATTTAAAATTGCGTCAAAAGAATGATCCAATTGTAATGCTGGCACAGTAAACCGGCTAAAACAATCCATATTGTCCGTCATCAACACAGCAGCAAAGCGTGAGCGTAAGTTTCTAACTTTCTGTAAATGTTGCGGTTCCACTCGCATAGTCCGGCAATCATTCACAAATGTTTCCCAGAGTTTCTGATACGAGACATTAGTCTTCAGAGCCAAAAACTGGTTGATCTCTTCAGAAGTAAGCTGGCCACGCATCCAAGTTGTAAGCATGTGTCGATCAGCTCCAAATAAATGTACTTGGATCTGAGCAAAAAGCGCCGCATCTACGCTACGCCAGAAACGGTCAAAACAAATGGTACCATCGTAATCTAGTAGTAGAAGTGGTTTCATTGTAGCTATTTTTTTGTTTCATTAAACAACTAATTGGATAGTTAATCTACTCACCACAGCAATTAACATCCATCTAATTTTACTCAAAAAGTAACAATCAGAAAAAAATGAGTCACTCTATATAAATGAAACAATAAATCACACAAGTCAAATCAGATAACTTAAGTATTTATCAGCATATTTTTACGCATGCAAACAACTAAGAGTGCTCAAGTACTTAAATAGTACTGTTTGCAATGAAAAGTGAGTGCTACGATGATCACTTAATTTAAAATCAAATGGCTTTAGGAGAAGTAGCAGAGGCATTGGAGTACCCAGTAGATCTAATCCCTGCTCTAGATAGACAGTTGTTAGCTACGCCAAATATTAGTGAGCGTGGCGAAACAATCCTAGATCTCGGTAGACAACTAAGTCGCATTCCAGCGTTGGAGGGAAGAGAGATGGAAATCTCTTTGGATTGTATCCACCCAAACCCAGACCAACCTAGAGAACTATTTGATCCAAGAGAATTAAGAAAACTCAAAGCTAGTCTTAGTAGTTCACCGCAAAGAGTAGCAATCAAAGTAGTACCATGTGCCATTAAAGATGAAGACGGTAAAGACACCGGCGAGGTAATCTTGATGATTGTGGATGGTGAGAGGCGGTTCAAAGTCTTAAAAGAGTTGGGGCGTTCTACAGCCAAGATCATTGTAATGTATGTAGCAACTGAAGAAGAATTGTTAGAAGCATCACTGACTATCAACGAAGGTAATGCTCCTCACAATCCAATAGAAAGAGGGAAAGCCTACAAAAAAATGGCTGACTTTTACATGAAAAGAAATCCGCTACTTTCTAAAAATGGTGCTTACAAAATAATAGCCACTCGCGTAGGGTGTATTGTTCAAACAATCATCAATCACGTAAAGCTATTGGAACAACCTGAAGACGTACAAGTACTGATTGCTAGGGGTGTACCACCAAATCACATGTTGCACTTGATGAAACACAGCACCCCAGCTGACAAACTGAGACTCTTGCGAGTAGCTAGAGTATTAGTCGATGATCTAGATCGAGAAGCGGATCAAGATGACACTAGTGGTGCAAATACAAAAAAAGGCATACGAAAAAGAATACGTGAGGCTTTAATGGATGGAACTGCCAGTCAAGAGCTACAAGGTGTAGCAGAGATAAATACAGTATTAGCAGCATTGAGTGCATTACAAGCAGCCAAAAACAAACTCAGAAAAGTAATGAACATAGATCGTCTACGAGTACGAGATATTTTACGCGATCGGCCTGGTAATCCGCCTGAAGCAGAAGCAGATTTGTTAGCTGAAGTAACTGATTTACTAGATGTTTTCGGAGAGGTTGTTACTCTTGCAGTAGAACCTAATCCGCTAGTAGCTATTGTTGGTAAACCAAAATTCCTAAAGTATGCAGCTGAAATTGAGGGCAAGGTCGCTCACCCAGTACGGAAGGCGATGCTGATTGAATTAGCTAAAGCAAGTGATAGCTTAACTGGAAAAGTACTAGCCGCACGTGAGTTAGCTCCCTTGGTACACGCTGAGGTGAATGCAGTCACCAGTCACATCAGAGAATTAAGTAGAGAACTTGCTGTATTAGGATTAAAAATTGAGACTCAAACAAAACGGTTCAAAGGAGAAGGTAAAGAATATCAGAAAGTGCCAGGCTACCGCTTAAACTGGCCTACTACTGAAATCAGACCGGGCGTAAAATCTGCTGAGGCAGGTACTGCCTACACCTATATAAGTAAAGTGCGTGCAACATTGACCGGTATCTATGCACCACTCGCAGGGCAATCTGTAGTAGTAGTTGAAAAAGGGCACAGTCAATACACGTCTTTAGCTGCTGCCACTAAACTAACCGATCCTGGCCGCCAAGCAATTGTAAGATTAGTAGATGGCCACCAGTATTATGCTATCGCCATAAGCGATCTAGACGAGGCTGCTTAGCTTACAGACCAAACAGCCATTACATTTCTTACCTCTTCCATCTTACCTTTTATCTCGAAGTTATCTAACTCCCCATATACTTATACTGCCGAGTAAAAGCCTCTTTCTCATTCAGGAACGTGCCATTTTTAATCGAAGCACGAATTTTATTCACTTGGTTGAAAAGAAAATGCATATTGTGGCTGCTACAAAGTCTGGCGCCCAAGATTTCATTTTCTACTATCAAATGACGGAGGTAGCTTAAACTATAATTTTGACAGGTATAACAAGTACAACTGGCATCGATCGGATCATCACTAAGACGATAGGCAGATTTTTTGACATCAATTCTGCCCGTAGGAGTAAACACTCCACCGTGTCTACCGACTCGAGTAGGCAAAACACAGTCAAACATATCCACTCCTCGATGTACTGCTTCCCAGAGGTCTTCGGGCGATCCTACCCCCATCAGATAATGAGGCTTGTTGACCGGCAAGTAAGGAGCAATCGTATCCAATACTTTGTAGGTAGACTCTTTAGACTCCCCCACCGCTAAACCACCGATTGCAATACCAGGCAAATCAAAACTACTAATAAATTTAGTAGACTCAATTCTCAATTCGTCATAGGTGACACCTTGAATAATGGGAAACAGTGCTTGTTCTTTTGGTTTCTTCTGAGCTGAGACGCAGCGAGCCAGCCAACGATGTGTTCGCTCCATCGCCTCCCGAGCATAAGCAAAATCAGCGGTACCTGGTGCGCATTCATCAAAAGCCATAATAATATCGGCACCGATATTGGCCTCAATCTCCATCACTCGTTCTGGAGTAAAATAGTGACGAGAGCCATCATGAATCGACTGAAACTCCACACCATTCTCATCGATCTTATTGATTTTTTTGAGACTAAATACCTGAAACCCACCTGAATCAGTCAAAATTGGTTTGTCCCAATGCATCCACTTATGTAAACCACCTTTGTCCGCCAAAAACTGGTCACCGGGGCGAAGAAATAAATGATAAGTGTTTCCCAAAATAATCTCGGCACCTAAAGCCTTGAGCTCTTCGGGCGTAAACGTCTTCACCGTCGCTTTGGTCCCTACCGGCATGAAAACAGGTGTCTGAATCTCGCCATGAGGAGTGGTAAAGATACCAGTACGAGCGAAGGTATCAGCAACTGGAGCACTAGTAATTTCAAAATCAAACATAATTGGGAACTGGTAAAATAGCTTCTGAAGTATCGGCTTTGATCTCAATCGGTGTCTCTAGATCACGAATAGTAATCACGCCATCCTCTGCCCTGATCACCTGAGTAATAGGCAACATCAGTTCGTGAGCCAAAGGCCGGATTTGGTGATTGACCACCATAATGTTGGTAATCTGTCCGGTGGTGAGATCGAAAGTAAAATCACTGATTCTGCCCACAAAAACATCGCTTTCAGTACGACAAACAGCTTTTTTGAGATCAAAGTCTTTTGCCAAAATATCAGTGAGTCGCACCAATTCATCTGGCTCACTGAAACTTTCTTCTGATTGGATATACCAAGCATTGCTGAGCTCCAAGATATCCTGCCATAGAATCAACTTCTTTTTGCGTAGGCCGATTTTGGCCCACAAAGCAACAATATGGAAGTCCTTCCAGTCGATCACAAAGCTATTTGGCACGGCCACCATAGTTTCACCGACTACACTGACGACCGGTAAATAAATGGTAGTAGAATAATTCTTTTTCATAAATCTGATCGGGTACCACGATGCAAAACCAATGCCACAATATGGTGAAATCCAGCCTGATGCAAGACTTGCTGACACTGCAAAAGCGTCGTGCCTGAGGTGACGATATCATCTACTAACACGATCGTGTTTTCTTTGGGGATTGTTGCTGCAACCTGACTATTTACTTGAAATGCTGCCACAAGGTTTTCTTGCCTTTGCTCTTTAGTAAGACCCACTTGGGTCGATGTATAATGTTTACGAGACAGCAACAGCTTTTGTTCAATCCCAAATGACTGCACAGCTACCTGACTCAGAGTTTCAGCCTGATTAAAACCTCTTTGCCAATATTTAAACCAATGAATTGGTACTGGCACCAAAGTAATAGCTTGAGTAGTACCAAAAGTCTGCACAAAAGCAGCTGACCAAAGTGATTGAAGCACCTCAGCTGACTCCACATAACGCTGGTACTTCCAAGCAAAGAGTAATTTACTAAGGTAATCAGAATAATCTTTGGTTGCAATAAAAATTGGCAGTGGCAGGTCGGGATAAACAGTCACTCTGGTATCTAATTGCCGCCGCCAAGATCGATCGCAATCCAAACAAAGCCACCGTGCCATTGATCCACAGCCAACACAGCGAGGAGGATATAGTAAATTTAAAAACGCATGAAGAATAAACATAGTTTTTCTTCACTATAACTCCCCCAAAATGAACTATTAAATCTTTTTAACCATATAGGTTCCTTCCAACTGATAGCCAAGTTTTCGATAGTAACCCCGCACGCCGATCCCGCTAATAACAGCAATCTTTTTGATCTTTTCTTTACGGACAATTTCATCTACTGATTCCATCATCCAACGACCATACCCCATATGTTGTGATGCACCTTTTTTGCGTTCCTCCAGAGGGACAGCTTCACCATAGGTATGAACCTCACGAATCAAGGCAGATTCGGTCAATTCACGAATAAAGTGCTTCTTTCCAGCTAATGTGTGATAAGGAATACGCAGTCTCAAATGTGAATACAAAATTGTTCTGGCTGCATTTTCGATACTAATAAAATATTCCAATCCTTGAGACGCTTCATATTTTTCAACAAACAACTGGGCATCATTGATGTCATGGGGACGATCACGTACCTCTCGACAGCGAATACAGCGACACTGATAGCCTTTCCGCTTCATCTCTGCGTGCACTAGCTCTCGGAAGTTTGTATAGTGACTACCGTCTAAAACATTGGGTTGAGGAATATCGCGACCAAGACGAACAATACGTACCCAATATGGAATATCTTTTTTGACCTCGGTTAGCATTTCAATCAAATCGGCATCGCTATAGGTATGGAATTTACCTTGGTCAAACCAATCTTTTAGCTCAGCATCAATCGTCACCACACAAGGATAAATCTTGACTTGGTCAGGTTTGAAACCAGGATCTTGCCACAAAATACGATACATTTCCTCATCACGTTTCAAATCGCTCCCCGGCAAATTGGGCATTGTATGATAATGCACCTTGAAACCAGCCTCTTTTAGCAAAAATGTCGCTTCTTTCGCTTCTTTATTGCCATGCCCACGCTTGGTCAATTCATTCACATCATCATAAACACTCTGGACTCCAATCTCTACCCGGGTGCCACCTAATTTGCGCAAATTAATTACTTCATTTTCATTGATATAGTCTGGTCTAGTCTCAAAAGTAATGCCGATACATCGCACGTCTGCAGTTTCATTGATCAGCATTTCTTTGGCCAAAGAGGTGGGCCTTTTATTTGAAGAGGTAAAACTTTTTAAGAAACGGGGACCTTCAGCACGCATAACCGTAAACTCATTCATGGCCCTAAGCGCCTTACGTACTACACTACTTTGATAAGCACGAGGCAAAAAAGAAAACGTACCGCCCATCACAATCAAATCCACTTTTTCTACCGAATGTCCTCCAGTACTCATAGCGAAAAGGCGCTTAGCCATCTGACGATAACTGTCCCATCCCACTGTAATAGCACGCATCACAGCAGGTTCGTTGGAATTATAGCTTTTAGGAACACCTTCCTCAGTCGGACAGTAAATACATTTACCCGGACAAGGATAGGGCTTGGTAAGGATAGGAATTGGAGCAACACCGGACAAGGTACGAATCGCGCTCTTCTTCATAATACGAGGAATCCAATCTAGTTTTGGTAACTTGCCAGCCTCAATTGCAGTTTGATAAGCACTTAAAATAATTGTTTGTGCAGGACAAGGTACCTTGAACAAACGAGCTGCTTCACGCTTATATTTATCAATCAAAATACGATCTTGCGTATTGTTTTTGATAATTTTCTCCAGAACATACATACTGGCCTCGTAGAGGCTAGGTGACATTTGCTGATATGCTTTCTGCGGTACTGACAGCTCCATATGAAAAATCGCGATTACAAAACAGATTTACAGTGTGCGTACAATAACATAGCTAGCCATTTTTCAAAAACCAGACACTTCATCTGGCCCGAAATGCGTGAGTTCTTGCCGTATATTGCCGAACAAAGCCACATCATTGATATTGGTTGTGGCAACGGTAGGCTGCTCGGGATGCTAGAAGATAAACACTGCACGTATGTAGGCATCGACCAATCAGATGGACTGCTCGCTGAAGCCCAGAAGCTGTGGCCTGCTTATACATTTGAACAAGGCGACATGGAAGTATATCACTACGGACGTGGACGATTTGACGCCGCCTTTTTTATTGCGAGCCTACACCACCTCACTACCACTGAAGCGCAATTACGCACATTACAAAAAGTAGTTACAGCTCTAAAACCAGGTGGATATATTTTTATTACGACTTGGAACATGTGGCAACCAAAATATCGTCACTATGTCCAAAAAGAGCCACATCATCATAGTTATATCCCCTACAATAATGGTCAAAGCATTCATCATCGCTTTTATTATGCTTTCACCAAAACTGAATTGGTTGCCCTCTGCAAAGCAGCAGGCCTCATTGTCTTAGAGGCCTGGTATAGCAACAAAGAACAAAAAGTAAAACGATTAGATGGTCGCAATATCTGTATCGTAGCCAAGAAACCTACTGCTTCAAAGTAGACAACAATTGATAAGCCTTTACTACGCCCGGGATTACCAATAAAGCATCGGTCAAAGACGCAATCTGATCAACAGTAGATACTTCCAGCACCAATTCATCTGTCACCAATCCTTGGGCATTTTTGGGTAGCACTTTGATCGTGACTAAATTGACATTGTATTTCGCTAATTCCATCAAAATATCACGGAGGAGGCCCACTCTATCCATGAATTCCACCATCAAAGTAATCTCATATTTGGTCACGGTGCCTGGCTTGAGCCAGCTAGCATGAACCAATCGGTCAGATGAGAGTGCTTTTACACAACGGCAATTGAGCCTATGAATAGTCACACCTCTACCTCTGGTGATATAGCCTACAATTACTTCAGGACTCTTTGGTAAACAACACTTAGCAAAAAGCACCATCACATTGGTTTCACCTTGAATATAAACTTGCTCATGATCGGCTTGCGGTAAAACTTCTTTATTGACCACTTCATGACCTTCGAGCAACTCAGCGTCAGAGAAAAGCTTTTTGAGAATTGCCCGTTGAGAAATTTCCCCTTCACCGACAGCTACCAGAATATCTTCAAATGATTTATAGGACGGATAAGCTTCAGTCACTGCCTTTTTGCGTTCCTCAGATACTTCACTGAATCTCCCCTTACCAAAGAATTCCAGCTCTCGATCGAGCAATTCATGGCCAGAGTTAAGATTTGCCTCACGATCTTGTTTACGAAACCAAGCTTTGATCCTATTTTTTGCTCGAATTGTAGCCACAATACGCAACCAGTCCCGCTTTGGACCAGTAGTTGTTTTGCTAGTCAAGATCTCTACTACATCGCCAGTTTTTAGAGGCGCTTCGAGACGCACAATTTTGCCATTTACCTTTGCACCATGACATCTGTACCCCACATTGCTATGTACGGCAAAGGCAAAATCAACTGCATTAGCACCGTCAGGTAAATCTTTTACTTCACCATCAGGAGTAAAAACAAATATACGTTGATGAAAGAGATCCACTTTGACCCCCTCAATAAACTCATGACTATCTTTGATTGATTCCTGCAGCTCTTTCAGGCGCACCAACCAATCTAAATTTTGGCTATCCATCTTGCGAGATGAGCCTTTATCTTTATACAACCAATGTGAAGCATATCCATGCTCAGCCTGATCATGCATAGTTTGAGTACGAATCTGAAACTCAACCAAGGTCCCCTCAAAACAAAACACTGTGGTATGCAAACTCTGATAGCCATTTACTTTTGGTGCTGCAATATAATCCTTGAAACGATCGGGTTTTGGTCTCCAAAGTTCGTGAACTACACCGAGTACAGCATAACAATCACTGATCTTTTCAACGATCAGACGCATAGCAAACATGTCATAAATTTCAGACAGAGCCTTTTGCTTTTTTTCCATTTTCCGAAATATCGAAAACAAATGCTTTGCTCTTCCCTCTATTTGAAATTTAGCACCGGGTAAGCGTTTTCCGATTTCTTTAGTAAGGAACTCTTGAATATGCAAAATAAGAGCGTCCCGTTGGCTTTGTCCACTGGTGATTTCTGCAGTGAGCTTTTGATATTGGAGAGGGAAGAGGTAGCGGAAACATAAATCTTCTAGCTCCCATTTAAAGCTCCAGATACCCAAACGCTCAGCCAAAGGAGCATAGATCTCCAGGGTTTCTTTGGCTATACGTACACGTTTCTCCGGCCGTACGGCCATCAGAGTCCGCATATTGTGCAAGCGATCAGCCAGCTTGATCAAAATAACTCGTAAATCTTCAGATAGCATCAAAAGCATTTTACGTAGGCAATCAACTTGATATTGCTCCATGTTGAGTTGGTACTTCACTTTGGCTAGTTTAGTCACTCCTGCTACTAGCTTGCCTACATCTGCACCAAAGACACCAATAATATCTTCTAGCGTCTTGGTAGTGTCTTCAGGAACATCATGCAACAACGCTGCAATAATAGTATTTTGATCAACTCGAAGCTGAGTCAGCAACATAGCTGCCTCCAAAGGATGCGTCACATAGGGTTCTCCAGATTTACGCAACTGTCCGGCATGAGCATCATCAGCAAATTGATAGGCAGATCGAATCTTAGCAATATCAGCATGCTCATCATTTTTGACTACCGCTACCAATAAATCCTCAAGAGTAATCATTTTTTCATCTTTGGATGTGTAGAGTTACTGTAGCTCACTTTTTAGTATTACATCAATGGCTTATGAGATTACCTACTATTGCTAGCATCAGTACCAAAAAGCTTTGGCTAGTAGTGCTCGGCAAGAAATATCCCCTTACTGATCAACAAATTTACTTACTACAACACAGCAAAAAGAGCGACCATATTCAAAAGCTGACCCAATACCCGGTAGTGATCAATCAAAAGATTGCTGCTTGCTTAGAAATCGGCAAGCGAACCTATCAAAACTTTCAACAATCTCCATACCTGACAAGTCCCCTGGCTGTTTACCAACATACAAGGGAAATGATTCATGCTCCGCAGGAAATAGTACGAGCTCTGTACCTCAATAGCCAATTACAAATACTGGGAGATGAAATTGTGGCAATGGGCAGTCTCAATACGGCGCAAATCAGCGTCCGAGAATTGTTAAGACCCGCCATCATCTACAATGCACATGCTTTTGTACTGGTACACAATCATCCTGCCGGAGATCCCACAGCAAGTCCCGATGATTGTAGGCTTACCAAATACATAGCCACTATTGGCACTATGATCAACATCCCGTTACAAGACCACGTCATCATTGCTACCAATGGCTATGTCAGCTTACGTAGTGAATATCCTCAGCTCTTTGAAGCTACTAGCTAGTTTCCAAAGCCAATAAATTTGAGCACGATATTTACACCGCTCCAGGCCAACATCACAATGGCAAAACCAATAATAATATTGATGATATTACCTTTAGCACTACCAATGGCATCTGCTTTACCTTGAGCAAGTACTAGCTGTACTCCTGCAAATATCAACGCACCAATAGCAATCAAGGCTAAGAAGTTGAGCACATTTGTAATTATTGTATTCAGTAAACTTTGTGGCCCACTACTACCTGGCAAACCATGATTATTAGGCAAACTAATCTGCAGATAGGAACCACTTTGGGCAGCTGGCTGACTAGCTGAAGCCCCGTTGTCAGTAGAAGCTGGCAAGTTGTTGGACCCACGCACTGGTGTACCAGGATTACCTGAACTATTGGGCAATGTGTCGGTTCCACTAGCTGCAGGGTTGTTGGCAGAACCATTTACAGGAGAGCCAGGATTGCCAAGAGGATTTGGTAAAGTCGCTCCATCAGGAATAGCACCAGGAATTGAGGCTGGAATGGCTGGTGTAGCTGGCAAAGTCTGGGCATGAATCACCGGAGTGATTGTCAAAGCCAAAAATGAAAATGCTAATGTAGCTAAAAATTTAGAATTCATACTATGATTGGAGAAGGACATTATTGAGGATAGTAACAATACTAAGCGCCGCTAAAGCTAGGACCAAACCAACGATACCAAACAAAATAGTATCTTTGGCAATCTTTGCTTTGCCTGAATCTCCTTGGGCCATGATGTATTGAAAACCACCCCAGGTAATTACTAATACCAGAATCGCCACAAGAATTGGCAACAATCGACGCACAACAAAATCAAATAAATAGTTCACTAGTCCACCGATACTGGGATTGTTTTGCGTAGCAAAAGTAGGAGTCAAAACATCAGTACTTTTGGGTGGGATAATTCGATCATAAATCGGTCTACTATCTGCACCGCCACCACTACTAGAGGTAGAAGATTGAGAGGTAGCTCTTGGCTGTGAAGTTGCACTTGGTTGGGGCGTAGAAGTGCTTGTAGGTTGGGTAGTTGTTGTTGGAGTGACTGTGGCAGTAGCACTAGGAGTGGTAGTAGCTGCTACTGACGAACTTGGAGTGGCGCTATTGGTAGCTCTGGGTGTTGCTGATGCTGTTGCAGTTACTGTAGCCGTAGCCGTGGGAGTACTAGTAGGAAATCTATTACGACATTCTTCCTGAATAAAAGTCCGATCGTTGTCATCAAGGCTCTGTACAGATCTACCACTTTGGCGAGCAACATCAGCCGGCATACTAGCAATACAATCGGCATAGTTGTCGTATGCATAGACTGGGGTAACACTAACAACTGTAAATCCACCAATTAGAGCAATGCTAGCTACTAAAGCAGCACTTTTTGACAATATCGTAGTAAAAAAAGATTTTTTATGAGCCATAAAAGAGTCTTGTAGTGAAGATAATAATCATATAAGCAAATGATCCAATGATAAGACCCACCATAGTGAGTACTATCACTTGTTTGGCTTTACCAATCTTGCCATTGTCACCGCCAGCTGTCATATAAAGCACTCCACCATACATGAGTGAAAGAACAGCAATAGTCGCCAAGAAACCAGAAATATAATTGATCACATTGTTGATAATACGATCGATCGAAACTCGACCAAATACTGAAAATGGCGTTACATTAACAAAACCCGGACCAGTATAAATAGTAGGATTGCCACCAGTAGCTGGAGCACCACCTACAGGACCTGTGACAGGTGCGGGCTGAGAACCATCTGCAGCCGGTGGCGCAGCAGTTGTTGTACTACTTGGTACGGCTGTAGGAGTTGTGGTGGGTGTAGCTGCTCGAGGCTGATGTTGAGACGTGGTTTGGAGTTCACTTCTACATGGTTGACTATCACCAGCAGCACGAATCGCAGCACGAAGTTGAGTTGATGTTGAACTTGCTGTAATACCGGCCACTTGCCAATTGAGATGGTCACCAGTTGTTTGCATTAAACAATCACTAAAACTATTGAGCTTGGTACGAGCAGCTTGATCACGGCCATCAGGAGTACTGTTTCTATCATAAACCAGACCAGCACTAGTAGGTTGACGCCAAATAGTCATAGTAGCTAGACGGTCAGCAATTACTACAGGTGCGTATTTGCCATTAGCATCATTGTCAGCCCGAGTACGAGCAGCAGTCAGAGATGCTTGTGCAGCATTACAGGGATGATCAGTTTGATTGAGCTTACCAGCCAATATGTCAGGTGAAGCATTAGTACCAACATTGCCAAATTGCCAGTTTTTTGCTGTATCTGAACCTTGATAAAGACAAGTAATCAGTGCATCCAAAGTATCGACTAAATTAGTACGATAATTTTGAGCTGGACTATTAGTCTGCCCAGCTATTTGGTCACGGTACTGGGTCTCAAAAATTAAGAGATTTTGACCTTGATAATCTTGCACAACACCAGCAGAAGCCAATTGGAAAGTACTGATAAACAATCCAAAAGCAAACGTAGTAGCAAGAAAGTAATGAGAGAGTGACTTTTTCATATATTAAGGAAGTCGCAAAGTAGTACCACCAGGGCCCACATTGAGCGGGCCAATATTCACACCAGGATTCACTGCAGCACTGATATTGAGTAGGGTTGCTACTACAGCATAGACAGCAAAGATGATGAGAATACCAATCACTGTGCCCCAGATCAGTTTCTTTGCTTTATCAATTTTTGCCTGTTCACCATTGGCGGTGATGTAGATAAAGCCGGCATAAATCAAAAAGATGATCGCTACCATACCGATAAAACTGAGACCAAATGAGGTCAAGAAACCAAAAGCATCACGAGAGCTAGTCAACCGACTAAAAGAGGTGCCTTGATAATAGTTTACATACTGCTGAGGGTCTAAAGTAGGCACACCACGAGTGTCATTGATGAAGCCACCATAAGGACGGTTTGTAGCATCTACAGACGCAGGTTGAGTTGCTGCAGTAGTTGGAGTACTACTAGCGGTAGCTGAACTTGAAGCAGTAGGAGTAGCAGTAGTTGAGGCTGTTGCTGTAGGTCTGGCTGTCGCACTAGCACTTGGACTAGCTGATGTTGTAGCTTGGGCACCGCCTGGGAAATTATTTAAACATTCCTGTCTGATTGCCGTCCGATCACTGTCCGTAAAGTCCGCAATAGCTCGTCCTGTTTGCTCAGAAAAGTAAGTAGGTAAATTGGTAGTACAATCCTGATAGCTAGAATAGGCATAGGCAGGTTTCACATCTACAATCGTGGCAGATATGAGAACGGGAAGAACAAGTAATAGTGGCAGAAATCTTTTCAACATATACTAAAGAGTAATTGAAGCACCAATCCCACCGACAGCACCAGCGCCACCAGGAGTACCAAATGATTGGACTAGGGTTGTGACGATAGCAAAAGCTAAAATAACAATGACAAAACCGATGATAGCACCGACCAAGATGCCACGACCACTCTTGAACTGATCGCCATTACCAGCGGCACTGAGCATCCTAATACCACCATAGATCATCACAGCCAAGGCGATGAGGCCTAAAAAGCTCAGAGCAATATTGATATAGAATACGCCGACTGACTCTGCTCTCTGCGCAGAAAGCAAACCAGAACCTTGAGGGTACTGTGGTAGCAAAGCAGAGTAAAGATATGGAAAAGTCATAAAGGCTAGAATATGTTGCTAAGAAGGCTACCGACACCAGCACCGACACCAAAATTTACATTGCCCCCACTAGAACTAATACACACGCCACTCTGAGGAGTAGCACATTCATTTACTCCTGGGCGGGTAGCAGCAATAATTGTAGCTACTAACGCAAAAGAAATCACCACTAAGAAAAATCCTACAATTGAGCTAGTGATAATACCACGCGCTTTTTTTTGCTTACCAGAGTCACCCATGGCCGTGGTGTACATGAACCCACCATAAACAAACATAGTCAGGACACCCAAAGCAAGAAAATCTAAAAGAAAGTTGATTACCATCACTACATAGGATTCAATAGAGGGATACACCGGTACAGTAAAAGCCGGTGGCGCAGCTGGTCTGGTATCAAAACCATTGGGACCAAGCTGAGCATAAGGATTAGTAATGTTTGAAGTATTAGAGACGCTCGTATCCTCTTTGATTGGGTCTACTCTTTGCTCACTGGTATCGTCCTTTTTTATGACGCTGGGATTCGCCGAAGCAGTAGAGGTAGGATTGGTGCCACTAATTTCATCAATCAGTGTCTCTGGACTACTTGTACTAGGAACTACTGCTGCCGCATGAGAAATAGCGACAGGTGCCATCAGCAAACCAGTAAAGACTGCAGTAGTAAGGAGAAGAGTGGATAGACGAGAAATCATATGTTCAATTTTCATATTATTTTAACACATATTTCTTTACTCCACTACTACTCGATCGGTCGCCTCGTCTACCTGTCCGGCAATATCAGTCACTTTGAGTTTGATTTGATAAACACCAGCTTGGGTAAAGGTGTGTTCGATGCTGCGACCAGTACCCTGAGTGCCATCATCAAAGGTCCACTGAAAATCAGTAATACTACCAGTAGAACCAGCAGCATTAAACAACACATCTAGAGGCGCACTACCGCGCGTCCTACTGAGCTCAATCTGAGCCACAGGTGCAGCCACACGAACAGCGACTGCCAATGGTTGCTCGGTAGTTTGATTAGCTACATCTCGTACGGTCAAAGCTAACGTATAGACCCCAGGTGAATTATAGGTATGTGAAATCTTAGCATTCCCAATTACTTTTGTGCCATCACCAAAATCCCATTCATAAGCAATAATATTGCCATTGGCGGACTGTGAGCCTGAAGCATCAAATGAAATAGTAAAAGGAACATTACCTGAAGGTGTACTAGGATTAGTAATAATTTGCACGACCGGTTTCTGCAAAGTAGGCGCAGTAACTTTAACTATCATTGCTGCTGCAGGGCTTTTTTGGCCATCATTGTCGGTAGCCACCAACGTCACAGTAAAGGTACCAGCACGAGTAAATGTATGATCCACTCTTTGGCCAGACATCTTGTCT
Organism: uncultured Candidatus Peribacteria bacterium; assembly: GCA_964514565.1. Taxonomy (GTDB): domain Bacteria; phylum Patescibacteriota; class Gracilibacteria; order RBG-16-42-10; family RBG-16-42-10; genus JAGNZB01. Next base: position 259,858 of record CAZERA010000001.1, on the reverse strand, counting down.
GTACCATCACCAAAGTCCCAATCATAGGCCACAATTTGCCCATCCACATCTTTCGATTTCTCACCTGAGAAGCTTACTGGAAAAGGAAAGGCACCAGCCAAAGCACCACCATTGCCAGTCAAAGCTGGAGTAGAGGAAATTGCTGCTTGAGGAGGCTGTTTAGGATTACCAACTACGACCGTAATGGTATCCTTTGAAACATTGTTTTCATTATCTTTTAAAGTAACGCTGACAGCATACGATCCGTTTTCTTTGAAAGTATGATTCACAATTTTACCTTGGTCAGGCTTATCTCCATCACCATAATCCCAATCATAACTGGCTATCTGACCATCATCAGTAGAATCAGCAGCACTAAAACGAATAGCCAGTGGTTTGACGCCAGTAATCGTTTTTTTGCCTTCTACATCTTCAATCGGAGGTGTGCTAGAAAGAGAAATCTTTGGTCCATTGAGCGGAGGCAAAACATTGATTGTAATTGGGTAGACTGTCTTGTCGAAATTATTATCAGTCAAAGTAAGATTGACTGTATATGTCCCCTCTTTGCTAAAGTCATGTTTTGTAGTTGCCTCATTAGTGTGAGTACTTTCATCACCAAAATCCCAGTCATAAGAAGTAATAGTACCATTGGGATCTACTGATTTGGATGCGTCAAAGTTGACTGTAAGAGGCATCGGACCACTGGTAACGTCCGTCGTTACATTAGCGGTAGGACGGATATTACTAATCACTACCGTTGCAGTCTTTTTGGTTTCATTATTCTTACTGTCAGTAATGGTCAAAGTAACAATAAATCTACCCTCAGTTTGAAACTCATGAGTCAAAGAAGGACCAGTACCATTTTGACCATCCCCAAAATCCCAGCTAAAAAAGTTGCCTGTAGAAGTAATGCCTTTCACATCAAACTTCACTGCAAATGGAGCAGCAGCAGTGAGATTAGCTGGATCTGTGACAATGCGGACACCTGTATCTACTTGTTTTGCTGGTGCCGTTACATTACCTAGTAGCAATGTAAAGATAATCCATAGAACTGCTGTAATTGTCAGGGTAATACCAGACCTTAGTAGCAATCTACGCGCTCTACGGATTTGATTTGGTTCACCGAGCGCAGCTAAATGCATGAAACCACCGATCACAAGGGCAATAATGGCACAGACAAAAATAATACCAAATACCACATTGGAAACTCGAGAGAGAACTGATTTAATATCAGTCTCCACACCAAAAGCTGCCAATAAACTATTGTTGTTCCCACTCAAAGCTACAATGAATAAAGCTATGACAAAAATAAAAATGAAGCCTAAACCAAACCACAGCAAGATTTTTCTAGCTCCTTGCTCAGCTCTTGGTTTATTAGTAGGTCGTCTAGTACCAGTATCTTTAACTGCGAACCGATCACTCACTTGGTTCTGATTCGACGTTTTACGTTCTGGGGGAAAATCAGCATCCATATAAGGAAGAATTAAAAGATTAAGGAGTGACTACAATGGTTTGCACTTCACTAGTGGCTTCTGCATTGTCAGCAGCACGCACTTTCACCAGCACTTTATATGTTCCAGGTTGTTTGTAAATATGAGTTGATTGGGGCGTGCGCGTGAGTGCAGTACTGCCATCACCGTAATCAAAGCTATACTCACTGATAGTGTTACCAACATATTGAGACGCACTGGCATCAAATTGGACAGTCAAAGGCCCTGCTCCACTGCGAGGGCTCACTACCATTCGGGCCTGTGGTGGAATCGCCTTTACCACAGCTTGTACTTGCGTACGATGAATCTTACTGGCTTGGTTATCAGTAATTGTAAGTGTCACAGTATAGGTACCGACTTTTGCATATTGATGTGTGACCTGAGGATCTGATGCTAAAGCACTGCCATCACCAAAATCCCAAGCATAATCCAAGCCTGTCTCGGTACCTTGCGCATTAACTGAAGCAGAACCATCAAAAGTAAATAAAGTAGCCACATTGCCGGTCAATGGGAAACTAGGCGAATAAACAATAGAAGCAATGGGAGCTTGCCCGTCACCAATATGGACAGGATAAGCAGCAATAGATTGCTCACCTTCACGATCTTGCACTTTGAGAGTAGCGATATAACGGCCAGGCACACTGTATGTGTGTTGTTGAACCTGGACTCCCTCACTAATGTTTGCATTTTCAACTACAGGTGAACCATCACCAAAATCCCAAGTAAACTTGGTAATAGTATTGGTGTCAGTACGTGTAGCAAGACTACGGAAACCATTTCCCTCGAAAGAAACAGCTAAAGGAACAGGTCCAATTGCCCGACTACCATCAGCAATTTTAATTGAAGCAACTAGTAAAGATGTGATAGTAATATCTTGTTTAGTTTCTGAAACCAGTCCTGCAGTGTCACTTACTTGTAGCGTCACGGTATTTACACCAATTTGATCCAACACTCTACTAATTTTAGGATCCTTGGTGCCGATCACATCGTACACACCGTCGCTATTAAAATCCCAACTATAAAGCAGCGTATCATTAGCATCAGGATCGGAAGAACTACTAGCATCAAAGTCTACTCGATTGGGAATATAAGGATAGAAGCTGTAACTGTAGGCTGCCTGTGGTGGACTAGATTCGACAAAGAATTTCTGGCTGACACGACTACTAGTAATGCCTAGGTTCGTCGTGACTTGCAAAGACACTTCGTACCGACCAGGCCTAGGAAATTGGTAAGTAAAACTCTTGTCAGTTGAAGTAAAGACTGTTTCATTGGTAGCTGCCAAAACGCGCCAATTGTAACGACTGACAGCACCTTGAGCTGCAGTTGAATTGGCAGCATCAAATCTCACTTTAGTAGCAGTAGTTATTCCTGTATTAGAATCAGGAGTATCAGATTGAAAATCAAAATCAGCAGCAGGAACATTATTATCACTCAAAATTAATACCTTGGTCATTTGACCTGAATTTTGAGCTTCGTCAGTCAGCTTCAACACTACATTATAGTTGCCAGCTTTTTCATAAGTATGAGAAACCTTTTCTCTAGCATTAAGTTGATTCTGGTTCTGGGTAACACTTGGTGTGCCATCACCAAAGTCCCAATCTGCTTGTACAATCTGGGTGCGAGCATTGAAACCTGGCACCAAAGCTCCCACACTATCCTGTGAGGTAAAATCAAATACAGTAGCGCCAAAAACACTTTGACTAAAAAACATCTTGTCAGCATTTGACCAAGCTGGTTGGGTAGCGGAACGGATTTGTAGCTTAATCACTGGAGGTGAGGCTAAAATCTTAATTTTCTTTTTTGCTACTCCTGCCAACTGACCGTTTTCAGCACGTAAAACTAACACATATTCACCGGGACCATCATATGTATGAGTAACTACACTATTATCTGCACCAGAGTTTTGTTTACCATCACCAAAATCCCAAGTCAGCTTCAAGGCAGCATTGGAAGATGGATCATAGGAAGAAAGCCCAGACAAAGTAATCGGTTCTTTTGCTGTTAGGGTCACTTCATCAGGTACAGGCCCCAGTAAAGAATCTTGATCAGTCACAATCACGGCTACAGGATAGACTGGAACGATTTTCACTTCACTAGTAGCGGCAGAGAAACCAGAGGCACTTTGTACCATCAATTTAACCAAATAATTACCCGGTTGGGTATAGGTATGCGAGACAAAAGGTCCAATCGCAAAGTTACCATCACCAAAATCCCAGAAATAACCTTTAGGATTAGGGATAGTACCAATTGGATCTTGAGAAGCGGAAGCATCGAAGTTGATTACTTGAAAAGTAGAGTTGGAGGCCCGAGAAGCTTGATTGCTTTGTAAGTCTGCTTTTACTTCACTAGCGCGATCTCGACTACTAAAGAGTGATTGTAATGCTTGATAAAGAAATACAGCAGAATCCATTTGATTCTGATAATCCACTACATTGATATTACCATTGCTGGTGGTACCCAAATAACCGATCGCCATGATGTTGTCCCCTACGCTTTGCAGACTTTCACAAATAAGAGCCATGCTTGGGAAAAAGAACGCATCTACTCCTTTCACATCATTGAGTGAAGTAGAAGCCAAAATTAGCGACTCAGCCATAATATGTAAGCCAAAACCACTCAAAGTAATCGCTTGCTCGATAGGCAATACTTGCTGACGTGATTTCATATCATCACTCACTTTTTGAAGAGATGCAGCATATGCATCGATTGTAGTGGTGATATTGGTTTTATCTGGTTGAACCTTGAGCACGTATTCGGAAACTTGTTTCAAATAGGTCGATACGTACAAAAACCACTGTGCCTGCACATCCATATTGCTACGGACATAGGTTAGCTGTTGTTGTCGGGACGTATTATTAGAAACTGGCACTGGAGTAGCCGTAGTAGGGCTACTTTGTACCTGACTACCTGGCAGTGACAAGACATTGCCATTAGAACTAGAAGTAGCAGCGAAACTCGTCACAGGATTGATTAGCACACCGAAAGCGAGCAAGAACGCAGTAACTTTTTTCATGGGGGAGATAAAAAGAAATACCGACTTAGAAACGAATACCGACACTAAAGCCAAGGCCAATACCGCCAGCTGGAGAAGTAAGAGTAGGGAAACCAGATACGACACTAGATCCTGCAAAACTAGAATTTACTTGAGGTCCAATACCAGCTATCAATGTATTTACTGCAGCATAAGACAAAGCAATAATCACAATACCGATCACTGCATAACTAATTGTTTGTTTACCTTTTTTTGCCATATCGGCTTCGCCTGCTGAAGCAAGATAACGAAAGCCACCAAAGACAAGCATCATGAAAGCGATCAAACCTACAAAGCCCAAGAAGAAATTGATGATTTGAACAATCAATGGTTCTAATTGAGGGTTATTTGCTTGCAATACTGTGCCTTGTGGCACATGGATACCATAATTACTAAATTGTCCGATACCAGGCAAAATAGCTGCACGACCAGTAGCACCAGCAATTCCGCCGGCAATACCACCCGCCACAGCACCAATCGCGGCACCAATGGCAGAACCTGTACGGCCACCAACCAATCCACCCACAGCACCACCAATTCCAGCACCACTACCAGCACCAACTAAAGCACCGCCTACCCCACCTAGCACGCTATCAATAGAATCAGCATGAGCAGCAGGTGCTAATACTGGTGAAAATAAAATGACAAGGGCAGTGAAAGCAGAGATTGATTTGATGAAAAGCTTGCGCAGCATAGAAGTAAGTAAGATTGGTAGTGAAAAAGTGGAAATAGTTTATTTTGTAATGCTTTTGGTAGCAGCGTCGATTCCTAATGGATCTGCTGGATTAATACCGCCGTCCCCTGGTACAACCTGCTGTATGACCGGAGCACCACCTGGGATAGGAGCTGTGACTGACCCCGTCTGTCCACCAGTAAGAGCGATAGTAACAATAGTATAAGCGAACATTGCCACAATAATACCAATAATAGAACTCCAAATAGCTTTAGTAGCTTTACTCACTTGACCAGAATCCCCTCGCGCTGTCATATACATATATCCACCGTAGACCAAATAGGCCACAGCAACTGAACCAATCAGTGACAATAGCACATTGGTAATACTGATAATCAGTAAATTTGCTCCACCAATATCGATACCCAAAGCTGGATCGAAAACAGCACCGATAGTTTGCGCTAAAGCAATGACCATCAAGCCGATCACTGAAAACATAATTGAATCTTTTGCTTTTTTGATAGTACCATCATCACCACGAGCCACAATATAATAGTACCCAGCAATCACAATATAAACCGTTGCAACCGACCCGGCTAATCCCTGAAGGATACGGATAATTAGCATGAAAAAGTCTTGCGTAGTAGCAAGCTGTGGAACACCTGCAATATCAGTAGGGAGAGGAATCGCGTATGCGTGCGGAATGAGTAAATCAAGTAAGTGTTTCATAGAAGAGATTATTGCGCTAAGCGAGGTAATTGATCAGTAACAACTTTGACGAGGACAAATGAAAGTGTGACCACGATCATACCAGCTACAGCACCAAATATTTTGGTCTTACCTTTGCCTTTTGTCTCTGCGTCCCATCCCCAGATATACTGACTGGCGCCATAAAATACAAAAAATATAGCAATTGCGCCAGCAATACCCAGTAAGAAGTCAATTGCATAACTAATGAGCGGTCCAATATCCGAGAGATGCGGATCATCGAGAATATAATCTCCTTGATTGGGGGTTAGTGTAGTAGCTACCCCATATACGACTTGTGACAAAAGGCTTCGGAGCATGTAAATAAAAAGATTTCAGATTATTATAACAGGATTTTGATAATTGTACCAACTTCATCAGTCCGTTTGACACTACCAAGCTGTTGCAAGCGAGCTAGGGTTTGGGAACTAGGATGCTTGAAGGAGTTGTTTCGTCCAACACTAATAAACATTTCTTTTGGTTTGACCAAATTAAGCAATAATTCGGAGGAACTTGTTTTACTACCATGATGACCGACTTTCAAGCCCAGAGCAGCAAGTTTGTCACCATAGTATTTACTCAAAATCAACTCCAGCTCTTCTTCCATATCTCCGGTGAGCAAAATTTGCTCAGTATTGGTTTTCAACATCATCACAAGTGATGCATTATTAACATTTTTAAATACCTGGTCGTGCAAAGTAGTAAAAGGGAACAAAATATCTAGACTGGTCTTTTGATCAATCTGCCAATCTAGATCAGCCCTGGCTTCAAAAAGTAAAATACCTTGCTCACGAATCTTCTTCTTCAAGAGATCATATTGAACACTTTGATACTTCACGTCACTCATTACTACGCCACCGACATGGTAACGTTCGAGCACATATAAGGCGCCATTGAGATGGTCAGCATGAGGATGAGTAATAAAGAGCAAATCAATAGTGCGATCAAATGGTGGCAAAACTTGGTCCAAGGCACTCAGTACACTTTGATCCGGTCCGGTATCAATCAAAATATTGTAGCCAGCGCTAGTGTGTAATAAAGACGCATCACCTTGACCGACATCTAATACAGCCCAGAAAGTACTGGGTTGCCTTACCGGGACCAACAACATCACCGAGACACTAACCAGATGTAGAGCAAAACCAACCAGCAACCAATACCGCATCATAGTTTGTTAATTTAGGCATTCTAAACTACCCCAAATGAACTTGTCTTTTTGGCAGTGCCATCGGTATATGGTATGATATGTAGATTTAGTATTTTTATTCCCCTCCCCCATGGCAACATCTTCTGTCAACGACGTATCCAGCCAAACGTCAGATAATGTCGTTAGTTTTATCAATACTGTCGTAAACAAAATCCCAGCACTCTTTCTAGCAATATTAGTATTCCTAGCGGCTTTTCTATGTGCCAAGCTAGTAAAATCATGGGCACAACGCTCGATTCTCAAATCAGGCTCCAATGAAGGAGCGATGAATATCGTAGGGAAAACAGCTTATATTGGTACGATCATTTTGGGTCTTACAGTTGCTTTAAAAATCTTGGAAATAGATATTAGTTTTATTGTGGCTGCCATGGGTTTCGGACTGGGCTTCGCGATGAAAGATATTTTAGAAAATTATTTCTCTGGTGTGCTTATTTTGGTACAAAAACCATTTTCAGTCGGAGATGTGATCAAAGCTGGTGACTTTGTAGGCAAGGTAGAAGAGATTGAAGCAAGAGCGACATTCCTCCGGGTATTTGATGGACAACGGGTAATCATCCCGAACTCCCAGATGATTTCTAGTGCTGTGATCAATTACTCTTCTTTTCCAGAACGTCGTATCAATATCGATTTCAGTGTTTCTTATGACACCAATATCCAAACGGCTAGTGAATTGGTGATTCAACTCATGAAAACCCATCCTAAAATTATGCAAGAACCAACACCTAGTGTGACTATCAAAGAATTTGCCGATAGTAATATCAACTTAATTGCCCACTTCTGGGTTGATCGCAGTCAAGCAAACTGGATCAAAGTAAAAACGCAAATTAACGTAATGATCAAAGAAATGTTCGAGAAAAATAACATTGGTATTTCTTATCCAGTAGTTACCCTCAACGTCAATCCTCATGATTCTGCAGATTACTACAAAACCAACGGTCATCCATTGCCTACTATGGCACCACTCAACGAGATGATCATCCCTAGACCTGAGAGCAATAATGAGGTAGAAAATTCTATGCACATTGAGCCTGTCAGTGCGAGTGAAGATAATGTCAGTGCTCAAGGTTAATTTTTCTCTCTATGAATGACGCAAACGGACCACAAGCATCTTCTGGTCAACAACCTCAACCAATTACTCCCCCAGCCGGAACAGGACCAGTAGTTCAAGAAACAAAGACCCAAGGGAAAAGAGGTAAATATATCATCGAAATTGACCGCAATAAATGCATAAGTGTGGGTAACTGTGTCGCCATCACACCAGATATTTTTGACTTAGACGAAGAACAAATCGCCGTGATGAAAGATCCAAAAACGCCACTCATTAGTGACGATGAAACAATTTTAATGTCGGCAAGAAGCTGTCCAACTCAAGCAATCATCATCAAAGATAGTGAAACAGGAGCACAAATCTTCCCCTAAAAATCGATACTCATTCACTCTAACAACTGTAAACTGTCAATTGTTAATTGTTAATTAACCAAACCTTCCCGTGTTATAGTTGCCATGATTTACTTATGCGTATCATGACAAAACAAATAGCACGTTTTTTAGTAGTCAGTGTGCTTACGATTAGCCAGCTCACCGCTTTCGTTGCCCCAGTGGCACACGCAGCCAATGAACCACAGGTTATTGCTAGCAGCCCTCGGAACCAAGAAAGAATTGTATTTCCGTATGGAGCAGCCACCAATAAAAGAACTTTGGCTTTTTTATTTGATCAACCCATCCATTCACTGAGCGCGGTTGAGAACACTGTTACAGTTACCAATTTAGACACCAACACCACCATCGTTCCTAGCAAAGTAGAGCTCTTTAGCAGCATGCTTTATTTTACTAGCAGTAATTTTGCTTATAGCAATACCGGCACGCATTACCGCGCGGTTGTGCATCACAATGAAATTCAACGCAATGGTGACAATGTGCTGATGAGCAGTGACTATACCGTCAATTTTACGATCTGGAGCCAAGATGCAACAAGTCCTGAGAACTCACCATATATCCGCATTGAACAAGGCATTCTCACCCCTCAAGTCATTTATGACCATGACGATAGTAGCGCTACCTACAAAATCACTATCTACAATACTGGCGAATACGACATGCAAGAAATCAACATGGTCGATGTATTGCCTGTTGGTTTTAGTTTTGACCGTGTTTTAAGTGGCAATTTTACCGCTAGTACACTCAATCCTAGTGGCAATATTATCGCACTTCATGGCGGATCATTACTACATGGCAATGAAACCAGCACTACATTCAAAGTAAACATCTTGACCGGTGGAGATACCCCAGCTGTATCACCAGGCGTCTATAGTAGTAGTACTATTGGCTATGCCACTTTTGTTCCAGCAGGACTTGGTGCTACTAGATTTACAACTCCAACTACTAGTAACTATGAAGATGGCCGCGAAGACGACGAAGATGTCACTGTCACTCACGTAACTATACCAACAGCAGCACCAACCACAACTGCATCCACTCAATCAGGAGCAGTATTAGCACATCCAGACCAAGATCCTCTGACGTGTTTGAAAATTAATGGCGCATCATTGCTAACACTTTCCGACATCAATTCTCTCATTGCCGAAAAGAAGTTTGTTGATTTTCTTAATACCACCACATACGTCCAAAATACCGCAGTAAGACTTGCCAAAGGATACACAGACGGTAGTTTCGGCGTAAATAATACGCTCACTCGTTTTGAGCTTACCAAAATGGCATTGGGCGCAAACTGTATTGATTATACAATTTCACCTACCCCAAATACTTTCTTCAATGATGTACCCAAAAACCAATCTGAAGTCTCATTAGTAATTGGTAAAGCACGCTCAATTGGCATCATCAATGGTATTGGTGACCGTTTCTTTCCTAATAATCCAGTAAGCTACGGTGAAATGGTCAAAATCTTACTGGGCGGTGGGTATTATTTCCGTAGAGGTATTCCTGTGACCACACAAGCAAGTACATTAAATGGCATTACTGATGAGACATTTAGACAATTTGCTGAGCACGCTGCCAAGATGGACTTAGTCACAATCGATGCTGACAAAACCTTCCCTCAAAACGACCCGGTCATTCGTAGATATATGGCTCAAGCTGTAGCTCGATATGTTGTCTGGCTCAAAAACATATCTCCCTTATAAAACTACCGTTTCTTTTCATATTAGAGCAGACTACTTAAGGAACGACAAGGTTACTTACTAACCAAATAGTACGACTGTGCTATAGTTGGCAAAGTAAATCCTAACCCTCCTCCTTTTATGTCTTTATCGAAGCGCTTTCTAGTCCTTGCAAGCGCAATGCTAATGCTCGGTGGTTTAGTTCCTCAGGCTCATGCGATTTTATTGTCACCTCCACTCCTTATTGAATTTCCACCTGCTGTTGTAGCGGTGAGCCCACTCAATAAAGAACGCATCCTAAGATACCCAGATGCAGGTGCTCAAACCACTATCTCAGTTATGTTTGGCAGTAATATCGAATTTGTTGGGACACCAGACAGTGCAATTCAAGTACGCAATCTTACTACTGGCCTTCCAGTCGCTAACAACGGTATTAGCATACATAAAAATATGCTTTACTTTTCCTCAAATGAATTTGTCCATCCAGGCACTGCAGGCAATAGTTATGAAGCAAAAGTAATCGCTAGTCGCATCCACAAAGTAGGTGGCACGATGGGACTTTCTAGTGATTATATTTGGCAATTCAAAATAGCCGATCGTGCACATATCTCTGCTATCCCACCTTGGATTCCTACTGCTGTTGATGAAAACACTGCCGCAGTTGGCCTTAGTAAAGAACGCTTTGACACACCAGCAACTATCTCGTTTTTTGGGAGTGCAGATCAAACTGCTACCTACCGCATGCGCGTAGTGAATAAAGGTGAATACACCATCGACAGCATGATAGTAAAAGATGTACTGCCAGTTGGTTTTAGTTATGACGCTCTCACATTTGGTACGGGCATCACGGTTAGCGGTACTAGCAGCTTAACATTCAATATCGCTGGTCCATTGCCACCAGACAGTACCAAAGTATTTGATTACAGAGTGAAGATCTCAGGCAATAGTAGCGTAGTTCCCAATGGCACTTATGATAATAGTGCGATCGTAATGGCCAATTTCACTCCTACAGGTTTAGGTGCTACTGATTATGACATAAACACTGTTAGTGAACCTTACCGCAACGACGGTACAGATGAAGATGTTACTATCAACCATGTGCTTTTGACGCTTGCACCGCTTCCTACAATCCTCCCAACAGTGCTGCCTACAATTACAGCACTACCAAGTGTCACTCCTACCCCAACATTAAGTAGTACTCCAGTACTGCCAAGTGGACTTAGTCATCCAAGCAGTGATCCACTTACTTGTTTACAACTATCAGGTGCAACTTCAATCAATTTCTCTGATGTACCTGGTTCATTGTCTCAAGCTCCTTATGTAAACTTCCTCACCAGCACTGTATATGCCTCAGATCCAACCGTGAGACTTTCTCGTGGTTACTCAAATGGCACATTTGGTGCAAACAACACCCTCACTCGTTTCGAGCTTACCAAGATGGCATTGGGTGCCAATTGTAGTAATTATATCAGTAGTCCAACTCCCAATACGTTCTTTACTGATGTACCACGCGATAGTTCAGAGATGTCTTTGGTCATTGGCAAAGCCTATGCTCAAGGTATTGTCACCGGTGTAGGTGATCACTTCTATCCAGATAGACCAGTAACCTACGGTGAAATGGTTAAAATCTTAGTCGGTGCTGGTGTATATTTTGATCACGGGCATGCAGTCACTACTTTGTCAGCAAGCTTAACAGGCATCAGTGATGAGTCATTCCGCCAGTTTGCTGAATATGCTGCTAGTATGAATTTGGTAGACTTGGGTGCTGGATCAGCCTTCCCACAAAACAACCAAGTACAACGCCGCTTTATGGCACAAGCTGTAGCTCGTTATATTGCTTGGCTCAAAAATATCAGCTTAGTTTAAAGTTTTATCGCAATGGTTACTCTTATTGACGGCAAACAATTAGCTCAAACTGTAAAAGATCAATTACGCCTAGTCACCCCATCAGGGGGACTGGGTGTAATTGTAATTGGTGACAATCCCGCTTCAGCTATTTATATCGCACACAAAGAGAAGCTAGCTACTGAGCTAGGTATCCCCTTTAGTAGATTAGAACTCTCAGCAGACGTAGATTTAAACAGCGCCAAAGCTAAGATTATAGAGTTTTGTGCACGTATGGATTTAGCCGGGATTATGTTGCAGTTACCTATTCCGAACCAATTCCCAGTTGATACACTGGTTAATCTTATTCCTCGTGAAAAAGATGTGGATGGATTGCTAGCAGGCAGTCCTTTCGTCTCAGCGACAGCACGCGCAGTAATGTATGCAATTCAAAGCACTAATCAGGACCTCACGGGCAAACATGCAGTGATGATCGGCTACTCCAAAGTACTAGGTAAAGCTTTGGTAGATCTGTTAGTTGAAGCTAAATGTACTGTCAGTATTACTCATATACATACCAAAGATTTAGGTAGTATTACAAAACAAGCAGATATACTAATCAGTGCGGTGGGAAAACCTGACTTAGTGACTGGAGAGATGATCAAAACAGGCTGCATTGCCATCGATGTGGGCATTAGCCGTACAGACAAAGGAATCAAAGGCGATATTAATTTTGAAGAGGCATCACAAAAAGCGGCCTATCTCACCCCTGTACCTGGAGGAATCGGTCCGCTAACTGTTGTTTTCCTGATGGCAAACGTGCTGAGACAGTAGGCTTAGTTTACTGCTTGGATATTATGAAGCGTATTCACGATCTCCACTAATGAGCTAGGCGACATGGTACCACTCCCAATTGCCCCTGCTTCTGGAGCTGATGAACCACCTTCGACATTACCATCACTATCGACTACAAACTGATAGAGAGCATCTTTACCTTGCACCGTGATATTAAGCTTGCCTGCACCACTGTTTTCGACAGTAGTCTTACCTAGTGCAGATACACCAACAACTAATTTTTTTGTGCCCACTACAGTTAAAAGCTTATTCACTGCTAGCATTTGTTCTACAGCTTGGGCAACAGGACTTTCTGGGGCATCACGATTGAGCACCATAGCAACATCATCTCGCACTATAGCAATAGCTGAAGCTTTTTGATCGACAGAAGTTAGCGGTGCTAGGGCACTACGAGCCAATTGACGGCTTTCAAGTGCAGCCAATGCGTGTGGAGTAGGAACCATTATGTCGTTGCGGCGGGCATCAAGGTTGTTCATTTGGTTTTTGATAATCAGGTTATCTTAGCACCGGTTTTTAAATGTGGGAAGACTTTACTCTAGACAAACACAGCTGTAGGTAGTCATTAGTACGTAGCAATTGGCAGCTAAAAGGCTCAATAAGTTGGACAAACTAAGTACCAGTAGAGTTAGTTCGTTCTGTTTTAAATTGATCTAGCTTTTTCTCTCTTTTTAGTAAATATAGAGCGAAATAAAGAAATTGCAGTAAACGAATCACATAGCCAAAACTGTGGAGAGCAAAGTGCTTTATGGATAAACGTTTACTCCAATACAAATTCAAAATAATTTGGATGACAATAAGAACACACAAAGACACATTTCCTAAGCACGCCAATAGAATCGCTAATGGTTCTAACAAATAGACGCCATAAAGCAGAATTCCTTTGCAGCATTGCCATCCGGTCAAAGCTATATGGTAACGTTTTGCTGTCGCATAATAAGAAAATACACCACTAAAAATAGGAATCATCTGCCTGAACATATTGCGGGCATCCGGTGGAGCTTGAACCTGGCTAAAATATGGCAACGCTTTGGCACGCAATCCGTGGAAGCTGAGTAAATAGTCTAATGGGATATCATCAATCGGCTCTGGAATGCCAGTAATCTTGTCCCACAACTGTGGCAGGACAATCATCGTCGCTCCCATGGGGTAGGTAAACTTGCGATCCAACTTAGCAGCCGCATATTCAAAAGCCAACATCCTCTCTGTGTGATGGAGAACTGTTGATTGCACTAAAAGTGGTGTAGTGGGATGAAGAATAGATTTGGGCACAAATGAATAAACGACAGCTCCGGGATTATGATCTATCCATGTTTGAGCATCACTAAAATCACTCAAACTAATGCGGGCATCACAATCAAACAGTACCAAGTTAGGTAACACCGCATACCTTTGACGCAAATAGGCTAACCCATAGTTAATCTGGGTCGCCTTTGTCCCCTGCAGCTCCGCACACTCAATCAAAGTAATTTTACCTTGATAGTTACTCTTTACGAGATAGTTTTTGATCAAATCATAGGTACGTAGATCTCCTTTCTCTTTTGCTGTAGTAACAAAAAGCAACTGAACAGTCCCAAGTTCAGCGACAAATTGTTCGTAATACCGAAGTGTATCTTCAATGATGACTTGTTCTTTGTAGACAGGAAAGACAAATACATAGTTTTGTGGCTCAACTGAAGCACTCGACAGAGCAATCTTTTTCTTTCGGGCCAATATCGTCATCAAACTGACCCCAAGTAAATAGACGCGATACCCCAAAGCACCAAGTACTAAAATTGTGACAAACATTGGCGAAGTTGATTAATTGCTTGGTCCTTGTAGGGATAGCCATTACGATGTCCCTCTAGGGCAAAGTAAGATATGGCCCCGAGGTATTCATACATTTGGGCTAGCAGAAAGTGCTGGTGCTCTGAAGCAGTGGGAATACGCCCATAATAGGCATGCAAAAAGACGCTGACGGATTCAGAGTGATTGTCTAAAATCCGCCAGGCCCCTTTGGCTATATCCAACAATCCCAAACCAATAAATGCCCGCTCAAAATCAATCAGACCAAACTTTGCAGTCGGCTGGTCAAATAAAACATTACCAAGATTGAAATCTCCATGCACCAAGTCATTTGAAGACTCAGCTATAGCGACCAGTTCTCGATCCAGCAACCGATGAGCTTGTTTAGCTACCAACTCCTCTGCAACAGTCAGACAGATAGCCCGACTAGTATTTTGATAGAAAAGCCCTAATCTCTCCCGTATATCCAGGCGCCCCACTGCCTGAATCTTTCTTTCACCTTGAAATGTACGCAAGACTTGCGCCAACCTTTCTATTTGAACAGCGCTTATCTTATCTAACTTTTGGCCCGGCACTTTGCTTATTACAGTTTGAAGATCCGAACGTGAAGCATAATAGACTCGAGGGATATTGAGATCTGGATGATCAGCAAACTGCTCTAGTACAGCCAGCTCTGTCTGCCAATACTCTGGCTCAGGATAGACTTTTTGATAGGCAGCAGCACCCTGCCAAAGCCCTGAGCTCACTTGATTACGGAAGCTAGGCCGGAAAGTGAGACAAACAAAATGATTAGGTTCAGTAGGTGTAGTTGATAGTGACCGCATGATATTGTGATGATTGATCAAGTAAGTAATGGTTCACTGAGCAATAATTAAACTTCAAAGCAATCATTTCTTTGTCTAAACCTTTCATATAGCCAATCGCTGCTTTGATCACATTTTCGTGAGTCACAATTGCTACCTGCGCAAACGGGTTAGCCTCAATCTCAGTTTGTAGGAATTTACCAACTCGCTCTTTCAAATCAGCGAGACTCTCGCCTTCAGCATGCTTAAAATGATAAGGATCTTCTTTGTATTGTTGATCAATAGCGGCTGGAATATCGCTCAGGTTCTGCCCTGTCATCAATCCAAAATCTTGTTCTTTGATCAGATTGGAAAGAATAACTGGAGTAGTACACCCCTCAAAAATAATTTTGGCAGTATCTTGAGCACGCGTATTGCTACTGACATAGATCCGGTCAAATGCTACATCTTTTAAGCCTCGACTGAGCATCCTCGCTTGTTCTTTACCCTCATTAGTCAGTGGCGAATCTGCTCTACCACCCATCAGAATATTTTTTTGATTGGAATCAGTTTGTCCGTGTCGAATGAAGTAAATATGGCGCATCATAATAAGGAGTTTAGGAGGAGCAGTCCTTGCAGGAAGAACTGTTTTTGCAAAGCTTTATCTTGATACAATTTGCTAATGGCTAGTAGGCACAAACCCTCAATCCAGAGCACATCAGTTTGAGCAATCGACCAGCGCATACAAAAAGCATCAAGCCACTTTGTATAGAGCACAGTAGAATGAGCTGTTTGCAATACATAGCTCCCGTCTGCATGTTCTTCAAACAAGCTTAATCTATTTTTTATATATTCGTAGCTTCCATGAAAGGAATGCAGGAATTTAGCTGCATCGTAGCGAATATCGCCCCAAATCGATTGCTGATTTCCCCAGGCACCCCGAGGGTCTAAACAGGTAAAAATATGCCGCTCGGGATCATAAAGAATATTAGCGCAGTGGAGATCTCCATGAATATGTCTTATCACCGAACTGAACGATAGCTGCTTGGCTCTTATCAACACGTGATCTTTCAAAACTTCCCAGCCTAGCAGCCGCTTACCGTTAATTTTGATATTTGCTTGAAAAAGGTCTTTTTGCTCTGCTAAAGAAAGTTGGGCTCTCCAGTCCTCTAACCTGCGGATTACTCGTTCTCCGTACATATACTCTGTCTGAGCCACAAGTCCCGATTGATTAGCAGGCACATGTTGGTAAAAGGTACTAGATATCCACTGCCACAATTGTTCAACAATATAGGCTTTGTTTTTATCTGGGATTTGCTGCCACAAAAACCAGTAAGCTAACGAGTTGGTAGATACATACTGCATAGTCACACTATCCGCCTCAACTTTATCCAAACGTGGAAAGCAGGCTAGCACCAAAGTGTTTTGATAGTAAAATAGCTCATTTTTGATTGCTAGAGTCGTACCGGACTTAGTAATTTGACCGGCATGTTGTTGCACCTGGTGACCATCAAATACGTGACAAAACTGCTGACGATGGAGATGGGACAGTGTCCCCATATCCCACCAACATGCTAAGTACTTAGCATCTAGAGGAACTTTTTTACTGTATAGACGCAAAAGAGTACTAATATTGCTGCTGGCCAAAGCGCTGTGATCTTTTTTGACCGCGGCTAAAGATTGGTAAAGTTTTTTGGGATCAGAGAAATAATAAACTCCCGTAATAGCATCAGACCAATCACTGATAAATGGCTTATCAACAAAGCCTACAGCTTCACCACTCTGCACTTGCACCATACACCAATGCTGTACCTGATCAGCTGGTACCTTAGTGACAGCAACAAAACTCCGTTCAAAGTCAGCCGAGAGAAAACACTGATCAAAAATAGCATCACTCAAATGCACTACTACTGGATCTTTAAGTACTGACTTTTCTAACCCACAAATAACAGCATCCAATAAACCTTTAGGCTCAGGTTGAACTACCAATTCTATCTGATACTTTGTACGATATAATTCAATCAAAGGATCAAATAGTTCACGATGCTGAGGAGAGATCACTAAAATCACTTTTGTAATCTCCAACTCTCGATAACAATTGAGAATATGATGAAAGATTGGTTTATCATGATGACTGACCAATACTTTTGGTAATCCATAACTGAGCGGTAGCATACGTGTGGCTAGCCCAGCGGTAGGAATCACTAGAATCATAATTAGTAGCAGGGTAAAGATGCTGCTAGATGCTTAGCAAAGACCAAGCTAGTGAAAGTAGGATTGAACAAGCCACCGCTTTGCCAAGAGCAGCTACCTGCGACACTGACATTGGGAAAATCATGCATAGCCAACTTGTCATTCAAAACACCTGGGAAGCTAAGCCCACCAATTAAATGCCCACCATAATACATAGAGCGGTGTCGGTTGAGCATAAACCAGGGAAGCTGAGCAAAGAGCTCTTTCATTAAGTAGGTGTCTAGCTTGGCCCTCAAGTGATGCATAGTAGCAATGAACTGTTTACTCATAGAGTATCTGCCGCCGCTCTGTAGAAATAACTGGGATTTTGCCATAGGAGAGAATTCAGCTATAGCTACAATACGAATGAAATGATGAAAAAAATCTGCTTGACTGTACTGAGTCATCCTACTCAAGCAAGTCTGGATCAGGTTTTCCCTAGGCGGAGCATTGTGAAATTCCAATCGAAATCGCAATCCATCTACTTCTCGATCTTGAAAACAGATACTAGCCAGACTAGTACGAGGGATCTCCAGATCTGGAGCCAAGAAACCAAAGGACAATTGTAAGTGGTCAGAGAAGTATTGGCCCACAGCAGCCATATGTTCAGTAAACATCCGATGCTTAGCAAAGGTGTTCTGAACCAAAGCAATATTGCCCGGAGTATGACAGGCAAGAATAAAATGGCGTGCTTTGATTACCTTCTGCTGGCCATTCTCGTCCCGACCCACCAATGCCTCGGCCTCATTTCGATTCACATTCAAAAAGTCTGCTTGTAAGTAGTCAGGCTTACCAACCAAAAAATCCCACTGTGGTTTTTGAGTTTGCCAATAATATTCATATGGTTCTCTATTTTCGAAACTTGGCCCTTCTAATTGCGTATGCCCACTCCAGAAATACTGCAATGCTGCTCCAGGAAATTGTTTACTGATAGCTTGCGTAAAAGGTAGGTACGTTGGTTTACTCCCCAAAGACTGAAGGTGCCTCAATGCCAACGAGGCTATTAGTTCATGTTGATAGCTTTGATAAGCCTCCAATGAAAAAGGAAATGTAGCGATATCTGCGGCTGCAGGAAATGAAATTAGACCAGTCGCCTTCTCTTGCCAGGTATCTTGCTTACCTAAATAAGATCCCAGCTGATATGACTCAGAGCTGGTGAGGAGTGGATTGTGACCACTGACCCATGCAATGTTCTTGCCCTGCAATAAATGAGCAAGATACTTTCCGACAATTCCGCCACCCAGGATACAATAGTCGTACATGATGCTAGTTAGGCTATAGTCGACAGTATCTACTCGTGAGTGATTTACCTAGTAGCTATACATTAAAACCAGATGAACATTCATCAAGTTTTAATAAAACTATCATTATGTTGACTATCAAAAGAATTCCAGTATTCTGGGCATGTGCTTTTTTGATATGTATCCGTAGCTCAGCTGGATAGAGCGCAACCCTGCGGAGGTTGAGGCCAGAGGTTCGAATCCTCTCGGATACACCAATACGAGTACCGCGTCAGCGGTATGACGTGTCTTATCCTACTCATCATCCTCATCCTTACTTTGCCTGATGAGCATCTTTTCGGTACTCGAAGGATAAGGATTGGTACAAGCCTGGATAGAGCATTGATCAATCTCACAAAAAAAGCAGATGTCCTTAAGGATTCATCTGCTTTTTACTAAAGAACACTAATTATGCAGCTTTTACTCTTTTACTACACTAATATTTGAAGTTGTAACAGCCTGACTGGCTTACTAGCCATCTAGCGTTGCAGCCTCTGCTGCAAAAGAGGTAACACGGGTATAATCTTGATTAAACATTGCCAGAATTTCATCAATACTTGCACGCTGTACGGCTACTGCTTCAGGACCCTCAAGCTCAGCTTTATAAGTAGCACCAGCAACAATATCTCGCAAATCAACTACTCCAGCATCACGTATTAATGGATTTTCTCCTAGTTGCATAAAACAATTAAGCTACCTTTTTACTTTGGATAACACTGTTAGTACCACCAACAGTTGATCTAGTCACTGTACGTTGTCTTGCAGGAACAGACCATCTTGTAGCAATAGATGTATCAATCATGTCATCTAATGCTAATAAACGAGCTAAAGATTTTCGTTCTGTACCATCTTGTTCAGCCAATTTGAGATGCGCAGCCATCGTTTGTTCTGGTCCCATGATCACACCTTGTAAGGGATGAAATTCTAAATTCTCCATAAAAATGGTTACTTTTCATATGCATTATAGTACACACCATTGATAGATGTAAATATTTGTTGTAAATTTATCTTCCGTTTTCTAATTAAATAAAGAAATGAGCGATCGAAAAAGGCAGGCACCTCAAATATCAGGACCGAGAGACTATATTTATGCTTTGACTGATGACACAGAACTTATTGAGGTAATAAAACAGGACAGATTCTTAGCTGCTCAAGCTAGAGAAACAGCAATGGGTAATGTACCCGAGGCGCTAAGGAACCATTTATATGCTCTCTTTCGTGATGCTGAAAGACGAGAGATTTCTATTCAACGCAGTAGGCAATTGCTAGGCATAACAACTGCTGATGAGCAAATTCAAAAGATGTTTGAAGAGTTTTCTTCTAAAAGAACACTAGAGTCATTGATAATGGAATATGACTATATTTTAGGCATGGCTAGTTTAGTCAGCGCGACGAGACATGCGATTAATGAAGTTTCGACGCTAGCGCCAGATCGCAAGATTAAAGAAGTGATTAATGTTTTAGAAACAGTAATAAAAGTTGTATCTCGTTATACTAAACTCTCTGGGGCTAAAAAAATTGCCAAAGGCAAAGCATTTGGTGAAGTGAACCTGCTTACACCGGAGGCTTCAATTGAAATGATCGAATTAACTGTTAGTTCTAATTTGAAAAACACAGTAGCTATTGCTACTAAACTGAATGAAGTGGTCAAGAGTCAGAAGGCATTATCTAGTGAATTAATAGTGACCCCACAAGAAAGTGAGCGTGAATGGTACACAGCTTTAATTGCAGGAATCATCAATAAACTCAAAGTTCTTCTCGCCTATTTTGAAAGGAAATCTATAGCTCCTACAACAGACCTACCTAGCTCAGGTGCACAAAAACCGATTGAAGAGACAATCATAGACAACACTTTAACGAGTCTAAAAGCTATTTCCACCCAATTAAGAATCATTTTAGTGCACTTGGAACAAAGGCCCGGTTTATTCGTCTATCATCATTTTGAGCTGTTAAGAACTCTTTCAGAAACACCAGAGCAAACCTTAGGTGGCGTACTGAAAGACATAGCTGGAAAAGGAGAGAAATAGCCACCATACTACAACACAAACATACGTTTAAGCCAGCTGAGGCATCTGTAAGAAATTGCAGGAGTGTGCAGATATGCTACTACTCCTGTGATTCATTTACTTATCTATGCTTCCTATTCAGACCACTATTCCTGGCCGTATGCAACAAGCTGCTCAGTTAGCAGTCAAAAACTGGCAGGTGTTTGTGCTTTTCCCTGTGATTGTTTATTTCGTTGCCGGTATTGTTCTGGCGATTTTGTCTAGTTTGGGCATCGTAAGTTTGGTCACCACCGGCAGTATGTACAATTTTGGTGCTATGGCAGCAACAGTTGGTATCGGTATTGTGATCGCTACTGTAGTTAATATTATTGCCAGTTTAGTTAGTGCTATCGTTCCTCTCCAAGCCAGTGCTATGGTTCATCGTGATCAGAAGCCTGAATTGAGTAGCTTAATTCAATTTGCACTCAAAAACATGGGCCGTTACATCAGTATCGTTTGGTCAGTCTTTGTATATGTGGCTCTCTGGCCAGTAGTTGGTATTCTTGTTGGTGTGTTGCTAGTGCTAGTAGGTATGAACTCATTGGGAGGTTTAGTTAGCTCTCTCTCAATGCTAGCATTGCTTGTAATGGCAATCTGGCGTGGTGTGCAGGTAGTATTTGCGCCTTATATCGGTATCTGTGATCAAAAGTCTGGCAAAGATGCTATGACTACTTCAGTCCAACTCAGCAACGGACGCTGGGGAGATATCGTAATCAATATGATCGTATATGGTTTGGTAGCAGGTATTGCTGCTGCAATCATCACCAATGTCGGTGCAGGTATCGCTGGTATATTCGGCACACCATGGTCTTACAATGCTGCACGAATGGTTAGCTACAATGCTTTCTCTCTCTACAATATTGTATTGGTACTTTTCCAATCAATCAGTACTGGTCTCACTACTGGGTTCATAACTCTCTGTGTCTATCAATACTGGCAGTCAATTGCTCATCCCGTCACAACTGCAACTCCTGTTGCTCCAGTGACTTCTCCTTCTGCGTAATTCACAATCAGCACAATCAAAAAGAACCCCGACTCGATTGAGAAGGGGTTCTTTTTAGATAAGAAACTATTGTGAATAAGTCCAAGAACGAATATGAATTTCAGCAATACCGTTGTTCATCTCCCAACGAGTAGCCACACGATCTTCACGTGTCCCCTGTTTCATTTGTACTTCTACACTGCCATCAGTAGCACCAGCACTTTGGCTGACTACTTTCCAACCAGCTGGTAGATTTTTGGAAACGTTCTTGTAGAAGTCACCAATAGTCTTGATGGTATCCATAGTGTCGTAGACTAAACGTAAATCTACTGGCTCCATAGATTCATAAGTAGCATTGACTAGCTTGCCACCAGTATATTCAAAACTCTTCAGTGCCGCAGGTGCATCACTCGGAAAGTCTACTGCTTCTTTCTGAGCATACTCACGAGCAGACATATCTTTCTGGATTTGATCCAAATTGCTGACAAAGTTGTTCATTGCATTTGGATCTTTGAGATTACCTTGAGCATCCATAGCTGTACCGAGTTGAGATAAAGCACCGAGACCTTTGAGCGCATCACCCACATCACTATTTGGTACCATCCCAGTCAATGGATTGAGTAGATTTGTACCAGGCATAGCAGTAGTGATAGGCATCATCGCTGCTGGAGGTGGTGGAGGGACAGCCACAGCACCACAACCGGCCAGGATCACAGTAGCAGCCAAAGGCGCTACCATTTTGAGACGAGAAAGAATCATAAAGATAGTTAGGGACATGATTAGTTTAGCATAGGAAACCAAGCTATAGGAATTTGTGATTGTAAAGATGAATAGTGTATAGTGGACAAGCAATTAATATTGATTTATGGAAATGCATTTCACTGATGAAAATTTTGCTTCTGAAGTAGAGCAAAGCAAAGGTGTAGTAGTCGTAGACTTTTATGCTGAGTGGTGTGGTCCATGTAAACAACAAGGCCCAATTATTGAGAAATTAGCTGAAGAATATGCTGGCAAAGCCAAGATTGGCAAGATGGATGTAGACAATAGCCCTCTCACTGGGCAGAAGTTTGATATCATGAGTATTCCTACTTTGATCATCTTCAAAGATGGCAAACAAGTAGGCGACTCTATGATTGGTTTACAACAAGCAAGCAAACTCAAGGCTACTATTGATAGTCTTCTGTAAAATCACCAATGCGCTATTTAGCTTATTTGTATTTTGTTGGTCTGATCATTTTTTCTTTGTTTATTTTTTCCAACTGGACTTTCATGCTGATCGTATGGATCGGCCTGGTAGTCCTTTTGCAAAAGAAAGCAAAGTTGTTGCCTAGTGGTCTCAACAAGCTTTTTCATATAGTCACCTATGCTTACCCCCTGATAGCTAGTGTGATCAAATATATGATTGAAAATAATGTAATCGCCTACTCATGGTTTTGGCTGAACCGTTTTGAGCATTTCTTCTGGGCATTTAGCATCACTATTATCTTATTGCCATTGTTTTATCAATACCAAAAAGTGATCGCCAAGAAATGGTTATTATTAGTGTTAGGATGTGTGACAATTACCTTAGGAAATGTGATTGAGATAATTGAATTTAGCTTGAGGCAAAATCTGACGGATACGAGACTGGGCCTCTACTATGCAGATACTATGTTGGATATCGTGATGAACTTTAGTGGCGTAATAGTAGCCTTAATAATTGGCTTCTTTCTATTCGGCAATAAAACAGCGAAACAAGATTGAAATATCAACTGATTTAGCTAATATGCATTCTCATCTAAACGAGCATGCATGCATTTAGTAGCTGTCAATAATTCAGATACAGTAGAACACTTGGTTACTGAGATAGGGAAAAAGTATGAGCTTTTGCATGACCAAACACGAACAGGTCTAGTCCGAGTATTAGATCAACTAGCGAAACTGTGGCACGAATTACCAAATCCAGAACCTCAGCCATATGATCCTATTAAAATACAGGCTGCTATTCGCCAAAAACTACTGGCAGTTTGGGAGCGTGATAATTTCACGAGAAAACCGGAAGTAAGCATTGAAGTACCACCACAATTTGTACTCTCTGCAGAAAGATTGGCCCAAACCGACAATACATCTCCTAAGTTGAGACAAGGAGTTAGACTAGTAAGTAAAAAAGTTTACTCTGAACTCTTGGACTACCTACTTTTAGCAGCCAGAAGCGCTAGTGGTGAAATAGTAAGATCATTGAACCAAGGCGATCCTACCCGAGCAGCAACGAGCTCACCTATCACGCGTTTCTGGGCGAATGAAATACTTACTAAACATGATACAGCTGGTGTAAGTATTGCTTTTTCATTGTGGCAGGCAACTCTTGCCAGTGTAATTCCTACCAGATGGAAAGAACAAGTAATTGAACAGTTACAATACCCCGGATCAGAATTACCAGCAGCAGCAATAAATGCTTTAGATGCTTTATTTGATCTTACAAATGACGCGACAATCGAAGCTCAATTATTGGCTTTGGGACGTTGGAGCTATCATCCAAAACTAAAGATGGATCTAATTGAGCAAGAAGTAGATACGCAATGGAGAAAATATCTTCAATCTGCCTTCTGGGGTGCTCTGGAGTCTAACGGAGAAGAACAGATTACAACATGTATCGCTGAATCGCCTCTTGTGACGCAAACAAAAGCTAATGTCACTGAACCAGACCTATTAGCATTAACTCTATTCAGTCATAAGTTAGATTGGCCTACAGTCAAAGCAGTATTTGAAAACACCAAAGATGTTCATGGATTGGTGATCAATGCCCTGACCAATGATAAAAGAGTAAAAGCACTAGCAAGCGATTCAACTAAATTTAATAGAGCATTAACACGGGCAATGGGGCAAGGATACATCCCTGAAGGAATAGATGCATCTATCAGTAAACAACCACAGCCTTTTAATAGAACCATCATAGCACTACGTCGCCAGTATTTACGTTCTTAGTCAGAATAGTATTATATGTCCTCATAATAGGAACACGTCGCCTGTTATGATATAATTATACGAAAATTTCATTATATTTATGGCCAAGAAATATATTCTACCTGACACACACTTTGGTGAACTAGAAAGACCAACGGAGCAAGTGAATGCCATCAATACATTTCTGGATCATGCAGCTGCTGAAGATGCAGATGTATTGCATATAGGTGATTATGTTGAGCTTGGACCAGTGGCAAATCTTGGTATGATCCGTCGAGAAATAGGAAAAACACTAGCTGCATTTACCAACTACCAAACTAAAACTGGCAAACCAATTCAAGTTGTACGTGGAAATCATGAACCCAGCCTTACAAATGAACTTTTAGAGAGTGAACTAACTCCTGGAATTAGACATCAGATTCACAACACAATGTTAGTTGATGAAAAAGATGGGATAGTTCTTCATCACGGTGACCTCGCTGATGTCAAAAAGGGTAATCTTGCTGATTATTTAGCTACTTATAAAGGTAACGACAGCAAAGCTTTATTAGATTTCTTTGAAGAAAAAGAACGTGATGTTCCCAGTAAATACAGTGCGGATCGGCAACTCTACCATGCCCACAACATGATCTTCGTTTGGGACTTTATGCGAATCCTTCAAAAGTTTGGTATTTCACCCGAACTACAATTGGCCAGTTACGATTGGTTTGCTCGACGTGCTTTCAAGGACAAAGTAGAGGAGAGCATTAAGACAAAGAAAGTCATCCCAGGAGCACCTGCCGAGTTTACCTTCAACACTTGGCTCATGGACCAAACAAATGCGTGGGCAATTGTGCAAGGTCATACCCACCTGCCATCGCACACCACTTGGGAAAAACAAGACGGATCAAGAAAAGCCATTATAGCTAATGCGGGTTCGATCTACACAACAGCAAGAGCACCAACTGCTATCATTTTAGATACTGACGCGAGATCCAGCACATTATTGGCTTATAGAGAGGGGGCTTGGAGAGCAGATAATACAATGACCGAAAAAGATACTCCAAAGCTTTTCATTCCAAATCTGTAAGGATTTATGAAATCCAATTAATTGCCTGATTCTTTTTCCACCAAGTCATCTGGCGCTTTGCATAAGCAACGGTATCTTTGATTACTTGATCTTGCGCTTCTTTTTCAGTACATCGACCAGCTAGAAACTCAATCACTTGGCGATAACCAATAGCGGCAAATGATTCAGTCTCTGGGGGGTATTGCTTCAGTAGTTCCTTCACTTCGGCTACCAAACCATCATCCCATTGTTGCTTTACACGGGCAGTAATTCTTTCAGTTAAAATTTCTTTACCCGGGTTGAGTCCGAGCACCAAATGGGGCCATAGCACAGTCCCCTTCCTTTGTTCTTCCCACAACCATCTTCCAGTCGCTTCATGATACATCAGCACCCGCTGCAAACGGACAGGATTCTTCGTATCGATCCATTGATCCATATCTGGCCTCAACTGATTTGCTCTATCTTGTAACTCAACTAGTTCCTTCGCCCTCCATTTAGCTTTCAATGATTCATCCTTTATTTCCTCAGGCCACTGATAGTTGTGAATAATGGCATCGATATAAAGCATCGTCCCCCCCACTAATAAAGGCGTCTTTCCCCGTTTCAAAATATCATTAATAACTTCAATTGCTTTCACTTGAAAATCAGCAGCAGAAAAAGCTTCATTAGGATCAGCGATGTCGATAAAATGATGAATACACTGATTACGTTCATCATTAGTCGGTTTTGCAGTCCCAATATCCATTCCTCGATAGAGCAGCCTAGAATCAGCTGAAACAATTTCAAGGGAAAATTGCTTAGCCAGGGCCAAAGCTAAAGCAGTTTTACCTGACGCAGTAGGTCCCACAATCACTAATAAAGATTGGGGATACTTTTCTAGTTGTGCCGTAACCAAAGCAATAGCTTTTTCTAAGCTACTTTCTGACCTCGCAGTACCCATGTCAAAGTTTCATCAATTTTTACAGACACAATGTCGCCGAGCTTACTGCCAGTTTTCTTAGTACCGACTGGAAATTCTACATATTTGAAATGTTCAGAACGGCCTGAAGCAACACCATTCTTCACTTTATCAACTAACACATGCACCACCTGTCCGATGTATGCTTTGTTCTTTTCTTCAGCAATCTCTTCTTGTAATGCATGGACGATATTGAATCGACGTTTCTTTTCTTCGGCGGGAATATCATCTTTCATCTTGTATGCCAATGAATGTGGTCTAGGTGAATACATACCCAAGAACACCAAATCAAAACGCGCTTTGCGATAGAGATCCAAGGTATCTTGAAACTCTTCCTCAGTCTCACCACAGAAACCGACAATCATGTCAGTAGAAATAGTAATGCCTGGAATAGCTTCATAAAAACGATTCACTAATTCCAAGTAACTTTCCTTAGTGTAGTAACGATTCATACGACGGAGAACGCTACTCGAACCTGACTGCACCGGTAGATGTACGGTGGGACAAAGCTTCTTGATAGTGGCATGAGCTTTGATCATATCCTCTTTCATGTCTTTTGGATGAGGAGAAGTATAGAAGATTCTTTCTATGCCCTCGATATCTGCTACTTGTTGCAATAAATAAGCAAACGTTGCTTTCTTGCCATCAGCTTTGATACCACGAAAACTATTCACATTTTGGCCAAGCAAAGTTACCTCTTTAGCCCCTTTTTCTACAAAAGCTTTGATCTCATCAATTACATCAGTCACTGGTCTACTACGCTCTCTTCCTCTAGTGAAAGGTACAATACAGAAGCTACAAAAGTTGTTACATCCAGTCATGATTGGCACAAAAACTTGGAAGTTTGTTTTTACTTTGGGAATGATATTGAGATAGTCGCTGTATTCAGGCATCTCCAAATCCACCCCCATTGTTTCAGCAAGTTTCTGAGGTAAACTTGGCAATTCTTGAATATCAAAAGTGATATCTACTTCAGGTAATTTATGCTTAAAGTTGTAGCCTTTGTGAGCAACCATACAACCAGTCACCCCGATCACCAAGTTGGGATTGTTTCGTTTTAATTCTTGCCATTTGTCACGACTCCCCAAAATTCGGTTCTCAGACTTTTGACGAACAGAGCAGGTGTTGTAAATCAAAACATCAGCTTCTGCCTCAGTTTTAGCCGGAGCAAAATTCATCGCTTCCAAAACAGCAGAAACTCGTTCCGAGTCAGAAACATTCATCTGACAGCCGTATGTCGTAATATGATATTTGCGCATAAACTCTTAGATTTGAACAGGGAGAATGTAGCATCTAAATAAGTAAAAAGTAAGAGTTAAGAGGTAAGAAGTCTCATTGCGTTTTGTCCGCAGGTGCGGAGCAATTGATTGCTCATCCAAACTGTTAATTGTAAATTGTTAATTGTTAATTAATTTCTCATGCTTCGCGCTTTTATCATTCACGGTTGGGATGGTTACCCTGACGAGGGCTGGTTTCCTTGGGCTCAAACTGAGTTGGAAAAACATGGCTATCAAGTAACTGTTCCAGCTATGCCGGATAGCGATACACCCACTATTAAGGCTTGGGTAGAGCATCTGACCAAATTGATACCAGAACCAGATGAAGACACTCTCTTTATCGGTCACAGTATTGGCTGTCAGACCATTATGCGTTACCTAGAATTGCTTCCTAATACAGTAAAAATCAAACAAGCTATTTTTGTAGCTGGTTGGTTTACTCTTATCAATATTGGCGACGAAAACTCTCAACTTATTGCTAAACCATGGCTAGAGACCCCAATCAATTTTGAAAAAATATTAGTTCACACTAAAAACATCACAGCTATTCTTTCTACTGATGATCCAGTGGTACCTTTCGAAGAGAATAAAGATTTGTTCATTAAGAATCTCAAAGCCAATATTATTATTACTTCGGGAGGTCATCTTGGCGGTCAAGATAACATAAATACTATTCCAGCGATTCTTGAGAGAATTTAGGGCCACTAGTAAATACAAAAATGCTTGGCCTAAAACAAAAGAACATATAATTACTGTTCCGACCAAGTACCTACGAAACAACTACCATCACCACCAAAACTGCCAGCATACCTTGGTAAATCTGGCGGACAGTTTGGAACCCATCTACCACAATGGCCGCCAAGAGACTGTTGAGGACACCTCACACATACACCTCGATGATGACCAAGGCCTTCTGGACAAACCATACAGACACCATTGTGACGAGCCTGGCCAACTTCACACTCCCCATTTGATGTAGGTGAGGCACCAGATGGATTGTTGTGACCACCGTTGTCAACATGATCATTTCTATCAGGAGGTGGTGAATCAATTGGGACGTATATAACACTAGAACTTGCTCCAGTTCGCTGTCTAGTTGGCTCATGTATAGGCTGCAACGTTGATTGACGTACTGTATGCGGTCTTGTAACAGTAGCCCTTCTAACAACTCTAGTCACAGGAGCTACTACTGTGAATGGCGCAGATTGGGATCTTTGTCGAGCATCATAAGCTGCTTCCAACCTTGTTCTAATTTGAGGACTGATACCAGCAGCAACAGCATTCAACCTAGCATTACTTTGAGTAAGTCTTGCTAGTTCTGCACGACAAGTATCACGTTCATGTTGCATAAAGGTGCACGCTGGAAGCGCAGCAGCTGCATCACGGCGAAGCTTGGCAATAATTTCTCGATCATCCCACGACAAAGCACAATGTGCTGCCGTGGCGATTATTGCTCCAGTGATAAATTCGTATGCTTTCATTGTATATACCAATAATAATTAAAAGATTTAAAAACTCTGTTTCTTGTAACAAGATCTAATCTAATAAGATTAGACAATACTATAGCCCCATAATAAAACATGTCAAAAACCCATGTTTACAATAATACTCACAAATCTATAAATATTCATTATAAAATATTCCTTGATAAGAAAGTATGAGGATCGCTACTCACCACGAACTGTAACATTCAATATTACAAAACCAACCGCAACACAATCTAAGCAATATTTGTAAAGGAAGATTGTCTATGTACTGTAGATACCCTAAATTGGAATGGTATATTGAGGGCTAAACATCAAATCGTGTTTTATGATTACTCAACAAGTTAGCCAAGCCCTCTCTCAATACTTGCTGGCAGCTTCTATCAAGAAAATTGATGGAGCATATGCAGACCTAGAAGTGGAAAATACTGGTGAACACTTACGATGGCCAATAGCCCATCTGCCAAGCTATATTACCCCGGGCATGTCAGTCAGTATCCAGATCGGGAATCCTGACCAAATCAAGCAAGAACGCGACGCGATAGTGCATCAAGTACTCCAAGAACTCATTCATTAAATCCGCCATGTATCCAGCCAAACTCTATCTCAAAAACTTCTTAAGCTATGGAGAACAAGGGACAGAGATTGATTTCACTGGGTACAAAATCCTGCTTTTGATCGGTAAAAATGGCGCAGGTAAAAGTTCAATCTTAGACGCAATTCTGTGGGCTCTGTGGGGGAAAACACGAAGTGGGGGCGACAATGAAATCATGCATAGTGGTAGCAGCGATATGGAGGTACGCCTAGATTTTGTAGTACGTGATGCTATCTATCGAGTAGTAAGAAAGCGCAGTAAAAAAGGTAAAAGTTTTGTTTCAGTGCTTGAACTTCAAAGTCTTACTGAACCAATCACTGTACTTACAGATGCTACAATTGTTCAAACCCAAGCAAGACTAGATGAATTAGTCGGTGTTGATTATGAACTGCTGGTTAACTCTGCCTTTTTACGCCAAGGCCAATCACAAGAATTCACACAGAAGTCTCCTGCTAAAAGAAAACAACTATTAGCTACTTTGCTAGGGTTAGAAAAATATGCAGACTATCACGAGGCAGCTAAGAAAAACTTACGAATCAATGAAACTGAATTGATTCAGCTTGAGCGTGATGTCAGCTCCACCAATCAAACACTCACCCAATACGCACAAGAGATTGCTCAACAAAAAGCTAGTCTCAGTGAGCAAGATCAGACCACCCTAGAAACACAAATGGCAGAAAGTGAAGAGACATTACGTAAGCTTCAAATTAAGAGCCAATTGGTAGCAGAATGGGATCAGCAATTGGTAACCGCCAAACAGAAACAACTGACTCACCAAAGCAGAATCAACGAACTTAAAAACAGCAGTAGTGCTCTACAACAAGAGTTAGTAATACTCAAAGCAGCCATTGCTGAAGCGCCACAAAATATTGATCAAGAAAGTTGGGAAAAATCAGAAGCTGACTTCAATCAAGCTCAGGCAGTTTTTCAAAAACACCAAGACATTGCTTACCGTATTCAGACTCTCCAGAAGCAAATTGAAAAATATACCACAGACTCCAATCAGCAATTACAACAACTGCAATTAAAACTCCAACAATTCACTGATGATACAGTCATTAGTGGCGATCCGCAGCTGCTTGAAGCCTCAAAGATCGAGTTGAACCAGAAACAGCAATCACTATTAGAAACGGCCCAGACTATTGCCAAACTAGAGCAACAAATGCAGTCGATTATTGATCAAGGTAATCAAATCAATAAACGTAAAGAAGCAGTCACTACTATGGATGACGAATGTCCTCTCTGTGAGCAACATATCGATCAAAACCATAAGCACACTATTTTAGATAAATACACCAAAGAACGTGAAGATTTATTAGCTACCTACCAAGAGTACAAACAGATTCATGACCAAGCTGTCGTCAACCGTAAAACCACAGAGCAAACTATCAATGAACTAACAAAAGCTATTCAAGTACAACAAAATAATCTCCATGCATTTGAAGTAAAAAAAACTCAGCAAGATAGCTTAAAGCAACAGATTGAAGCTCTACAGCAACAACAAAAAGTTCAAGGAGACCTACTAGAGACTGAGCTTACTAGCTTTATCCAACAACAAAGTCACTTAGGCTTTGATGCAGCTACTTGGGAGACAATAAAAACAAAAAGAGCAGAACAACAACAAGCTCAACTTCAAGCTCAAAAATATCAAGAAGCCAGACTGAAAATTAGTGAACTCGAACAAAACTATAAATTTCAATTAAGTTCTTTGACTGAAACAGAAGCAAATCTGAGTGAAATAACCATTCAGATTCAGAATCTTGAGGCTCAAAAACCACGACCAGGAGATGCAGCTACTATTGTTGAATTACAGCAAACACTAGTCAATCTCAAGAAACAACACCAGTACTTACTCCAGCTCCAAGTATTAATCACTCATCGCGAAAAGGAACAAACCCAGCTAACAACAAAATTAGCAGAGCTAACTACTCAGAAAACCGAATTAAGCCAACAACACGGAGCCTTAGAATTATTGGTGGAAGCGTTAGGAAACAAAGGCATTCCTCAGATGTTGATCGAAGAAAGTATTCCTCGCCTAGAGCACTATGCCAATGAAGTGCTCAGTCACCTCTCTGATCATACAATGAGCATCAGACTCAGTCTCACCCGTCCAAGCAAGACCGACCGAGATGCTCAGATTGAGACCTTAGATATTTTGATCGGAGATAGTGTGGGTACTCGTGCCTATGAACTCTTTAGTGGAGGTGAGGCATTTAGAATCGACATAGCAGTCCGTATTGCCCTTACCAAGCTCCTCACTGAGCATACTCATGGTAGCATCGACTTCTTGGTGATAGATGAAGGATTTGGTTCTCAAGATGATACTGGATGCGATCATATTGTGCAGATCATCCACCAGCTAGAACAATACTTCCACTTGATGCTCATCATCACGCACGTAGATCAACTAAAAGAGACCTTCCCTGATCGGTTAGTGATCAAGAAAGGCCCCCAAGGATCAGAAGTTTTCTATGATGAGGACTAAGGAGTGACCTGCCAAGTACTAGCTCCCGTTGATCCAAATACGTCAGGAAAGAATTGCTCTGATACACGCGCAGGTCTTACTTTGAAGTTACCTGGAAGGGTGGTATGTGCCAAGTAGCTAAATTGATAGACACCTTTTGCTAGATGATCAGCAAACACGGCGACACGATCTGCTCTGATTTCTTGATTTTGCCAATAGATAGGATAGAAATCAGGATAGTAGTCAGGTGTGGAACCATCTTTCATTTCGGGCTCTTGTTGCCAGTCATTCAAAAGCTTTTGTTGAGCAGGAGAGACTTGATTGAGGTCGACATTGTATGCCTGTAATCCAGCAGGTAAGTAATCTTCTACTGCTACATGATAACGGTCTTCTGGCACCACTACCGTAAGAGTCACCTTCACATCTTCTCCGACTTTGGCTGAAGTAATTCCTTGTTTGTTTTGCACGTCATCGAGCTTGTTGTACTCACGGTAAATACCCAAACCTTGGGTGACTGGGCTTGCCTCGATACCGGCGACTTGATAGGTCAGGGTACCTTCATAAAACAGAGCACCAGTACCAGTATGATCAAACGTCAGCGAATTGATTGCACCATTGGCTTGAAGCTGACTGAGTGGTACAGAGATCTCACTAGTGATGCCACTTTCGGTAGTGGCAGTAGTGAGCGGCAGATTAGCTTCATTGAGAGCCACAGTCCAAGTCACATTTTTGTTAACTCCTTTAAACTGTAAAAACTCAGCACTAATTTTCAACCAATCAATCAACTCAGCATTAGAGTCAAAGCGACTATTCACTCGACTCCGGAGAATAAACCGAATTAAGTTTGCTTGTACTTTTTCATCCCCATTGAGATAAAGATACATTCTGAGAATCGCTTCATTGGTACGAATAGGAGTAGCCAATGTCCAAGGATTATAATTCTCTTCTTCAAAATGGGCCTGAGTAGCTGTGGTTAGCAATTTGTTCTCAATGTTTTGTTTGAGCGTATTTGCAATATCGTCACGCTTCTGAGCATGCGCAGCCATAGCTAAGTTTGCTTGTCCCCAGAGAGATAGTTGATCTTTGTGATCCAAGACGTGTTGCAGAGACAAAACATGATCTTTATCTGCACCCATCACATTAGCGATATAAGCCAAAGTATCAGCATCAGTACGAAGTTGATTCTCTGCCTCTTCACGACGAATACCGACATAAGAAGCGACATCAGCAGGGAGCACTAACTCAGTATTATTGTAATAACCAGTTAAATAATCTCTGAGCCGATCCTCCACATTTTGATCGACAGTATTTGAGCTTTTTACAATTTGAAAACCCTCCAATACCAAGGTAGACAAATAAGGATCGCTATTCAGATCACTTGGCCAATATGAGAATCCACCATCCCCTCTTTGGCGATAGTAGAGCTCTTGTAGACTACTAGGCACTGCTGCTGTCCATACATTATTAATCGATTGATCAGAGCGAGCACCAATTTGCTTGAGCAAACCACCAATAAACAAAACCGTAGCACTACTGTGGGTATCACGATACAACTCTGTTGGTCCATAAGCAGGCAAAATATCCTTACTCAGATCCAAAAGAGATGAAGCGATACTCAGTTTGAGATTGCCTTGATCTACAATAGTACCGAAAGGCAACACTACTTCTTCCATAGTCTTGGCCCGGACAACATTACCAAAAGAAACTGATTGTTTAGTCCAATAAGGATAAACAGGAATAGTTTTTTCTACTACATCTTCATACTGAGCATTCTTGAAAGTATAGCGAAAAGTAACCTGGGTAGATTTAGCTGGCACATCGATAGTCCAATGAGCAGTATTTTTGCCAGTAGCATTGATAGTAAGATTCTGTTCTACCTCACCTCCAATGATAGTAGCTTGTTGGACAGACAAACTCACCTTACCATCGACAGATTTGTCCGTCAGATTTTGGACTAACCCTCCCACTTGGACTTGATCACCCTCGACCAAAAACTGAGGAATCAGGGTTTCTACAAAGACATCTTTGCGAGCAACCATATGAATCTTCTCACTGCCTACATACGTATCATCAGTACTTCCCACCATCCATAGTTGCCAAGTAGTAATATTGTCAGGAAGAGCAAATTGCACTTTGGCATGACCTTGTGCATCAGTCACTACATGACCATTGAAGTAAGCAGTATCTTTGAAATTACTGCGTTTCTTGAGAGCATCATTACCATCACCACCTTTAGCACCTTGGCCCTTTTTGATATCAATACGATCAATCAAAGTAACCAAACTATCAAAAGTTGTTACTACCAAAGAACGTTGGCCAAAAAATCGCTCTAAAATATCATCACGATTTTCACCCGTGATCGCTAATAAACTTTCATCTACTACTGCTAAAGCAAAGTCACCAGCCATTGGCTTACCTTGTTGGTCAGTTACAAAGACATCCAGATTCACCTGATCTTGAGGATTATAAATCGCCTTATCTGGAGTCATCTTAATTTTGAGTGCACGAGCAACATTATCGATGCGTAAATTTACGTAGCCAATTTTGAAGCCCGGTGCATTGTCTTGACCATATCCTTTCACCGCTACCACTGAGACAAACACATTGGGTAAGTAAGCCTCTGTGAGTGGTACCTCTAGCACGGTAGCTGTAGTTGGAAGATCAACAATTCGCTTTTCAATTACATTGTTACGCTCGATTGTTAAGAGCGCCTTTACACCGGCATAAGGTGATTTCACCACCAACTTTGCAGTATCACCGATACTGTATGACTTCTTGTCAGGAATAATTTCCATGCGGTCATTATTTTCTCTACCCCAGCTCACATATTGTTCACTGCTGACGGTGATATTGGCGGCTGCTTTTGCTTCATGTTGTTTATTGTCTCTCACTCTGGCTACCACATGATAGTCACCCCCATCAGCAATTGTGAAGGCTACCTGAGTACGTCCATCACTACCGCTTACAAAGTTTACATTCTTTACTAATTGGTCATCAAAACTGGAATCATAATAGAAAAAACCATCTACACCTTTCTTTTTGATAGTGCTGTAAGTACGTTTGAATAAAGACACATCACCACTAATATTGGGAATAGGATTGCCTAGTAGATTGGTAGTAATAATCGGGAAAGACGCACTTTCGTTTTTCTTAATCAAGTACACATTGCTTGCGATACCGACATATGTATCTGACTTGTGCACTACAAATTGCATACTAGTCCAAACCATTTCTTGTGTACTAGCATCTTTGACATCAACACTGACATTGAATACTTGTGATTCTTTTTCGTCAGTGAATGTAGTAGGCACAGTAAATACTAAACGGCCATTTTCATCTGTATAAGCAGTACCTTCAATACGACTCTTATCACTACGACCAGTCCATTCACAGTAGAAACAGGCGGTATCATTATCGGTGAAAGCATAGTCCTGGTCCCCCTGATCAAAGCGTGAGAAGAAATAATCATCACTAGTCACTTGATAGTGCACTTTGGCATTAGGCAAACTAGAGCCGAAGAAGTAGCGAGCATCAACAGTAACTTTTGCTTGATCTCCTTGAATATAATCTGCTTGGTCGCTAGCGATATCAAGCTTAAAAAGCGGTTTCTTATATTCTTGAACCTGGAAGTATGCTGACGCCGTCTGACCATTAATCTTCACATCCACATAGTACGATCCCAGTGGCGCATCATTGGCCAGAGTAAAGGTGTCTTGCGCTGTAGAATGCTCATCCAAAGGAATAGTTTTTTCTACAATCTTATCACCTTGATTGTTGGTGACTGTCACTTCCGCAACCGTGCCTTTTGGTAACAATTGATATTTCCCATCTACTTCTGATCTAGCCATTGCTTTCCAAAACACTGCTTGTCCAGGTAGATACAATGGACGATCAGTCATGATGTATGAACGCATTTTCTCCACATATCCCTGACTAATATGAAACTGCCAAGATTCAATTCCTTGATTCCATACATAGTCGTTTCCAGTGACAGCCATATCGCCATCCTTGCTACCAAATACCAATAAATCCAAACCACCATATGAACTTTCTAATTTATCCTTCACACCTTGGGGCCAGTCCTTACTAAAGAGGCCATTTTGATCAGTCACACCAGACAAAACAGTATCACTGGGGCCTTCTTGGATCTCAATATTCATACCAGCTACAGGTAAGCCAGTCTTGAGATCAGTCGCCCAAACTAATGCTTGGTCAGCTCCCATCTTGAACAAAAGTGCTGTTTTGCTAACTACAAAAGTTTGTTGTTGCAGAGGCAAGTCTTGCCCTTTGAGTGTCATTGTATAGATACCGGAGTTCTGTACTTTATTGGTAATATCCACTGGAATCTGGACTACTTGATTGAGAGGATTAGGTGAATCAACTGACCAACTACTAAGCAGTTTCCCTGCAATGTACTTTTCATCACCATAGGTATAACGACGGATATTGTAATATTCATTCCATAGATCATCACGAGACAACTTATATAAACCAAGATCTGCTTTACCAACATTAATGGCCTGCAACACGTGCTCTAGTTTTTCTCTATAACCATCAAGTAAACCCAAACGCTGTCTACCAATAAAAGCGATGTCGGCAGGTAATGCATCAGTCTCAAAATTGAGCACAAAGTCTTGGCCCAACTTCTGACCAAATGTGTCAGTCCAATTCTTGTTGATTGTTACTTTGTACTTAGTCGATGGCAAGAAACCTCCAGAGATATGGAGATTTAGACCTTCGTCATAAGCAGACATTTCATTGAATTGATCCTCTATCTTTGGCTCGACAGTCACAAACTGATCAGCACCAGCAGGGACCATCGGATTAGTAAAACGAATATCTACACCATAGTTGTTGGGTAAAACTTCTTTTTCTTTGGGAGTAGATTCTTCAATCCGAGGATCTCCGACAGTAGTAAATATCCAAGAATAATCGCTTGCCAAAGTATAAGCTCCCTCTGCTGATTTGACTCCTTTGTGAATAAGCACGACCAAATCACTAGCCTTCGGTAAAGCCACATTAGGTGTAAGTGAAACCTTGGTCAGCGTGTCGTCCAATTTCAAAGTATAAGGAATTTTTTGGTTGGTATCTTTTGTTTGCCAATCAATATTTTGTTCCAAAGAATGCTGATCCATCTTTTGATTAAACTGAATCGTCACCTCAGTTTTGTTGCCAGCTTTGTTGTATTGATCAGGTGGGTAAGTAAAAAGCACATCAGGATGTTCTGTATCAAACTGCCAGATTGTGTCTTGTGGTAATGCAGCTCCATAAAGATCAGTGATTCCTTTGGGCACAGTGACAGTATAGCTAGTAGCAGCAACCAAATGATCAGGAATAAATTGAATAGTATTTGTACCCAACCATTTATAAGTACCGGCAACATTAGGTTCGATCTTGAGCGGAAAACCTAAATTTACACTAGCCCCTAAAGTAGTGACGGGAACCATAGGTCGATCAAATACTACCGTAATAGGAGAATTCTCCTTTTCAGCTACACCTTGGGGTAAATGCATAATCACCTGAGGAGGACCGGCTGTTTCAAATTGTTGGTAAAAAGCGGTCTGGAGTTTCTTGCGAAAAATATCTTGAGCAGTAGTATCTATCCAAACACTATATTGCTTATTGGCCTGTACTTCAGTTTTTTCTGGAGTAAAGCTCAAGGTATTACCTTCCCATTTCATTACTCCTTTGATTGCAGGAGAGACATGAAAAGCATGCTCTACCGAATCCCGATCCATACTGTGGGAAAACGAAATCCTAATTGGGGCGCTGATATCAATCTTCTGAATCTGCCCAATCGCCAGTTCGTCACCCAGTACTTGTGGGGGTTTCAATAAATAATGGTAGCTAGCTACGGCACCACCAGCAATGACTACAAGCACAATTAAGCCGGTCAATAAAATTGAGGGCCATTTACTTTTAGGTGTGGAGGACATGACAAAGGAGGATAATATATTCCCTCACAAGATAGTTCACTTCCCTAAAACATCAAGAGTGATACTATGGCTATGATTAGCAAGATAGTATGCAGATCGCGATTTTTGGTAGCTATGGTCAAGGCAATATAGGAGATGAAGCGATTGCTGATGGCCTAGCTTATATTTTTCATCAAGCCATTCCGAGCAGTGATCTGATCCTTTTTTCTCACTTGGACCCAGTACTCAAAGATACTCACAAACAATATAAAAGCATTGAGCCCATGATTGCTACTGGTATTCGTAGCCTATGGCGCCAGCTGGGAGATGGTACGCTCAAAAAAACTGCTAAGATTCTCAAGGAAAGTGATTGGGTAATCATTGGCGGAGGTGGAATATTGCATGATCAAGAAGTTGGTCAGCATGGATTCAGCCCTCTTTTTGTTTGGTGGCTTAGGACATTGTACTTTAGTTTATTAGGCAAACGAATTGCCTTAGCAGCAGTCGGTGTAGGACCAATCAAAAACAAACTGAGTCATACCTGGCTCAAAGGGATATTGAAACGCTCAAGAGTCATCACTGTGCGGGATGAAATATCACAAAGCATACTCAAAAGTCTTACAACTAAAGAAGTAACAATAGTGCCAGATCCAGTGTGGGGACTGTTTACTGATGCAACAAAAACTCCAGACAACTCCGCTACTCTCGGCATCAATATTCGAGAGAACCACCGATTCACGCAAGCAGAAATGATCCCCAAATTGGTCGAAACAATCAACCAACTAAAAGAACGGATGACCATCAAGCATATTCAGCTGATCCCCTTTGCCCTCAATAATCCTGACGATAGAGATGCAATGACACCGCTAGTGAACAAGCTACTAGATCACACCCAATTACCTGTTGAGGTAATTGCACCAGAGACAACATCCCAAGCTTTTCAACTCGTAGCTCAATGTGACTACTTTATTGCTACTCGCTTCCATAGTTATATTTTTGCCCAAACTGCTGATGTGCCATGCCAGCTGCTGAGTTATAGTAGTAAGACTGATGAAATTACTAAATACTCCAAAGATGAGTACTTGGCTCAACAAAAAATAGCGACTCAGTTTTGGCACAATCACCTAACTCAAGTTGACTAGGGTGTGGCTTCTTCACTATGGTGACAAAGATTTATTTCCTTAATACTTATGAAAAGATTTTTCAGCATTTTACTTCTCAGTAGTTTGTTTATTCCACAAGCACTAGCAGCTACCAGCTACCAAGAAGGTTATTACACAGCCAAAGTCACTGCCAATATCCGTGCCCAAGCAGGTATGCAGGGCAAACAAATTGGTTATATTGCTGCGAGCGATGAGCTCTATGTGCGTGGTCAAAAAGGACAATGGTGTGATGTAGAATATCGCACATACGAACATGCCTATGTACTTTGTAGTCTTTTAGAAGAACAGACATATGCAGCAAATTCTGACGATTACTATGATCAAGATTCCTATAATGATGACTATAGTAGTTTGCCACTTCCTTCAGACACAGTTAGTCCTTGGTCAGCATCAGACCAACAACCTACAGCCTGCGATATCACCACTACTACTTGTAGCGGCGACTTCAAAGTAGGTGTGACAGCTGACTTGACTAGTAGCAACTCTTTTGACGGTTTCCGTACACTCAAACTCAACTTGCATGGTCAAGGACGCATAAATGTAAAAGATGCCAAACAACCAGAGCTCAGTCTCACTGTAAATGGCTCATTCCAATCTGACATGGGCTCAGCTCAAGGTAGTGCGGAGATGGTACTCAAAGACAAAGGATATGTTCGTCTCAACGATCTTGAATCAATGAATATTCCAGGGATGTCAGCAAACATGATCAAAGAGATTCAAACTACTATGCTCAACAAATGGTTTACTTTGCCAGCTAGTGACACTAGTTTTCTTAGTATGACTCCTCTATTGATGAATAGTCACAGTAATGATGATGTTCAAGGTCTAGTAGCAATGTCCAAGTTTATTGGTACTGATGTAAATGGTGCTAATACTCGTTACCATTACCAATTAGACCTCGACGAAAAGAAAATGAACTGGATGATGGATGGTGGCAGTGATGAGCAACAGCTCACTGGCAACCAATCAACTGCAAGTATCAATTACTGGCTCGACAGCACACAACGTTTAGTTAGTGGCACAGCTACTTTGAAGATTGTACCTACAGCTTCAGATAGCGCAGCAGGTACAATCACCATTAGCTTCGATAGCAGCAACTTAAACCAAGATATTCACGTCACTGTACCAGAAAATGCTGAGCCACTACCAAAGTCACTTCCTCATGAGAGTGATTTGATGTTGCTT
Organism: uncultured Candidatus Peribacteria bacterium; assembly: GCA_964514565.1. GTDB lineage: Bacteria > Patescibacteriota > Gracilibacteria > RBG-16-42-10 > RBG-16-42-10 > JAGNZB01. The sequence continues at coordinate 218,801 of CAZERA010000001.1, read as the reverse complement.
TAGTCGTATGGGACACCAATCTTCTGAGCAGCTACAACAACTCATCATTGCAGCAAAGCAGAAGATCGCAGTCGGTCAGATTTATATTCATTATAAAGATCCAAACAAGCGCTATAGGATTGCAGCCATAGCGCTTGATGAATCTTCTGAGCGTGTTTCGATTGTGTATGAAGGTCTCTATGCTCCATACCTTACTTGGATTCGTCCTTTAGATAACTTTCTAGAAAGTGTTACCTGGCAAGAAAAGATTGTATCTCGGTTCCAGCTAAATTAGACTAGCAAAACCATAGTAACTGAGGACACTACCACCGATCAGCAGAATAATTGCCGCCAGATTCACCCACCAAGGTTTAGCCTCAAGGGCTTTTGCTAATGGCGCCATGCTATTGGGGAACCAAAGTAAAAAGATACCCCGAAGCAACATCAACCAACCCACTATAGTTAGAAGTGTAGTCCAATCAGCCAACCAGCTATTGTGAGTAACTACTAAAAACAAACCCAATATCACATGCACTGAGCCAGCCAATAGTAACAACATCTTCTGTCCTCCATTCTTGAACTCAGCAAGCGCCTCCCGAAAAGCCTGAGGTTGCATCACCATTGCCAAAGCAATAGCCAAAAAAGAAGGCCCAATAATCTGTGCCAACGTAAGAGAATAGGACATACAAATTGTTTAATAACAAAAAGCACGATACACCAGTCCGATCAAAACAAAAAAGACCCAGGATACTCCTGAGCCTTTTTGCATTAAAACCTCTGACCTCGCCACTCTGCTCTCTGACCTCTTCTTTAGTTTCCCGTCTTCAATGTTCCATTTACCAAGTTAAACTGTTCAATGTAGCGAGTATAAGCAGGACTCAAACTAATATCGAGACCTAATGCTTGATCCAACCTTGTCGCCGTCTTGGTATCAAATACGCCTTCAGCATCAGTGTTCTCCAGGTTCAATTTATACTTGAGCTGAAAATCACTAACAGCTTGAGCTGTTTGGTCTCCAAAGAAATCAGTAATTGGTCCTTGGTAAATATTGAGTTTAGTCAGTTTCTCTTGAAGAGTAGATACTTCAGATCCCTTACTTCCTTTCTTCAGTACTAATACTGGAGCTGGTACATTAGTAGTCTTACCAAGCAATACAGCCATCATACGAGTACGAGTCACTGTATCAAAAGCACCAGCTGCAGGATCGGTAGCATCTAAAACCAATTTCTCAGCTACTTGAAAACGAATAATCGCTGCTTTTGTGGCAGGACCGAAATACCCAGTAACAGTTGGCCCATCAAAGTAACCGAGTAAACGAAGATTTTCTTGCAATCTAGCTATCTCTTCACCCTCAGCGCCATACTCTAAGTTGAAGCTAATCAAATTGCCTGACCCAGTTGATGGATCTGACTGTGAAGTGGCAGTGGTAGTAGTAGTACCAGTATAAGGAACAGCAATATCATCATTGGTTACTGCTGCACCATTGCTGGCCAATAATGCTTGCCACGTACGAGGACCTACTGCGCCAGCACCGAAAGCATCTTTGGATGCCACGATATTTTTATTGATCTGAAAAGTAATCACGGCTTGTTCTAGAGTAGCATCAAAGCTTGAGCCCTGATTCACCGCATAGCCTAGACTCTTGAGTGTCTTACTGAGAAGAGTGACATCATCATTATTATCACCAATACCTAAGTTTTTATGACCAAGGGATTGTTTGCTCTGCCAATAGTCAGCTGGTAGTACGGCACTAGGTAGGTTATAAGTACCAATTCTAGCAGTTACTTCTGCTGGCACTGTACTACCTGGTAAATACACCACACATTTAGTAGTACGTTTACCCCAGTTGGTAGCTCTAGCAATACCTTCATCACCTTTTCCTACCCAGATATCAAAACGATTTCCTTTGATAGCACCACCACGATCTTTTACTTCGCCAACACCAAATCCACCGATATCGACAATAGTACCAAAAGGATACTGTGGTGGCGCTGCTACTGTCCCCACGCTTACCTTGCTACCATTGGCTGTGGTGTCATCACCATTGAGAGCGACTTCTGCCTCAAAATTTCCTTTGGAATAATTCTGTTGATTCGGTAGTGGTTGATAATAGGCGGTCACTACACACTCAAGACTACTAACCAAGGTAGGCGTAGTTTCATCAGCTTTCGCAGTGAAAGGAAGAAGCATTCCTACTATTAATAGTGAAGTAGCTACTTTTTGAGCGATTTTCATACTTTTTTTGATATTTATATTGGGGAGTTTCCGCATATGTATTTGTGTTTTCCTATCATTGTACCAAACATTTACCCTTTATAGTCACTATCAGGGGCAAATTTTGTTGACAGAATAGATTGCCGTCACTATATTCATCTCATAAGCTCCCGAGCCGACGGTCGTCTGTGGCCAAAACCCAGAGATATGATTGGCATCAATCAGAAATACATTTCTAAGAACTACTTACCACCTTTTATGGTAAAGACTACTCCCCGCAGGTATTTCAATCAAAAAAGCGATATTTTGCCATTGCCAAACTTGATTGAGGTGCAGCTCAATTCTTATGCTTGGTTTTTGGATGCAGGCATATCTGAATTATTAGATGAAATCAGTCCAATCCAAGATTTCACAGGCAAAAATCTAGAACTCCATTTTCTTAATCATACTTTAGACAAACCTAAATATGATGAGAAAACTTCAAAAGAGAAAAATATTACGTACGAAGCTCCTTTACGCTGCCAAGTACAATTGATCAACAAAGTAACTGGTGAAGTTAAAGAACAAGAAGTATTTTTGGGCAATCTGCCTATGATGACTCCTCGTGCTACATTCATTATCAATGGTGTGGAGAGAGTAGTAATCAGCCAGATTGTACGTTCACCTGGTGTAATTTTCACCAAAGACGACACTACTGGACTGTTTGGTGCCAAGATTATTCCAAACCGTGGAGCATGGCTCGAAATTGAAACAGGCAAACGTGGTGTGATTACTGTCAAAGTAGATCGCAAACGCAAGGTGCCAATTACTGCTTTCTTGCGTGCCTTGGGTTATGGCAAAGACAAAGACATCATCGACTTATTCAAAGACGTCCAATCAGGCGAGACTGACTATATTCTAGCAACACTCGAGCGCGATCCTACAAGTGATGAAGATGAGGGTTTACAAGCTGTTTACAAGCGTATTCGTCCAGGTGATCTAGCTACTTCTGAAAATGCTAAATCATTGCTCGAAACTATGTTCTTTGACTACCGTCATTATGATATTGGTAGAGTGGGACGTTATAAGATCAACAAAAGACTCGGTCTAGATACTCCTATCGAACGCGAACATCGTGTTTTCCAACTCAATGATCTAGTGATGATCATCAAAGAGATTATTCGTTTGAACAATACTCCTGATGCAGAAGAAGATGACATCGATCACTTAGGCAATCGTCGTATTCGTCCAGTTGGCGAATTAGCGCAAAACAAATTCCGAGTTGGTTTACTTCGTACGGAACGTATCTGTAAAGATCGTATGACTGTGCTTGATCTAGAAACTGTAGTACCTACTCAGCTAGTCAATTCTCGTCCTATCATTGCTGCAATGCGAGAATTTTACGCTAGTTCTCAGCTTTCACAATTCATGGATCAAACCAATCCTCTCTCTGAGCTCGAGCACAAACGCCGTCTCTCAGCTACTGGTCCTGGTGGTCTTACTCGTGAACGTGCTTCATTTGATGTTCGTGATTTGCATCGCACTCATTACGGTCGTATCTGTCCTATTGCCACTCCTGAAGGACCAAATATCGGTTTGGTATTGCAACTCGCTACCTATACCAAGCTCAATGAGCATGGCTTTATCGAGACTCCTTATCGTACAATCTCTCAGACTATTACCAATGGCAGTGAGAAATTAGTAGGCCATAGTATTGGTGAAGAGATCAAAGATAAATCAGGCAAAGTATTGATCGAAGATCGTACTGTCATCGGCAAAAAAGAGCTAGAGCTGCTCAAAAAAATGAAAGACCTCAAAGAAGTACCAGTTCGTCCATTCGTGACTGACGAAGTACATTATTATGACGCTGATGAAGAAACAAACTTCGTCATTGCCCAAGCTACTACTCCTGTAAATGATGTAGGTGAATTCCTAGAAAACCGTATCTCAGCTCGTAAAGATGAAGATACAGCGCTCTATCATATCAAAGAGCTTACTCATATCGATATCTCACCAAAACAAGTAGTATCTGTATCTACTTCACTCATTCCATTCGTAGAACATGATGAAGGTGCACGTGCCTTGATGGGTTCAAACATGCAACGTCAAGCAGTATCTTTGATCAATCCAGAGTCTCCTATCGTTGGTACTGGTATGGAAGGTGTTGCAGCAGTCAATTCTCGCCAAGTAGTGGTCGCAGAAGAAGCAGGTACTGTGTCTTATGTTGATGCAGCACAAATCACTATGATTACCAACTCTGGTAAAAAGGTGAATTATGAACTGCACAACTTTACTCGTTCAAATCAAGGTACTTGTATTCATCAACGTCCAATCGTTGAGAAGAATCAAAAAGTAGTAAAAGACGAAGTAATTGCTGATGGTGCCGCTACTGAAATGGGTGAATTAGCACTTGGTCGAAACTTATTAGTGGCTTATATGCCATGGCAAGGAGGAAACTTCGAGGATGCTATTTTGATCTCTGAGAACATTATTCGTCGTGATTGTTATTCTTCTATTCACATTGAAGATTACCCAATCGATGTACGTGATACAAAACTCGGACCTGAAGAAATCACTCGTGATATTCCAAATATTGGTGAAGACAAACTCAAAGATCTTGATGAAGACGGTAGTATCCGTATCGGTGCTCAAGTAAAAGAAGGTGATATTTTGGTCGGTAAATTGACTCCAAAAGGTGAGACTGAGTTGACTGCTGAAGAACGCCTCCTTCGCGCCATTTTCGGCGAGAAGGCTCGTGAATCAAAAGACAGCAGCTTGCGTATGCCAGGAGGTAGTCAAGGCAAGGTTGTCGGTATCAAGATTTTCTCTCGTGACAAAGGCGATGAGTTACCTACTGGTGTAATCCGCCAAGTAATCGTGAGTGTCGCTCAAATCAAACGTTTACAAGCTGGTGACAAACTAGCAGGTCGTCATGGAAACAAAGGTGTTATCTCTCGTATCGTCAAAGTAGAAGATATGCCTTATCTCAAAGACGGTACTCCAGTGGATGTAGTACTCAATCCACTCGGTGTAGTCAGTCGTATGAACATCGGTCAGATTCTAGAAGCCGAGCTAGGTAGAGCAGCGCAAATCTTGGGATACAAGGTAGCGACTCCAGCTCTCGATGGTATTACTCAGACCACTATCAGAGGACTACAGAAAGAAGCAGGCATCTCAGAACAAGGAAAAGTACAGCTCTATGATGGTAATACCGGTGAACCATTTGATAATCATACCCTAGTAGGTATCACTTACATCATGAAACTATCTCATTTAGTTGATGATAAGATTCATGCTCGTTCAATCGGACCATACTCTCTTGTCACCCAACAACCATTGGGAGGTAAAGCTCAGCATGGTGGACAGAGATTCGGAGAAATGGAAGTGTGGGCGCTCGAAGCTTATGGTGCTGCGTATACATTACAAGAAATGCTTACAATCAAGTCTGATGATGTACTGGGTAGATCAAAAGCATACGAAGCAATCGTCAAATCAGAGCCAATCAAGAAACCTCGCACACCTGAATCATTCAATGTATTAGTACGTGAATTGCAAAGTCTTGGTCTCCATGTCGAACTCTATCCCAAAGGACAAGTTCCCAATGAAGATTTCAATCTCAATGCTCTTCTCACAGGCAATGTCGAAGCCTTTTTATCTGGCACAAAAGCAGCTACTGGACTCAATATCCATGCTGTAGAAGCTCCAAGTGAAGAACCCGCAGCAGTACCTACAGCAAATGTAGATACACCTTCACAGTCTTAAATATTTACACTTTAGCTTTATAGCTTATGACACAAACTTTCAATCGACCTGAGAAGAGTTATATCCCTCATGATTTCGATGCGGTATCCGTGGCAGTAGCATCTCCTGACCAAGTTCTTGCTTGGTCATATGGGGAGGTAGTGAAGCCTGAAACCATCAATTACCGCACCCAGAAACCTGAGCGCGATGGACTATTCTGTGAAAAAATCTTTGGACCTACCAAAAACTGGGAATGTTATTGTGGTAAGTACAAGAAGATTCGCTACAAAAATATTATTTGTGACAAATGTCAGGTAGAGGTGACCCGTTCATCTGTGCGCCGTGAACGTATGGGACATATCAAATTAGCAGTACCTGTTACTCATATTTGGTTCCTCCGCTCTACTCCTTCACGTGTCGGCTTGTTACTCAATTTGTCTATCAAGACCCTCGAGCAAGTAGTTTACTTTGCAAGTTATATTATCGAGGACGTCAATGAAGAGGCAAAGAACTCAGCAGTCAAAGAACTAGAACATGATTTCAAAAATCGCGCTAAACGTATTCAAGAGACCTACGAACAACAATCCAATGAATTGCGTGTAAACAAAGGTGATCAGAAAGCTCTTCATGCTGTACAAGAAGCACAAGCAGAAGAACTCAAAGTACTGACTGAAAACTTCGAAAACGCAAAAGAAGATCTCAAATGTATTGAGAAATACAGTGTTGTATCTGAGCTCAAGTATCGTGACCTTTCAATGAAGTTTGGTCATGTATTCCGTGCTGGTATTGGTGCTCAAGCAATTCGTGATGTAATCCAAAATATCGATCTCGTTGCTCTTTTGAAACAATTACTCGAAGAACTCAAGACTGCACAAGGTCAAAAACGTAAAAAGATCAGCAAACGTTTGATGCTAGTCGGCAATATGATCAAAGCCAACATCAAGCCTGAATGGATGGTCATGACTATTTTACCAGTCATCCCACCAGACCTACGTCCAATGGTACCATTAGATGGTGGTCGTTATGCTGCTTCTGATCTCAATGATCTATACCGCCGTATTATCAACCGCAACAACCGTCTTCGCCGTCTCCTTGAGATCGGTGCACCAGAAGTAATTTGTCGCAATGAGAAACGTATGTTGCAAGAAGCAGTAGATGCTCTTATCAACAACTCTGCTCGTGCTGGACGTGCAGTGACCAAAACTGGCTCTGCCCGACTCCAACTCAAGAGTCTTTCTGACATGCTCAAAGGTAAACAAGGTCGTTTCCGTCAGAATTTGCTTGGTAAACGTGTAGATTACTCTGGTCGTTCTGTAATTGTAGTAGGTCCAAAATTGAAATTACATCAATGTGGTCTACCAAAGAAAATGGCCCTAGAATTATTCAAACCATTTATTATCGGTAGATTGATTACCAAGGGCCAAGCCCACAATATCAAGAATGCAGAAAAACTAATCGAGTGGGAACGCTCTGAGGTGTGGGATGCTTTGGAAGAAATTACCAAAGATCACTACGTATTGCTCAATCGTGCTCCAACACTTCATCGCCTGGGTATCCAAGCTTTCCAACCAGTATTGATTGAAGGTAAAGCTATTCAAGTACATCCATTGGTTTGTTCAGCTTTCAATGCCGACTTTGATGGAGATCAGATGGCTGTGCACTTACCTCTCTCTGCGCAAGCACAAGAGGAAGCTCATACCATTATGCTTTCAGCTCAGAACTTATTGAAACCATCCGATGGTCAACCAGTAATCACTCCTTCACAGGATATGGTGCTTGGTTGTTATCATTTGACCAAAGACGGAGCAAAAGATAGCAAGATGGTATTTGTAAATATCCATGAAGCCATCACTGCATATCGTCTAGGTTATATTGGTTTACAAGATAAGATCAAAGCTCGCCACGAGGGTGTCATTATTGATACCACAGTAGGCCGCTTGATTTTCAATAGCTTCTTACCAGAAGGCTTAGGCTTCCAGAACAAGACTATGAACAAGAAAGAGCTATCCACCTTGGTAAGCGAATGTTATGAGAAATGTGGTCCTGAACAAACAGCAATTTTAGCTGATGAGATCAAACGCGTCGGTTTCAAATTTGCTACTAAGTCAGGTATTTCATTGGCAATTCATGATTTCCCAATTCCTCAAATCAAGTATTCAATTCTAGACACAGCTACTGAAAAAGTAACTGAAGTAGGACGTAAATACCGCAAAGGTTTAGTCACCAATGATGAGAGATACAACAATATCTTGAAGATCTGGAATACTGCCAAAGGTGAAATTTCTAAGATTATTACTGATACTGCTGATAAAAACAGCACTCTCTATACTATTGTCGATTCAGGAGCCCGCGGTTCTTGGGCTCAGATTGCTCAGATCGCTGGTATGAAAGGTTTGGTTGCCAACCCTGCCGGTAAGACTATCGAGTTGCCAATCAAATCAAACTTTATTGAAGGTTTCCAAGTGCTTGAATACTTCATCGCTACCCATGGAGGACGTAAAGGTAAATCAGATACAGCGCTCAAAACTGCTAATGCTGGTTATCTTACTCGCCGTTTGGTTGATGCTGTACAAGATATTGTTATCCGTGAAGATGAGTGTGAAAGTACTGACTACAATCCAATCAATGTTGCTGAATGCAAAGCCACTGGCGAGAAATTCAACAACCGTATCTTCGGTAGAACTCTAGCTAGAGATTTAGTAAATGCTAAATCTGGTGAAATCATTGCTGAAGCGGGTACAGAAATTGACTCAGACTTAGTCAAAGTAATTGAAAAGACTGACATCAAAGAAGTATTGGTTCGCTCAGTAATCACTTGTAGAACAATCGAAGGTGTTTGTCGTCGTTGTTATGGACGTGATCTTGCTTACAACCGTACTGTAGACTTAGGAGCAGCTGTTGGTATCATCGCCGCTCAGAGTATCGGTGAGCCAGCTACTCAGCTTACTATGCGGACATTCCACTCCGGTGGTGTGGCCGATGTCAAAGATATTACACAAGGTCTTCCTCGTGTTGAAGAATTATTTGAAGCTCGTGCACCAAAGACTCAAGCAGTATTGGCTGAAATTGGCGGTACTGTCAGTATCGAACAACATACCAATCAACACGTAATCACAGTCACAGCTGATAAGATGGGCCAAGATGAATATGAGGCTGAAGGTTATACAATCCTGGTCAAAGATGGCATGATTGTTGGCCCTCGCGAAATCATCGCTAAAAATCACAAGAATCAAGAAGTAATTCGTGTGATCAACCGCGGCAAGATCAAACTAGAGGGAAACAAGATTTTGGTCATTCATACTGAATTGGTCAAACGCGAATACAACATTCCTTCTCGCGAGACAATCAAAGTAACAGCAGGCAGTACAGTAAATGCTGGTGCTACTATTACTGAGGGACATTTGAACCTGATCGATCTGATCAATTTGACTGATATCTTGACTGCACAGAAGTACATCATCAATGAAGTACAAACTATCTACGCATCACAAGGTCAGACCCTCAATGATAAGCACGTAGAAATCATCGTGCGTCAGATGTTCTCCAAGGCGCGTATTCTCGATAGTGGAGATTCCACCTACTTACCTGGTCAGACAATTAGTTTCCTCAAGATGGAAGATATCAATAAGACATTGGAAGCAGAAGGCAAAAAACCAGCTCGCTTTGAACGTTTACTATTGGGTCTTACTCGCACATCACTTACTACAGAGAGTTGGCTTTCAGCTGCTTCATTCCAAGAGACAATCCGTGTCTTAGTGGAAGCCTCTGTCACCAAAAAGATCGACAATCTCCGTGGCCTCAAGGAGAACGTAATCATCGGACGTCTGATCAAAGCAGGCCGTATCTTCCAAAACGAAGCTACTGGCAAACCAATCGAGCAAGAAACGCTTACCGAAGAAGAAATCACCGCCATGGTGTAACTTTTGCTTGACTGAATCTATACCTTTCGTTAATTTACCTCAGCTTAGAAATATTATGCCAACAATCAATCAACTCATTAGAAAGCCCAGACAAAAAATATGGGCTAAATCTAAATCACCAGCACTCCAATTTGCTCGCAATGTATTAAAGAAGAAAGACGTCGGTCTCAAACGTGGAGCTCCTCAGAAACGTGGTGTATGCACAAAGGTGACCACTATGACTCCAAAGAAGCCAAACTCAGCTATCCGTAAAATTGCCCGTGTTAAATTGAGCAATGGACTAGAGGTGACAGCATATATTCCAGGTGAAGGTCACAATCTCCAAGAGCACTCAGTAGTAATGATCCGTGGTGGTCGTGTAAAAGACTTACCAGGTGTACGTTATCACATCGTGCGTGGTAGTCTCGATACTGCAGGTGTAGATGCTCGCCGCCAGGGCCGCAGTAAATATGGCAACAAACGACCTAAAAAATAATAGTGTATGAAAAAACGCTCTCTTACTCTCAATGAAAAATTGATCAACATGATCATGACTCGCGGCAAGAAATCAATTGCTATCGAGATTGTTTCTCAAGCTTTTGAAAAGATTCGTGCTAGCAAGAAAAATGCTGAAGAAACTTTTGCTCTCGCCTTCGAAAACGTAGCTCCAATTATCGAAGTAAAAGCTAAACGTATTGGTGGCTCAAACTACCAAATCCCAGTTGAAGTAAAACCAAATCGCCGTCAAACATTGGCTTTACGTTGGATCATCGGTGCAGCACGTGAACGTAGTGGCCAAAATATGGCTGAACGCTTAGCAGCTGAATTACTCGATGCCTGCAACAACCAAGGTGGTGCTATCAAGAAAAAAGAAGATACCCATCGTATGGCTGACGCAAACAAAGCTTTCGCCCACTTTGCAAAATACATGTAATTCTACTTCCTTTGTCTACAAAGGAACAAAAAGCACCTGACTATCAATGATAGATTGGGTGCTTTTTTAAATCAGAGATACGAGAGCAGAGATCAGAGATTTTTACTCAGAAGTTGAGAGTTTTAGTCTGATATGCAAAGTACCAGTACAAAGTGTACAGTGCTCTATGAAACAGAAACTGGATTCAACTTTCCATTTTCAACTCTCAACTTTCAATCCCCCCCCATGCTTTCCCACCCCGAGCTCCAAAACATTCTCACTGGTCGTATTAGCATCTTCATTGATGCCAGTAATGTTTTCTTTATCAACAAACGCTTACGTGTCAGTATCGATTATTCCAAAGTACTACAATTCTTCCGTAGTTTTGATGCTCAAGCAAAATGTTCTTTTTACTCTGCTTTTCAAGAAGATTATCAGAAACAATTAGATTATTTTGATGAACTAACTTCGGCAGGCATTACCGTAAAGAAAAAACCACTTAAGTTTATCAGCGCTCCAAACGCTAAGGGAACAACAAAGCGTTCTGATGATCCAGTAAAAGAAGAAGGATTTTACAAAGGCAATATGGATGTGGAATTAGTACTCGATGCAATCAGATTGATGTCTCAATATGATACGTTCGTACTTTTTTCTGGAGACAGTGATTTTTACGCATTGCTGAAATACTTAGAAGAACACGGTAAAAATGTAGTCGTCCTCTCAAGACACGGTTTCGTGGCCGAAGAATTAAAAACAGTAGGACATTACATTGATATTGGTGACTACTTACAAAGAGAACGAAAAACAAAACCTAAAAAAACCGATCAAAAAAAGCCCCATAACAAAGAGCATACCCTTAAAACTGTTAATCGTAAATCCTAAATTGTTAATTAATTTAGGATTGCGTAATGGCCACTTTTCTTTTAGAATGCCGGCGCTTCTAAGGCTCTTTTGAGCATGAAGCATTTCTGATTTGCAATTACTTATTATTTATTTCCCAAGTTATGGCTGACCTCACGAAGCTACGTAATATCGGTATTATCGCGCATATCGATGCCGGTAAGACCACTGTATCTGAACGCATTCTTTTTTATACTGGCAAGACTTACAAAATTGGTGAGGTGCATGAAGGTGCAGCTACTATGGACTGGATGGAACAAGAGCGTGAGCGTGGTATTACTATCACTTCTGCAGCTACTACTTGTAGCTGGAAGGATACTCGTATCAACTTAATCGATACTCCTGGTCACGTAGATTTTACGGTAGAAGTAGAACGCTCACTGCGAGTACTTGACGGTGGTGTGGCAGTATTTGATGGTTCACAAGGTGTAGAGCCTCAATCAGAAACTGTATGGCGCCAAGCTGACAAATACCATGTGCCACGTATCGCTTTCGTCAATAAAATGGACAAAACCGGTGGTGATTTCTTCATGACTATGGATTCGATTCACAAGCGTTTGAGTCCAGATGCTGTAGCAATTCAATACCCAATCGGTAAAGAAGGTGCATTCAAAGGCATGGTCGATCTTGTAGAGATGAAAGCTTATACTTTTGATGGTGCCCATGGTGAGATTATTGTGGATATGCCAATTCCAGACGATATCAAAGATGAAGTTGATCAATACCATGCCATGCTTATCGAAAAAGCATCAGAGTACGATGACGATTTGATGGGCAAATTTTTAGAAGGACAACAACCAACTGCTGCAGAGCTCAAAGCTGCTTTACGTAAAGCTACGATTGCAAGCAAGATCTATCCAGTACTATGTGGTACAGCATTACAAAACAAAGGAGTACAACTTGTACTCAATGCTGTGCTTGATTACCTCCCCTCTCCATTGGACCTACCTCCAATTCAAGCGACTGATGAGAAAAATGCACCAGTTGATGTGAAGCCAGTTGATGGCGATCCATTCTGTGCGATTGCTTTCAAAATTGCTTCTGACCCTTTCGTTGGTAAGCTCGTGTTCTTCCGTATGTATTCTGGCACACTCAAATCAGGTAGCTATATCCTCAATGCTTCAACAGGCAAAAAGGAACGTATCGGACGTATTGTTCAGATGCATGCAAATAGTCGACAAGAAATCGAAGAAGTACATGCTGGTGATATTGCTGCTGCTATCGGTCTCAAAGATACAGTCACAGGTCACACTATTTGTGATCCAGATCATCCAATTTTGCTAGAATCAATCACCTTCCCTGAACCAGTTATTCAAATCGCTATTGAGCCAAAGACTAAAGCTGATCAAGATAAAATGGGTATTGCTCTCAGTCGCTTGGCTGAAGAAGATCCTACATTCAAGGTAACTTCAAACGAAGAAACCAATCAGACTTTGATTGCCGGTATGGGTGAATTGCATTTGGATATCATCGTTGATCGTATGAAACGTGAATTCAAAGTAGAAGCAAATGTAGGTAAACCTCAAGTTGCTTATCGCGAAACTATTCAAAAGACTGTTGAACAAGAAGGTAAGTACGTCAAACAATCGGGTGGACGTGGTCAATATGGTCACGTGTGGTTAAAGCTTGAGCCAGTAGAGCCAGGTGTTGGTTACTCTTTCGAGAGCGATATCAAGGGTGGCCTGATCCCTCTTGAATTTATCCCTGGTATCGACAAGGGTATCAAAGAAACTATGAAGACCGGTGTACTTGCTGGTTACCCAATGGTAGATATTAAAGCGACAGTATTTGATGGATCATACCATGATGTGGATTCATCTGAAATCGCCTTCAAGGTAGCCGGATCTATGGCTTTCAAAGAAGGGGCAAAGAAAGCTAGTCCATGTCTACTAGAACCAATCATGAATGTAGAGGTAACTACTCCTGAGGAGTTTATGGGTGACATTATGGGCAACCTCAACTCTAAACGTGGTCGGATCGAGTCAATGGAAGATCGTGGTCTTGCTAAGGTGATTAGAGCTAAAGTACCTTTAGCAAATATGTTTGGTTATGCTACTGACCTTCGTTCAATGAGTCAGGGACGTGCTGCCTATAGTATGGAGTTTTTCGCTTATGAAAAGGTTCCACAGGCTGCTGCTGACCTAGTAATCAAAGAACGAACAGGGGCTTAAATTTCGCACTTTACAAAGCAGGACATTTTCGTTAAAGTCATGTCGCTTTTTCCCAGCAATGTTTTCGGTAGTTCCTAAAAGTTAGTTTCATCAATTCATTTATAATTTAAACTTTACTTCTTTATGGCAGACAATCAGTTCCAAAGAACAAAGCCTCACGTCAATGTGGGTACAATCGGTCACGTGGATCATGGAAAGACAACACTCACAGCTTGTCTGTGTGCTGTAAGCTTCGCACAAGGACTCACCAAGGTGGCACCAAAGGCATACAATGATATCGCCAAGGGTGGTACAGTTCGTGACGCTTCAAAAATTGTTACAATTTCTACAGCGCACGTTGAGTATGAATCTGCTATGCGTCATTACGCACACGTAGACTGTCCAGGCCATGCTGATTATGTCAAAAACATGATCACAGGTGCTGCTCAGATGGATGGTGCGATTTTGGTAGTATCTGCTGCTGATGGACCTATGCCACAGACTCGTGAGCATATCTTGTTGGCTAGTCAGGTTGGTGTGAAGAACATCGTAGTATTTTTGAATAAAGTAGACTTAGTTGATGATCCAGAATTATTGGATTTGATCGAAGTTGAAATTCGCGACTTGCTCAGCAAGTACAAATATCCTGGTGATGAAATTCCAGTTATTCGTGGTTCAGCTATCAAGGCTCTCGAAAACCCTGGTGATGCAGCTGCTGCTAAACCAATTCTTGATTTGTTGGCTGCACTTGATTCATATATCCCAGAACCAGTTCGTATCTTGGACAAACCATTCTTGATGTCTGTTGAGGATGTGTTCTCTATCAAGGGACGTGGAACAGTTGCTACTGGTAGAATCGAGCAAGGTATCGTAAAAGTAAACGAAGAAGTAGAAATCGTTGGTTTGCGTGATACTCGCAAGACTGTAGTGACTGGTGTTGAAATGTTCAAGAAACTACTTGACCAAGGTCAAGCTGGTGACAACGTAGGACTTCTCCTTCGTGGTGTTGAGCGTGAAGATATCGAACGTGGTCAAGTATTAGCTAAGAGTGGTAGTATCAAGCCTCACACTGAATTCGATGCTGAAGTATATATCTTGAGCAAAGAAGAGGGTGGTCGTCATACTCCATTCTTCAAAGGATACAAACCTCAGTTCTATATCCGTACTACTGATGTTACTGGAGAAATTGAATTGCCAGAGGGCGTTGAGATGATCATGCCTGGTGACAATGTCAAAATGAAAGTGAAACTCAGTGTGCCTATCGCTATGGAAGAGGGTTTGCGTTTAGCAATCCGTGAAGGTGGTCGTACAGTTGGTGCGGGTGTGGTGACAAAGATTACAAAGTAATTTAAGCGAACTATTTATATGGCACAAGCAACCAGTCCCAAAATTCGAATCAAGATCAAGGCCTACGATCATCGTGTGATCGATTCGGCAACCAATATGATTATTGAGGCGATCGAACGCACTGGAGCCCTAATTGCTGGTCCGATTCCTTTACCAACTCGTATTAAGAAATTCACTCTTCTCCGTTCTACATTCGTGAACAAGAATTCTCGTGATCAATTTGAAATCCGAACTCACAAAAGAATCATTGACATTACAGAAAGCACTTCGAAGACAGTTGATGCTCTGAGTAACATCACACTCCCTGCGGGAGTAGAAATCGAAGTGAAGATGTTGACAGCATAGGAGGTTCTTCTATCGCTCATTTAACCGCTCTTTATTTAATTTATGAAAGGAATTTTAGGTAAAAAAATTGGTATGACCCAGTTGGTCGACGAACAAGGACTTATGAATCCAGTTACGCTGGTAGAGGTAAGCCCAAACGTCATCCTCCAAGTCAAAACCCAAGACAAAGATGGAAAAAATGCACTTGTACTAGCTGCAGGTGCTCGTAATAAAGCAAAAAAGAATCCTTATCAAAGCTACTCTTTCATTCGTGAAGTTAGTTTTGCATCTGTAGAAGGAATGACTGTTAAAGCTCAACTTGGACTTGAGCTTTTTCAAGTGGGAGAAAAGGTCAATGTTACTGGTGTCTCCAAGGGTAAAGGTTTCCAAGGTGTAATGAAGCGTTATGACTTCGCCGGAAATCCTGACTCTCATGGACATGAAGATCATCGTGAGCCGGGAGGCTTCGGTGGTCGTACTTGGCCTGGACGTGTACCAAAAGGTAAGCGTCTTCCTGGTCATATGGGTTTAGATACTGTTACCCGCAAACGTCTCCAGATCCTCGCTATTGATCAAGAGATGGGAATTATCGCTATCAAGGGACCTCTACCTGGTGGTATCAATAGCTTCGTAAAGATTTGGCAATAATTATATGATTACTATTCCTGTCTACAATTCAGAAGGCAAAAAGCTAGAAGATATCTCTTTGTCATCAAACGTATTTGGTCTCAAGGTAGAACCCACATTACTGCATCTTGTTACTACAATTTTCTTGGGCAACCAAAGAAAAGGTACTGCAAAAGTAAAAACACGCGCCGAAAGACGTGGTGGTGGTAAGAAACCTTTCAAACAAAAGGGTACTGCTAGCGCCCGCGCTGGTACTACTCGCAGTCCAATCTGGAGAAAAGGTGGTCGTGTCTTCGGTCCTACTGGAGAACAAAACTACCATCGTGATCTACCAAAGAAAGTGCGTGTGAAGAGTCTTCTTATGGGGCTTTCTTCAAAGGCACAAGGAGGCAAGATGTGGGGACTTGGTGATCTCAATATCAAGACCATCTCTACTAAAGAGATCAAAGCAATGTTGAGTACTCTTCCTACTGCTCGCTCAATTTTATTCGTAATTCCTAAGAAAAACGAAAAATTAGTGTTGTCAGTTCGCAACTTACCTCAAATCACTGTTCGTCTCTATGACAACATCAATACTCTCGACGTATTACGGCATGACACATTGGTCTTGGTCAATGATTCAGCAGCTTTGATGGAAAAGAAATGGGGTGAAACATCATACAAGGGTATTTTGTCTGATGAGGAATTGGAAGCTAGCATGGCTAAAGCAGCTAAAGCTTTGTCTGATGCTCCAGTGAAGGCGAAAAAAACAGCAAAAGCTAAGGTAGCAAAAAAAGCTCCTGTTGAGCCAAAAGCAAAAGCAGCGCCAAAGAAAAAGGCTGTTACCAAGAAATCTAAAGCATAATTATGAACAACCTTTATAGTGTCATTAAAAAACCAGTGATTAGTGAAAAGAGTGTTTCAAACACTGCTGACAACCACTATGTGTTTTATGTCCAAACCAGCGCTAATAAAATTACTGTTGCTCGTGCGATTAGAGAAATCTATGGTATCACTCCCCTCAGTATCAAAATCATCAATTTACCTCGCAAGATTAGCGGACGGGGTCGTGTCAAACGTCTAGCTAAGAAAAAAGCGATCGTTGTGCTCAATCCTACTGATAAGTTGGATATTGCTAAGATGAAGTTCATCTAAACATTTTATTTTCACGATTAACTCCTACTTTTGTGTCTATTATCTCTTTTAAACCAACTACTCCCGGCCGCCGTCATGGCAATAAAGAAGACTTCACTTCTTTATCTAGTAGTAAACGCGTCAAAGGCCTGACCGTTCGTCTCAAGGAAAATGGCGGACGAAACAACCAAGGTCGTATTACTATCCGTCATCGTGGAAGTGGTGCCCATCGCCGTATGTATCGTATTATCGATTTCAACGGTAAAATGCATGTACCTGGTACCATCAAAGGTATTGAATATGATCCAAACCGTAATGTACGTATCGCTCTCGTTGCTTATCGCGATGGAGAAAAGCGCTATGTATTGTTACCAAACAAAGTACAAGTCGGCTTTGAAATTCTGACAGCAGAAAAAGCACCTATCCAACCAGGTAATCGCATGATGCTTAAATCTATTCCTGAAGGTATTGATATCTTCAACTTAGAGATTACTCCAGGCACAGGTGGTAAATTGGTGAGAACCGCTGGTGGCAGTGCTTCATTGATGTCACTCGAAGGTCGCTACGCACAAGTAAAAATGCCATCTGGTGAAATTCGTTTATTCCACAAGGATTGTATGGCAACTATTGGTGGCCTCAGCAATGCTGAATTCACCAACTTACGTATTGGAAAAGCTGGTCGTAATCGTTGGAAAGGTATTAGACCAACTGTTCGTGGTAAAGCGATGAATCCTAACGACCATCCTCATGGTGGTGGTGAAGGACGTAACTCTATTGGTTTACCTTATCCTAAGACTCCTTGGGGCAAACCTGCTCTTGGTAAGAAAACTCGTAAGATCAAACGTACTAATCGTTGGATTCTTCGGGACTCACACGGTTTAGCTAAAAAAAAGTAAAGTAACAATTTATGTCTCGAAGCACTAAAAAAGGTCCCTACATCGACGTCAAACTACTCAAGAAGATCCAAGCACTCAATGCTGCCAACGAAAAGAAGTTGATCAAGACTTGGGCACGTGATTGCACCATCCATCCTGATATGGTCGGCCACAATATCGCAGTTCACAATGGCAAAACCCATGTACCAGTATTTGTTAGTGAAAATATGGTAGGTCACAAGTTAGGTGAATTCTCTCCTACTCGTACTTTCAGAAAACATGGTGGCAAGATCACTACAACTGATACACCTGCTGCTTAAACTATATTCCTATGAGAGCCTATTCACGTTACATTCGCATTTCCCCTTATAAGCTACTAGTAGTAGCTGGCATGGTTACTGACAAAGACGTCAACTATGCTTTGAATTTTCTTCAGTATCTACCAAAGAAAGGTGCTCGACTCCTCTACGATGTAGTAAAGTCTGCAGCTAGTAATGCTGAGAACAACTTCAAAATTGCTGTTAAAGATCTCAAAGTATCTCGTATTGTTGTCAACAAAGGACCATCACTCAAGCGTGGTCTACCAGTATCACGAGGTCGCTGGCATCCAATCCTCAAGAGAACATCATATGTTTCTGTTGAGTTAGCTATGAAAGAATAACATTTAGATTTATGGGACAAAAAGTTCATCCTTACGCATTTCGTCTTCCACTCATTCGCCCTTGGGTTTCTAATTGGTTTGCCAATAGAAACAGCGACTATGAGCATAATGTTCAAGAAGATATCAAACTTCGCAAATTCTTGGGCAAAAAGCTCAGTGACGCTGGAGTAGCAGCTATCGATATTCATCGCAACAGCAAAAATGTAGTTGTATTGATTCGTACTGCAAAGCCTGGTGTGATTATCGGTAAGAGTGGCGCTAGTATCGAGATCCTTCGCGATCAAGTGAACAAGATGATGGGCAAAAACATCGAAATTAAAATTTTCGAAGTTAGAAAACCTAATCTCAATGCAGTACTAGTCGGACAAAAGATCGGTAGCCAAATCGAACGTCGTATCGCCTATCGTCGTGCAATCAAAGGTGCTATTCAAGAAGCTATGGAAGAAGGAGCTCTTGGTATCAAAGTAGCGATCGGAGGTCGTCTCAATGGTTCTGATATCGCGCGCCGTGAAAGTTACAAGGAAGGCAATATTCCTTTGCATACTTTACGTGCTGATATTGATTATGCTATTTACCACTGTCAGACTACTTTTGGTATTATTGGTATCAAAGTTTGGATCTACAAGGGACTAATATTCGAAGGCCAAGTATCTAGTGATCAAAATGATCAAGAGGTAAAAGGTGGCTTAGGAGCTAGCAAAAAGGTAGACATGCAAAACACTCCAGCTGACGCGGTAGCAGCTTAGGTGAATAGAATTGACTAACCGCAAAATTTACTTATAATGACTGGGCTTTAGGCCCCAATATACTCTATGTTACAGCCCAAAAGAACCAAATATCGGAAGTGGCACAAAGACACTTTAGCAGGCAAAGCTACCAATGGTACTAGACTTACCTTCGGTAAATATGGCCTCAAAACCATGACCCGCGCACGTATTACTTCTCGTCAAATAGAAGCAGCACGTCAGACTATGGCACGTGCAATCAAGCGTGGTGGAAAGATCTGGACTCGTATATTTCCTCACAAGCCTTTCACCAAGAAACCTTTGGAGGTTGGTATGGGTGCCGGTAAAGGTGCTGTAGAATTCTATGCAGCTATCGTAAAGCCAGGACATATTTTATTTGAAATCGATGGTGTCACAGCTGAGCTTGCAAAAGAAGCTTTCACACTTGCTGGGCATAAGTTGCCAATCAAATTTAAAATCGTCGAAAATACTTAATTTTTATGACATATACTACAGCTGAGCTACGCGATCTAGCGATTGCAGAGCTAAACAAAGAACAACTCAAGGCCCAACAAGAGATTTTCCGTCTCTCACTCATGGTCCGCACTGGTGCTGAAAAGAATACAAGTTTGGTTCGCAAAGCCAAGAAATATTTGGCCCGCATTAAGAGCGTAATTAATCATTCTCCTAAAACCGTATGAGATTCAAATCTGGTGTCGTAATTGGCACAAAAATGGCAAAAACAGTTACTGTCCAAGTGGAGAGACTCAAGTCTCATCCTAAATACAAGAAGCAGTATCGTGTGCACAATAAATTCTACGCACACAACGAAGATGCTAGCATCAAAGTAGGCGACAAAGTAACTATTATGGAGACTCGCCCAATGAGTAAGCTCAAGCGTTGGGTCATTGTGACAGAAGCACAAAGAAAAGCACTCTCACAAGAAGCACAGAAAGTATTAGCCGAACAAGAGAAACCAGCAGAATCAAAACAACAGATCTTTACTCTCGAATATAAGAAACGTACAAAGAAGGCTAAACCTGCTGCTGCCACAACAGAGACACCAGCTGAGCCAACCAATAGTTAATTAATAGCCAACTGTTCCACTAATATCCTTTTATGATCCAACAGCAAACTGTAGTAAATGTCGCAGACAATACCGGCGCTCGTAAGGTAATGTGTATCAAGGTTTTGGGTTCTACCAAAAGCCGTTACGCTCACCTTGGAGACGTGATTATCGCTGCGGTAAAAGATGCAGCTCCAAATGGTACAGCTAAATCTCATGAAGTAGTACGTGCTGTAGTGGTACGCACCAGAAAAGAGCGTCGTCGTCCAGATGGTTCTTATGTTCGTTTTGATGACAATGCTGTAGTTCTTATCAATAATGATGGTGAACCAAGAGGTACTCGTATTTTCGGCCCAGTAGCACGTGAACTACGTGACCACGGGTACATGAAGATCGTTTCTCTTGCTCCCGAAGTTGTTTAATTTATTCCAAGCTATATGAAAATCAAGAAGAACGATCTCGTCATAGTCATCACTGGCAAAGACCGCAACAAAACTGGCAAGGTGACCCAAGTATTCCCAAAAGAGTCAAAGATCCTGATCGAAGGCATCAATATGCTCACAAAGCATGTAAAGGCTCGTGATGGTGTACCAGGTGGTATTATGAAGAGCGAACGTCCAATCAACGCCTCAAACGTAATGTTGATTGATCCATCAACCAACAAACCAACTCGCGTTGGTTACAAGGTAGCTGATGGACAGAAAAAGGTACGGTTTGCCAAGGTTAGTGGAGAGATTCTTTCTTAATCAAGTCTCATCAATTGTATGAAATTTCGCCAACAATATTTTCAGAAAATCGTCCCAGTCTTACAAAAAGAGTTGGGTACCAAGAACATCCTCGCCTTGCCACGATTAGATAAAATCGTCATCAATGTAGGTATCGGTAGCATGGTCACTCAACAACAAGTAAAAGACTTTACTTTCGTAGAGCGCAGTATTGCTGCTATTACTGGTCAAAAGCCAATTACTATCACAGCTAAGAAATCTGTTTCAAACTTCAAATTACGTGAAAACACTCCCAATGGTATGAAAGTAACATTACGTGGAGAACGCATGTACGATTTCTTGAGCAAGCTAATCAACATTGTATTTCCTCGTGTGCGTGATTTCCGTGGTATGTCCAATCATAGCTTTGATCAAGAAGGCAACTACTCTATCGGTATGAAAGAGAACGGAGTATTCCCTGAGATTCAACTTGAAGATGATATCAAAAACTTTGGTTTAGAAATCACCTTGGTAGTCAAGAATAGCAATCCAACCAAAACAGCACTCTTGCTACGCAGCTTTGGTTTCCCTTTCAAAGATAAGAATAATAACTAATCCTTATGGCACGTAGAGCTTTAATAGTAAAAGCAGCACGGACACAACGTCGAGTAGAAAATGCTCGCAAGGAAGGCCGTACAGCAAAAATGTGGGTGAGAGCCTACAATCGATGTAAAAATTGTGGTCGTGTGAAGAGTTATCTTCGTTTGTTTGGTCTCTGTCGTATCTGTGTTCGTGAGAGAGCCAATCGTGGCGAGTTAGCGGGCGTGCGCAAATCATCATGGTAATCTAAATATATGCATAGCGATTTAATAGCCGATTTACTTACAAGAATTCGAAATGCCAGCCGTGCTGGACTATTCGAAGTTAATGCCCGCTTTAGCGGTACATGTCTCACTATCAGTGAAATTCTCGCTGAAGAAGGATATGTAACATCAGTGAAGAAGACAAAAGACGAAAAAGAGTTTGATCAAATTACTATCAAACTTGATAGTAGTAAGAAAGATCTCGAACTCAAACGCATCAGTAAGCCAGGTCAAAGAATCTACGTCAATAGTGACAAGATCCCTCATGTCCTCAATGGTCTCGGTATTGCTATCATTTCTACCTCAAAAGGTGTTATGACCGGCAAATCTGCGCAAGAACAAGGTGTTGGTGGTGAGGTTCTCTGTGAAATTTGGTAAAAAGTTATAATTCACTCGCTATGTCACGTATTGGAAAACTCCCTATTACAATCCCCGCTCAGGTACAAGTACAACTCAAAGATAATGTTGTATTCGTCACTGGACCTAAAGGCAACTTACAATTCACTGTTCCTGCAAGTGTCACAGTAGCTATTACTGACGGCCAAGTGATTGTAACTCGCAATGATGACCAAGACCCTACAGCTGCTCGTCTCCATGGCACAGTACGCACTAGTATCAATAATATGATCAAAGGTGTAGTCGATGGATACAAAGAGCAATTAGAAATTCAAGGTGTAGGTTATCGTGTTGCTCTCAAAGGTGCTAACCTCAATCTCAGCTTAGGTTATTCACATGCTATCGATTTTCCAGCTCCCACTGGTATAGTGTTCACTGTTCCCAATGAAACTCAGATCGTGATCACTGGTACCGACAAGAACTTAGTTGGCCTCACAGCTGCTAAGATTCGTTCTCTCAAGAAACCTGAACCATACAAAGGTAAAGGTGTGCGCTATGCAGGAGAATATGTGGTGCGCAAGGAAGGTAAAAAAGCTGCTAAATAAATTTGTATGAACTCTCGCCAATCTATTCGTCTCAAACGCCGCAATCGTGTCAAAGCTAAAATCTCTCAATTTAGTGATAGACCTCACTTAGTTGTTTATCGCAGCTTGAACTATATCTATGGTCAGCTCGTTGATGCTGCTAAACAAGTAGTACTTGTGAGTGGTAGTGATTTAGTAGAAAAAGTAAAAGGTACCAAAACTGAACGAGCTCATGCTATTGGTAAATTACTTGGAGAAAAAATTATCGCCCAAAAGATTACAGAAATTGCTTTTGACCGTAATGGTTATAAGTATCATGGACGTATCAAGGCTATGGCAACAGGTCTGCGTGATGCTGGCCTTCAATTTTAAATCACATTGTCCATTCTATGAAAAAGAATTCATCCAATCGTTCTCAGAAGCCTCGTAGCGAATTTGAAGAGCAAGTCATCCAAGTAGACCGTGTTACTCGTGTAGTATCTGGAGGTCGTCGTATGCGCTTCCGTGCTACTGTTATTGTAGGCAATCGCAAAGGCAAGGTAGGCATGGGTATGGGCAAGGCTGATGAAGTTGTATCTGCTGTACGCAAAGCAGTAAACCAAGCGAAGAAAAACTTGATTGAAGTAAATATTTTCAAAGGTACTGTTGCTCACCGTGTTCGTACTAAGTTTAAGAGTTCAATTGTAATGCTACTCCCCGCTCCTACTGGAACAGGAGTAATCGCTGGTGGTGCAGTTCGTACTGTAGTAGAACTAGCTGGTATTACTAATATTTTGAGTAAGGCTCATGGTTCAAACAACAAAGTAAATACAGCTCAGGCTGCTCTTGCTGCCCTTTCTGAACTTCGTGCTGTAGCTGAGGCTCCTGCTGCGACAGAAGAAAAAGTAGCTGCATAAGGTTTCCTATTCAACTCTAATTTTGTTTTTATGTTAAATACACTCGCTCCTGCTGCACATTCTCGTTATAAAAGTAAACGTCGTGGACGTGGAGATTCTTCTGGCCGTGGTAGTTTCTCTGGTCGTGGTTGTAAAGGTCAGAATGCACGTGCTGGTACAAAATTCCGCCAAGGTTTTGAAGGTAACCAAACTCCACTCGCACAACGTCTTCCACAATTACGAGGTTTCACCAATATCAACCGTGTTTCTTACCAAGTTGTAAATTTACGCGATCTAGAAAATCTCGGTATGAGCAAGGTTACTCTGATGGATCTTAAAGAAAAAGGTATTATTCACTCAGTAAACAAACCAGTAAAACTATTAGCACAAGGTACTATTTCTAAAAAAGTTTCTGTTGAAGCTCATGCAGCTTCAAAGGGAGCTAAGGAAATGGTAGAAAAAGCTGGTGGTAGTGTGACTATTTTGCAATAAACTTTGTAGCCCATGAACGCGATTTTTGTTCATCTCAAGCAAGTCTTTCATAGCAAAACTATTCGAAACCGCATCTTGTTTACTTTGTTCATTGTTGCGATCTTTCGTTTATTGGCGCATATCCCAGTACCAGGTGTAAATGTAGATAGTATCCATAGTTTGCTCGATAGCAATCAACTCTTGGGCACATTTAGTTTACTCACAGGTGGCGGACTAGAACGTTTCTCTCTGATGCTAATGGGTATCTCTCCATACATCACAGCTTCTATTATTGTTCAGCTATTGGCAGTAATCGTACCTTCACTAGAAAACTTATCAAAAGAGGGTGATGCAGGTAGAGAGAAGCTCAATCGCTATACCCGTTATTTGACTGTACCTTTGGCTTTCTTGCAAGGTTATAGCATGATCCGTATTTTGGATATTAGTTTAGCTAGTACGCAGACTCAAATTATTCCTGATACATCTTGGGGCAATATGTTCTTTATCATGCTCTGTATCACTGCTGGTACTATGATTGCTATGTGGTTGGGTGAATTGATATCAGAGAAAGGAATTGGTAATGGTATTTCTATTTTGATCTTCACCAATATCTTAGCTGGTATCCCTGGTATTCTTGGTCCTGCTTTGGATCTCAGTAATGCTGATTCAGGGTATCTCTTCACATTACTAGGTATCATCGTCTTCACCATTATCCTTACAATTTTGATTGTATTGATCACTGAAGCACAACGCTTGATCCCTATTACTCATGCTGGTCTCCAAGCACGTGGGGCAGCTGCTAGTTCTCATTTGCCAATTCGTATCAATCAAGCTGGTATGATTCCAATCATATTTGCCGTTTCATTCATCTCATTCCCAAGCTTAATCGCTAGTTTCTTCCAGAGCGCTAAGACTACTTGGTTGGCTGATGCATCAAAATGGTTAGTGACCAACTTCAATGCCAACAATACACTCTATCTTGTTATCTATTTCTTGTTAGTAATTATCTTCACTTTCTTCTACGTTTCTATTACATTCAATGCTGATCAAGTAGCAGAGAATTTACAAAAACGTGGTAGTTATATCCCTGGCATCAGACCAGGTAGTGAGACAGCTACTTATCTTAGAAACGTTTCCAAGCGTGTGACACTACTAGGAGCAATCTTCTTGGGCTTCGTAGCAGTAATGCCAATGTTGGCTCAATTCGTAGGCTCACAACTCCAAACAAACGTACCTCTCCTCATCTCTGGAGCAGGTTTGATCATCATTGTCGGTGTAGTAATGGAAATAGTAAGACAAATCAACGCCCAATTGGTAATGCAAGATTACGAGAAACTTTATTAAACAAAGGCACAATAAGCCAAAGTGTTTAATCAAAAAAGACTCAGGGACAACCTTGAGTCTTTTTTTGTACACAAAATAAGTACTCCCTTCAGACAATATACTTCTTAACTTTTCTTTCTTACCTCTTACCTCATAAGTAATGTATAATAAATATAGTACTAATATAAACATGGACATTCTCTTATTCGGCATCCAAGGATCTGGCAAAGGTACTCAGGCGCGAGCACTTTCATTGGCGTTGAATATTCCTATCTTTGAAGCAGGTGCTGAACTACGAAAATTAGCTGCTCATGACAATGAAGAAGGAAAGACTATTAGAGAGTTAATTAATAGAGGGGCATTAGTCCCTAAAGGAATTGTATTAATGAAAGTTGCTGATTTTTTGGATCATCCTGCTACTATCGATGGGGTCATATTTGATGGTGTGCCTCGCCTGCTCGAGCAAGCAGTAGCTTTTCAGGAAATGATGGAAACAAAACATCGAGATACAATCGCTATTTTAATTGACCTGGATGAAGACTCTGCTATCTATCGAGTAACCAATCGTCGTATCTGTAGTCGATGTCAACAAACTTTTCCGCCTGAGTATTTACATGAAGTATGTAATAGTTGCGGTGGAGTACTCATTCACCGTGCCGATGATGAACATGATGCTATTCAAAAAAGAATCAAGAACTTCTATCAAGAAACGGTCCCGGTGATAGATCACTACCGAACATTAGGAAAGTTGCTTACGGTAGATGGGAACCAATCAGTAATTGATGTCACTAAAGATATTTTCAATCAGCTCTCTCCCCTCCTCAAGATCAACCATCGAAAATTGGAAAAAGCCAAGGATTTGTTCAACCAAACTTAATCACAAATTTCGCTTACTACACGGTGTGCACTTTCTACAGCTCCCTCCATAAAGCCAGAAAATGTTGCAGTATGCTCTCCAGCAAAAAACACATTATCAAATGATTTCCTCAATAAATCTGGTAAGTAGTTTCTTTGTTCAGGAGCAAATAGTGAATACCCACCAGCTATATCTGGATCATTTTGCCAGTTTATACTTATGATTTTTGTTGGCTGAACTAGTTTTTTCTGAGCTAAAGTTTTAAGTAGATTTTCCCATTTCTCATGGTTATTAGCACGAGACATTTGTTCAGATCTAAAGCCAGCGCTATAACTCATCAGTATCGAAGTGGCATTTTTTTGACCATCAGTACAGTGATAAACCCCATGAGTCATAAGATCACTGACAACACTAAGACCTTCAAATGCAGGAATATGTTTTGGCAAAACAAATGCAGTCTTAGTTACCTGTCCGTATTTCAAAATACTTCGGTCACGAAAAAAATCATCTGGTAACACACCAGCCCAATTTATACGCTTTGTTACAGAGATAGGGACCGTGCATACAATCAAGTCTGCAAAATATTTTCCCGTCGCAGCTGTTACTTCCATATGCTTGCCGCTTTTACAGATTGCCAACACCCGAGAAGAACAATGGATATTGTTTTTCCCCACTGCCGCAGCCAAAGATTCAATTAAAGTACAATTCCCACCGTCCAACTGCCAATCCATATGGTCATTCTCACCACCTTTTAAAAGTATTTCTATTACGTATCCTGCAGAAAGATTTCGCGGGTGTTCTAAAAAATCACTACTATCAATTAATTCGCGCGCTTTGATATCCACCGCTAAAAAATGCTGAAGCAGAAACTTTTCCCAGCTTATGCCATCTAACGTCTCCAGTTCAGCAGATGAGATATTAGTAATCAACTCCATTATTTTTTTATTGACCGCTTCGAAACGGTCAGAATCCGATACAGAATACTTATTGTCCAAAAAATATTGATTCTTTGTATAACTATGATCATTCAAAGAAAGTCCAAAATTACTACAGAGTTTCAAAATATGCTTATGTGTTTTACCTATCCACTCCGCGCCCACTTCGAAATAAGATGGGTTATCAAACCCAATTTCCTTTTGAGTGAAAACCCTACCACCCAAGCGATCCTTGCTTTCCAAAATAGTCACATCATAGTTTCGTTTACTCAAAAGGTACCCAGTAGTTAGTCCACTCAATCCACCACCAATGATTACCACTTTTTTCATTTCTTATGGATAAAGTTGATTATTTAAATGATAGTAAATTTCATCAAATAAAGCGACAACCTTCTCAGTGGCTCTCCTAGAAAACAGCTACTTGAATTATGGGTGAGTACTTACTGTTTAGTATTTAGAGATCAAATGAATCGAGTTCATTTATTGTTTTTAACTTTTGCCGACTACCTTCAATAATTTCTTTGATCTTATCAGCGTGACAGTGAAGAACGAAAGTATCCTGGAATTGCCTAGTTTGAGAATATATTTTGCTCAAACTAGCCAGACTACGCTATAGTACCGACACCAAATATTTATCCATGTTGATTAAAAGTGCTGAAGAAATTGCCATAATGGCTGAGGCAGGAAAAAAATTACGATTGGTATTAGCTGAACTCCGTAAAGAAGTACGCCCAGGTATTACAACAATGATGCTTGATGAACTGGCGGAGAAACTGATTATTGAGTCAGGTTCCAAGGTCTCTTTCAAAGGTTACCAAGGTTATCCATTTACCCTATGTGCATCAGTCAATGATCAAGTTGTTCACGCTTTTCCCAATACAACTCCCCTGCGCGAAGGAGATATTGTTAGCTTAGACCTTGGTTTGATCTGGCAAGGTTGGCAATCTGATTCAGCTATTACTGTTCCAGTAGGAAAGGTAAGTAAAGAAGTCGAGAAGTTGATCGCAGTAACTGAAGAGTCTCTATGGAAGGGAATAGCTGAAATCAAACCAGGAAATACAGTTGGTGATATTGGAGCAGCAGTACAAGAACATGCTGAACGCGCTGGCTATGGGGTCGTCCGTGCTCTCACTGGCCATGGTATTGGCCGCAAATTGCACGAACCACCTAGCATCCCCAACTACGGTCGTAGACACAAAGGCATGATGTTGCAAAAAGGTATGGTAATTGCGGTTGAACCAATGGTTACTATCGGTGACTATGAGGTGGATATCGATAATGTAAACTGGGCAGTGACTACTGCAGACGGCTCTTTATCTGCCCATTTCGAGCATACTATCGCCATTACTGACAAAGGACATCGAGTGCTCACTGCTGCCTAAAACTAGCGAAATAAACCGCACGAAAAAAGACTTGCACAAATAAAACATCTAGTGTAGATTCTTAACGCTTTTTACAAGCCTATAGTTTATAGTCAATGGCTAAAGACGTTATACAGATTGAAGGAGTGGTCATTGAATCACTGCCAAACGCTACATTCTATGTAGAGATTGCTTTCCCTGGCAAGCCAGGCGAGCCGACTCAAAAACATACGATTTTGGCTCATGTGTCAGGAAAGATTAGAAAAAATTACATCCGTATATTGCCTGGTGACAGTGTTTTGGTTGAATTAAGCCCTTATGACCTAACTAAAGGTCGCATTACCTTCAGAAAAAAATAACTATGAAAGTACGAGCATCTGTGAAAAAAATCTGTCGTGATTGTTTGGTTGTTCGCCGTAAAGGTGTTGTGCGTATTATTTGTAAGAAAAATAAGCGTCACAAACAGCGTCAAGGTTAGTCGTTCTAGGTTAATTACTCTTAAGCTTTAGCTCATGCCAGTCCGTATCGCTAGTGTGAATCTCGATGACAAGAAAAATATAGAAATTGCGCTGATGTCCATTTATGGCATCGGACGTCCAACTAGTGCTCGTCTTTTGAACGAACTAGGCATCGATTTAGGAAAAAAGGTCAAAGATTTAAGCGAAAAAGAAGCAAATGACATTCGTACAGCTGTTGCTGCTATGTCAGTTGAAGGTGATCTTCGCCGTAGTATTGGTCAGAATATCAAGCGTCTACAAGAAATCGGTTCTTACCGCGGAGACAGACATAAGAAAAAATTACCTGTCCGTGGTCAACGTACCAAGACCAATGCTCGTACCAAACGTGGCAAACGTGTCACTATGGGTAGCGGGAAGACAGCTCTCACTAAAACTTAAAACTGTTAATTTATGGCTGAGAAGAAATCAGAATCCACTGCAGCAGCTACTGAAGCGGCTCCAGAAAAAAAGATTAAAAAACGCGTATTACGCAATGTGCCAGAAGGTGAAATCCACATTCGTGCTACCTTCAACAACACCTTGCTTACAGCTTGTGATCTAGAAGGAAATGTATTGGCTTGGACTAGCTCTGGAGCTTCAGGTTTCAAAGGTTCACGCAAACCAACTCCTTATGCTTCATCAGTAGCTGCAACAAACCTTGCTACTAAACTCAAGAACTTTGGTTTTTCTAAGGCACGCATCTATGTGCGTGGGGTAGGTAGTGGTCGTGAACAATCAATTCGTGCTTTACAATCAAACGGTATCTCCGTAGTGTCAATCAGTGATGTAACTCCAGTCCCCCACAATGGCTGTAGGAACAAAAAACCTCGCCGCGTTTAATTCATTTTAAGTTTATTCTTATCTCATGAGAACTTCATCCGGTCCAAAATGTCGTCTATGTCGTCGTGAAGGCCACAAATTGTTTTTGAAAGGCGAACGTTGTTTGTCTCCAAAGTGTGCAGTAACTGTGCGTCCTTTTGCTCCTGGTATGCATGGCAAAGATAGTTCACGAAAGCTTTCAAGCTTTGGTAAACAGCTTCGCTCTAAACAGTCAGCCAAGAGAATTTATGGTTTAAGCGAAACACAATTACAGAATTACTATGCAAATGCCTCTGAACTCAAGGGTTCAACTGGAGATCATTTGATGGGAATGCTCGAATTGCGTTTGGATTCAGTATTATTCCGTTCAGGTGTTGTTACTTCACCAAACCTTGCTCGCCAAATGGCTAGTCATGGTCACGTGTTGGTAAACGACCACGTAGTAAAGACTCCTTCTCGTATTCTTGTACCTGGTGACCAATTTTCTATCAAGGCTAGTGTAGCTCAGAAATTGATCCAAGCTGGCAAGAGTATCAAAGTACAATTACCTACATGGTTAAAGTTTGATATCAAAGCCCTCAAGGGTGAGATCGTCAGTGCTCCTAGCAAGGAAGATCTGGCTAAAGTGAATGTGAATATCAAAGAGATAGTTGAATTCTACTCTCGTTAGTATATTTCTTTACCTGCTCTACACATGATTAACTTCGAACTTACCAAAGTTACCAACCAATCTCTCGGAGACAATCGTAGTTTAATTACGATCACTCCATTGCCACCTGGATATGGTATGACACTTGGTAATTCCCTCAGAAGAATTATTTTATCTTCTATTCCTGGTGCTGCAGTAACAGCTGTGAAAATCAAAGGGGTTACTCATGAATTTACTACTCTCCCTGGTGTCAAAGAAGGTATGATTGATATCATCCTCAATCTCAAATTGCTTCGTATCAAAAAAACTTCAAGTGGCAGCGCTTCTCTTACTCTCAAAGCAAACAAAGAGGGTAAGATCACAGCAGCACAAATCAAAGCTCCTTCAGAAGTAGAAATCGTTAATCCAGATTTAGTAATCTGTACTCTCGAAAAAGGCCATAGTATTGAGATGGAACTTAAAGTAGAAAACGGTATTGGTTACTTACCAAGTAATCTCCGTGACAAACGTGAGCTAGAGGCAGAAATGATTGCAGTTGATGCATTGTATTCTCCAATCAGTAAAGTGCGTTATGAAGTCACCAACACTCGTGTTGGCCAAATGACTGACTTGGATCGCTTGGATGTGGAGATCGCTACTGATGGTACTATCTCTCCTCAAGAAGTAGTAAGTATGAGCGCTCGTATTTTGCGCCAATACATGACTCTCTTTGATGCTGATGTTCCTACTACTAAGAAAGAAAGTAGCGAGAAAGTAGCAAAAAGTGAGCCTAAGCATGAGAAGAAGTATACCCCGATTGAAGCTTTAAAGATCTCTCAAAGAGCTGAAAACGCTTTGATCAACAATGGCATTGGTTCTGTAGAAGAACTTTTGACCTACACAGAGAAACAACTCACAAATCTCCGTGGCTTTGGCAAAAAGGGTATCACTGAGGTGGTCAAAGCTCTCCAGAAAATGGATTTACATTTAAGTGAATAATTAATTGTTATGCGTCACAATCGAAAAAGAAATCTACTCAGTAGACCAAGCAAAGCTAAAAAGTCATTGCTTCGTAATCTCGCAACTTCTCTTGTACTCCATGAGAAAATTGTCACAACAGCTGCAAAAGCACGTGTACTCAAGCCTTATATTGAGAAGCTTGTAACTATTGCTAAGCAGGATGATCTAGTCACAGCAGCTCGTAAGCTCAATGAAGTGTTCTTTGATGAAGAAGCAACCAAAAAGATGCTTCAGACTTTGAAGGCTCGTTATACTGATCGCAATTCAGGTTTTGTTAGCTTGCACAATCGTTTGCCTCGCGTTAGCGATGCTGCTCCTCAAATCGAGGTAGCTTTCGTTTCTTAAATTTTGTTAATAGTATGAAAAAGACATCTGTCATCAAATCACACACCACTACAGCTACTTGGCATGTAGTAGACGCTGAAGGTCAAATCTTGGGACGTCTAGCTAGCCGTATTGCTTTGGTACTACGCGGTAAGCATCGAGCTCAGTTTACTCCTCATGCTTCTCATGGCGATTACGTTATCGTAATCAACTGTGAAAAGATCAAAGTAACTGGCAAGAAGCTCACAGACAAAATGTACTACAATCATAGCCAGTACATGGGTAATCTTTATGAAGAACCTCTGAAAGACATTCTCAAAAAGAATCCAGAGCGTGTCATTAGTGATGCTGTAGAACGCATGCTTCCTAAGAACAGATTGGCAAATGATATGATCAGCCGTCTCAAAGTAGTAGTAGGTCCTACCCACAAATACGAAGCCCAACAACCTACCACTCTTACCTTCTAGTTTACTACTATATGACTACTAAAACTTCTAATTACTTCTACGCAAACGGATATCGCAAGACATCTACTGCTACAGTACGATTGTTTCCAAAAGGTAAAGGTGATGTGTCTATCAATGGTTTACCAATGGACAAGTATCTCAAGACAGGTGCTCAATTTCAATCAGTATTAGCTCCTCTCAAGTCTGTCGGTATGGAAGGTACTGTGGACCTGACTGTGATGGTATCTGGTGGTGGTATGATTGGCCAAGCAGAAGCAATTCGCCACGCTGTAGCTCGCGCATTGACTGTATTAGATCTTACACTCCGTCCTACCCTCAAGAAAGCTGGTTTCCTCACTCGTGATCCTCGCGCAAAAGAAAGAAAAAAGCCAGGTCTCAAGAGAGCTCGCCGCGCGCCTCAGTGGAGCAAACGTTAAGCAACAAGACCAAATCAATTCATTATTCAAAAAAAGAGAGTACTCACCTACTCTCTTTTTTTGTGTTCAATTGCATTGTTTATAAAAGCTTTATTTTAACTTGGTGATCAAAGTAAGAGACATGTCGTGGTTGTGAAACATTTCCTCCAGAACGAAGTCTGCTTCTAACGCCTCACGAACGTCAGGTAAACTGGGTTTCCAAGAAGTAGTAAATTTAAACACAGTCCCTTTAGCGAAAGTACGATCAAGCACTTTTACATCATTTTTAAGCTGTAGTGTTGTTACTAATCTCCCCTCTTCTAATACTGGTATTACATGGAGATCAGGATTTTGGGCATTTCTAGCAAAATCCTTCTTTTCAAAACCAATCTGAGTGAGTGGTCCAAAAGCAACGTCTTCCACACTAGTTGATGTATAAGAACTGATAATCTCTCCATCGCTTTTCCCCGGTGCCCGAAGTGGCATAGCAATAAACAGCACGGATGACTTACTAAGCAAAGGCTTCATATAACTATTGATCACATTGCTAGGATAATTACCATAGGTGCCACCAAGGAAAAGAAATATTTGGATCTCACCCGGCAGTAATTTTAGAGGAAAACGAGAGGCTAAATTTTCAAAGTCTAATAAAGTAGGATGGATAGCATACTTACTACCTTTGTGCGCATTCATTGCTGCAGCTAACTCAATCGGTTGAATATCGACTGGGTAATAAGCCTTGATGCTTTTTTCTCCAAGTTTCTCGATAAAGATTCTTCCTTTCATTCCGTTACCGCTACCAATATCGATTATGTGAAAAAGTGTATTGGGATATTTTGCTTTGAGAACTGCGACAAGTTGGTCAAAGAGATCCAGTTCACTCTTTTCCATTGTTTCGAAGTATTCACGATGATCATAGATATTGAGATAGCCTTGCGCTCCTTGGTAGTTGAGATACCAAAGCTTGGACTCACGTAAGTCAACTACATTGCCCACTTGTCGATCGACCGCTTTTTTAATTTCTACTAAATTAGCTGTTTTACTCAATGGATAGAGGTTTGTATAGACATTGGCTGTGAATTGGATCAACTGAAATGTCTCAAAGCTTTCTGTATATTTTGATAGATCAGCTGCTGACTCTAAAACCAACTCAAACTCTAAATCATATTTTGCATTCGCTCTTTCCACATAGATACATCGTGCATCAGACCATAAAGCCTCTACTATATCTCCAATCCTAGAATCAACTTTCCTGCTTGATGTGTCGACAAATACTTTCCAATGCTTGGGACCATAATCAATTCTATCTTGATATCCCACTATTACGCCTCGATCTTCAAGATTGCCCTTGAGGGTAGATAGATTTTCTTCAGTAATACTAAGGATTGCAGCCATCTCTGGCGATGCTACTGCACTATCCATCGTCAGTAGCTTAATATAATCTAGTTCCAAAGGAGAAAACTCTAGGGGTTGGTAAATTGCATCGATAATTGGCATTGCCTTTGCGTTTGCATCAGCTAGCATTGGTCTATTACCAAAACCATAGAGACTGGTAAGTTCAGATTGAAAAACAATTGTATCGCTCGCCTGGAGCTCAGATCTGATGGAGGAACTAATATCATTTATCTGAGCATTGTCATGAGCAAAAATACCAATTACTAGATTACACCACCCCTCCGTAGTAAATATCCAACCAACATTAGGATGCAACTTAAACTTTTCAGTAAGTGTAGCTAAAGAACTAGCTGATAATTGAAAGCCAATTCTAAAATAACGAAGGCCTAATTTAGAGATATTAAGAACTGCATACGGAGCGCCAAACTGAGTACTTGATGAAGTGCTTGTCATAGATAGCAGTAAATCAACGGCACTATATCAGCCCACCTAAAACCTGACTATTATACAATCAACATCCCGTCACCAAAACTAAACAATCGGTATTCATGATCAATCGCTTCTTGGTATATTCTTCGCCATGCTTGATCACCCACCATACTAGCAATTAAGACTAACAGACTTGATTGGGGGGTATGAAAGTTAGTAATCAACATATCAGTAGCCTGTGGAGGTTTGCCCGGATAAAGAAAAATCCCAGTATTTCCCATATAAGATTCAAACTTACCTTCGTGATAAGTACTTTCTAGTGTTCGCAAACTAGTAGTTCCCACAGCACAAACTTTTTTGCCCGCTTTCTTCCAGCTATTCAATGCAGCCGCCACGTCATAGCCCATTTCAATATATTCTTCATGCATAGTATGCGTTCGGATATCTTCTGTTTGGATCGGTTTAAAGGTACCTAATCCCACGTGTAAGCAAACGTAATGCAAAGGGTGGTCACTTTCAAGCTTTAGCAACAAGTCCTCTGTAAAGTGCAATCCTGCAGTCGGAGCGGCAGCTGAACCAACTGGATTGGCGAAAACAGTTTGGTAGTCTTCAATAGTGGCCTTGGAGCCAGCTAAGTAAGGCGGCAGCGGCAGAGCCCCGTATTGGGAAAAAAACTTGAATGGATCTTCGTGAAGCCATTCTAATAAACAAACACTATCCCCTTTTTCACAGAGTGTAGCTTCAGAGCCATCTTCAAAACGAATACTTTGTCCGATATGTAGTCGTTTACCAGGTCTAATTAAACATGCCCACAAGCCACTATCTTCTTGGCGAACGAATAAGACTTCCACCTTGGCAGTACCACCAATCTTCTCAGCCCATACTCGAGCTAAAAAAACTTTGGAATGATTAAAAACTAAGCTCACCTCTTTTCCGAGGAGCTGTGGCAAATCATAAAAATGATGATGCGAAATTTCTTCCGTAGCACGGTCATACACTAATAATTTTGCTTCATCTCTTTTAACAAGCGGCTCTTTTGCCACCAAGCTTTCGGGATAGGCAAAGTCGTACTGACTTAGATTATAAATGGCTGGAATTTGAGCACTATCGCTTCCCATTGTGATAAAGATAATTTTTCCGGGCGCAGAGTAGGATCTATTGCTAGTGATTGCAACTCTGTGATCAATTGATCACGAGTGAGATTCACCACCTGACGCAGAGAGACCTGAATTTGTTTACGTTGGTTATGAAAACAAGCACGGGTGACGCGAAAGAAGTCTTCACTAGCTACATGGAGTACAGGTGATTCATGGGCCACAATTTGGATTACAGCTGAATCTACTTGTGGTGGTGGGAAAAATGCCCCCTTGGGTACACGACGAACTATTTTAGCCTTACCATACATCTGCACAGCTAAAGCCAATAAAGAACTATCAGGCGATACAATTTTCTCCGCTACTTCTTTTTGGACCAGCAGCACCATTCGTTCAGGTTGGTGGGTGAAGACATGCAAAAAGAGTCTAAGAATAGTGCCAGTGAGATAATAAGGGATATTAGCGATTACCTTATATTTTTCTTCAGGCGGATATCCTTCCAAAACTGAAAATTCATTGAGCTTGAGATTATCATCCTCTGCTGCCATTTCACGTAGCAAGGGGAAACAATCATGATCGATTTCATAAGCTGTCACATAGGCACCTTTGAGCAATAACTCTCTGGTGAGCACACCATTACCAGCGCCAATCTCCACTACAGTATCGCATGGTTGTACATCACCAGCCTCCAGCATAGCCATCAATGTACCACGATCATGCAAGAAGTGTTGGCCTAAAAAGGGCTTGGGTTTGATATACATAGATTAAGCACTAATAGCAGCGTCAATAGGAGTTAGTGTTGGAACTGGAATACTTTTGATCAGATTCTGAGCCGCTTTAGCGATTGAGCCTTGTTTATCATACTGTACTGCTTTTTGATAGGCAGAGATTGCTTCGGTGGGATTGTTTTGAGAACGGAAGTAATTGCCTAAGTTGAGGTAAGTCGCTGCCAAGGTAGGATCCAAGCTGACAGATTTGTCCAAAGACTGCTTAGCCGGGTCAAATTGACCAAGACCTAATTGTGACCAACCAAGTAAATTGTAAGCCATAGCCGATCGAGGGAAACGAGCAACAGCTTGAGTGGCTAAAGTCAAAGCATCCTCTGGCATCCGCAATTTATCGATATATAACCACACCGGTCGCACATAGAGATCAATATAGTCCTGACCATCGGAGGTATTGATTGCTGACTTATACTCCTCTACTGCTTGGGTATAATTTGTCATGTAAACATAAGCATCGGCAATCTTCTCATGTGGTTTGAATTGAGGACGATAGCCTTTGTCCAAAGCCAATTGAAAAGCACCAACTGCTTTGCTGTAACTTTGCTGATAAAAGTGCGCAATGCCCAACCAGTAGTAAACTTCTGGACGATCGTTGGGCAATGAATTTGTAAAGATAGTAATCGCTTTTTCATAATTACCTTTGATCAGATAAGCTGAGCCGAGCAAAGTAGATACATCAGTATAATCAGGCACCTTGGTCAGTACGTATTCCAATTTACCGATTGCCAAATCCACTTCTCCAAACGCTAGTAATTGTTTAGCAATCAAAGCGGCTAGAAATTCCTGTTTACCATCTTGATAAGTATCAAACAAAGCGTAGGTATCCAGGAGCTTTTGACCATTGTCTTGCAATTTAGCATCTGCATTGGACAGTCCTTTGAGTGTGTTTAAAGAAGCCACTGAAGCAGTACGATCACCAAAGTAACTCGCCATCAAAGCTTGATAGTAAATAGTAGTCGCCTCACTAGCGTTTGCTTGGTTAAAAGCATCACGTGCCTCAGCATATTTACCTTGAGTCAGTAAACTTTTACCCAAACGAATATTAGGA
The DNA here is from genome assembly GCA_964514565.1 of uncultured Candidatus Peribacteria bacterium. GTDB lineage: Bacteria > Patescibacteriota > Gracilibacteria > RBG-16-42-10 > RBG-16-42-10 > JAGNZB01. The sequence continues at coordinate 181,079 of CAZERA010000001.1, read as the reverse complement.
TCAGTGCTACTGGCACCGGGTACGCTAGTCTCTGCTGGTACCACAATTTTCTCAGGTGGCCTCGGTGTAGTTGTGGGTATCGGGCTTAATGAAGGTCTTGTAGTTGATATAGCCGTAGGCACAACAGTACCTACTTTTTGAGGAGCGATATTAGGTAATTCGTCGAGAGATTTCTGATCAGCCGCCCAATCAAGCGTAGTTTCAGATACAACTTGGGGTTGAGACCAGAAATAATACAAACCATACCCGCCCGCCAACAACAAAACTACTCCAGCAATTAAAAGGATTTTTTTATTCATACTATAGTCAAAATCTAGCAAAACGATTCTACAACAAAAAAGAGTGGTTTTGTACCACTCTCTCTTGTGTATTTAGCATTAGTGAGCTCGCGCACTATTTCTTCACAATTACTTTAACCAAACGAGGAGCAGTAAGTGCAAGTGCTGCCAACGCCATACTTAACATCAAACTCATAGCTAGAGTGTCAGCTGGACCGACTTGGTTGAGGTGGTCAGGAGCTGGGATGACTTGAGGAGCAGCACTTGGAGTAGCAACAGGAGAGGTTGCAGGTTTAGCAGTAGCTGTTGGTGTAGCTGCAGGCTTAGCGACTAAAGTAACTTGTACAGCACTAGAAACTGTTGGATCAGCATCGAGGTTAGCAGATACGCTTACATTACCGGCCTGAGTACCAGCAGTGATAGTTGTTGAAGCAACACCTGAAGCACTAGTCATCGCACTCAAAGCACCAAGTACGGCATTACCTGTCAGACCGAATACTACTTTACTATTAGGTACTGCCTTACCATCTTTATCTTTTACTGTAGCTTGGAGTGTAGCTTTATCAGTACCATCAGCTTGTAAGCTGTTTTTATTGAGAGCTAAAGCAAGACTCAGTTTGTTGACTGCAGCAGTAGCTGTTGGTGTAGCTGACACAGAAGGCGTAGCGCTTGGTGAAGCACTAGCACTTGGGCTACTAGTAGCCATAGCTGACTGACCATTACCAGCACCGATAGTAATATCAGCATTAGTCACCTCACCGAGCACTTGGCTATCATCTGTTGCACGATAGATTTTGGTACTAATACCATCAGCTGTTTGGAAAGTAAGTTTTGTACTACCTGCCTTCAAAGCTTTAAAATCAATAGTAGCGAGCTTTCCTGGGGTGCCAGTAGTCTTGTAATATTTGCTTTCACTCAAAGCCAACTTTGAATACTGAATCATACCAGTAGTAGTATTAACTGGACTACTAGAGAGCAACACTTCAAATAAATCACCATCCTTGATTTGGAGACCACTCTTGGTCAAATCACTATCTTGTACTTCTAGGTATGAAGGATCGTATTGTAATTTAAAATCCACCTGACTCACTTCGAGTCCTTTGGTATCGAGCAATACCTGCATAGTCACTTTATCCCCTACTGCAAAATTGCCAGTGTCAGGAGAAAGCATCAACATAGCTTGTCCATCACTAGTAGTAGTTGTAGCTGCTTGCGCCATAGGCACCAAGACACTAGCCATACTAGCGAGAGCTAGTCCAACTCCGAGATATTTACTGATCAGACTCACTCGCTTACTCAGTGTAGTTCTGGTAGAAAATTGAAGTGAAGACATAAATGAAGTAATTAGTTTTTGTTAGATTTCTCTCAATTATAGCACTTATTTGTCTCTAGGCTAGAGAGAATGTATTGTCTGAGCCATAGAATTGTTTCCTATTTATAGTTTACGATTAGTTATGCAAATTGCGATTGCTATGTCTGGTGGGGTCGATTCGTCAGTTGCAGCAGCACTGCTCAAAGAGCAATCAGAGCACCAAGTTTTTGGCGTATTTATGAAAAATTGGTCAGACAATCAAGCTGAAAAGACAGGCGCATGTACTTGGGTCAAAGACAGACTAGATGCGCTGGCAGTAGCTGCCCAACTGGGCATAGTGCTCAAAACAGTAGACTTCGAGCAAGAATACCGAGCGTTGGTTTTAGAATACTTTTATCAAGAGTACCAAGCTGGCCGCACACCTAATCCTGATATTCTTTGCAATAAGCTGATTAAATTTGATGCGCTGCTCAAATATGCTGAAGAACTGGGGGCAGAAAAGATTGCGACAGGTCACTATGCCCGTGTAGAAGAACGCCCAGATGGCTATTTTCATTTACTGAAAGGCCGTGACCCTACAAAAGATCAGAGTTACTTTTTATGTCAGCTCAACCAAGCTCAGCTTTCCAAGATTCTATTCCCAGTTGGTGAGATGCCCAAAAGTGAAGTACGAACTTATGCCAAGGAACACAAGCTTTATACAGCCACCAAGAAAGACAGCCAAGGAATTTGCTTTATCGGCAAGCTCGATCTCCAAGACTTTCTTCGTTTCCGTTTGCCGCCAAAAACAGGGCAAATAGTTGATCAGGATGGAAAACAGATTGGTTCACATGAAGGTGCCTACAACTATACTATTGGTCAACGGTATGGACTCAATATTCATAATACCTCGCCGCTGAGTGAACCATGGTTTGTCGCGCGAACTGATGTGAAGAACAATCTAGTAATTGCTGTCCAAGGCCACGATCATCCAGCACTTTTTGCTAATAAGTTACAAGCAAATAATATGCACTGGATCTCGAAAAAGCCAGAATTACCATATGCCTGCAAAGCAAAGATTCGTTACCGCCAACCAGACCAGGATTGTATAGTGCACGAAGATGGAACTGTTAGCTTTAGCGAGCCACAACGCGCAATAACTGCAGGACAAAGTATTGTCTTCTATCAAGAAGATGAATGTGTCGGCTCGGCTACTATTGAACATCAAATCAAAGCATAACTAATTCGACACACACCGTTCTTCAGCTTGATCTTACGAATCTGGACCCGACCAATTTCAGCGACACTATTTACGTGTGTGCCACCACAAGGAATTGCATGTGGTTCTGGCAAATATAAAGTAACAACTCGCCGCTCAGGATTGGTAAGATCAATAGTAGTGGGTATGTTATGGACTTGATGCCGAGCACATTCTTGGCTAAGGAGCTCTTGCATCTTCTCCAAATCCAAAACCTCACTACATTGATACTCTACATAGGGTCCCTCAGGAAAATGATAACTCTTAATCGGCTTACAACTAGCATAGAACTGCCGCATCAAAGCATCCAAAAGATGAGCAGCAGAATGCAGCCGAGTATTGAGCAAACGTCTCTCCCAATCAATCGCCAAAATGACAGTCTGCCCAACCTCAAACTGCCTCGAGCTATAAGTACCATAATGGTACACATCCGTACCCACATGCCGAACATCCTCAACCAAGAACTCGCCCAAAACCTCTGACCTTGCCGCTCTGACCTCTGCCCTAATTGAGCCTCTGTCCCCCGGCTGTCCTCCTCCCTGGGCATAAAAGATCGTACTATCCAAAACTACTACATCTCTACCATCTTCAGCTTTTAGCATTTGCAAGACGGTTGCTTCGGTAGTAGCCAAAGCTGGCATCTGCCAATAATCTAATCTTGTCATATATATCAATTATTTCTAACGATAGATTACCACTTCTATACAATAGAAAAATAAACACTATACTAAAGACATCAACAAATATTAATGACATGCGTGAGTTACTGCAAAAGTTAGGATTTAATGAAAAAGAAATAGCGGTGTACCTCTGTTTATTAGAATTCGGCAAAAGTAATGGCACCAAAATCGCCCAAAAAGTGCAGTACCCCAAAGCAACAGTCTTATTTATTCTAAAAAATCTAGTCGATCGAGGCTATATTCAACGCTCACAAAAAGGACGAACCCAGTATTTTGAAGCACAGCCGACCGATTTAGCAAAACACAAATCTGCTGAGCTAGAACAACAAAAACACAGCTTAGAACAAGTGCTACCCTTATTAGAAGAATTCAAGACACCTTATAGTAGTGAGCCGAAAGTCACTTTTTACGAGGGCGTAGAGAACTGCAAAAAAGCTTATTCATTATTACTTGAAAGCAAAAGCACTATATTAGAGTTTGGCGCACATGAGGACTTAGTAATGCGTTTCGGTGAAGAATTTATGAATCACTTCATGGATGAGCGAGCAAAAAGAAAGATCAATCTCGAGGCTATTTGTAGTAACGCAGAAATTAATACAAAACTACAAGCCAAAGATAAAAAACAAGCTAGAATTATTCATTTGTTCCCCAAAGAGCAAGGCACACTCTATTCATCTATTGCAATTTTCGATCAGAAAGTATTGATGCTTAATCTCTATTACGACGCTTTCGCCATCCTGATTGAAAACCACGAAGTCACTGCCACACTAAAAACCATATTCAGCTTAGTACTAGGCCGAAAGAGCTAACTGGTTATTATTGACGTTTCAAAAACCGCTCTATCAGCTTCTGGCTAGGGATACCCTGTCGCGCACCCAAATGTTGCACTTTCAAAGCTGATGCTGCTTGGCCAAACTGAATAGATCTTTGCAAAGACCACTCTTGCAAATATCCATACAAAAAAGCACCATGAAACACATCCCCCGCTCCAGTCGTATCTTTAGCGATCACCTTAAATGCTGGCAGCTTTTTCACTTTACCATCTTCCCAATACCACACACCCTTTTCACCTCTAGTAACGATTAAAACTTTAGGCCGATACTTTTGATTAAGCATCTTCATATGAGTGGCAAGCTCTTTTTGTTTTGCTCTCTCCAACACAAAAGTTTCCGACATGATCATGATGTCAGCATATGGCAACAAGGCATCAATATCAGGCGATGCATGACCTCCATCTATAGATACCAAACCACCCAACGCTCTTACCTTTTGGACCGCTTGCAAAGCAGCCTCAGCATGATGCCCATCCACATGTAATAATAGTACAGCTCCCCAGATACTATCTTTGATTTTTTTTAGATTCAATTTGTGCTCCAGTTCATAATGCCCAACAATTGTACGTGTTTGTTTAGCAATAATTACTGATGAAAGTGATGAATGCGATTGAGTACTTTTTTGGATTAGCTGGGTATCCACAGCATGGTTAGCAAGGTCACGCACAATCATCTCACCGACGGGATCATCACCAACTACAGTAAGAGCCAGACAAGGCAGACCTAAATGAGCCAATGTAACCAAAGCAGTCATAGCAGAGCCACCGCCTTGCAGATCAGCTACTGAACTACGAATTTTAGTATTAGTAGCAGGAAAAGAATCCACTACTTGCAGATAATCCATTACCCCTGCGCCCAGACCCACAATGTATTTTTGTTTCATACTTTGGTACTTCTCTTCATTGTAGCATATTGGTTTACTAGGTACTAAGCTCAAATCATAATAGTGAATAATGAATAATTAAAAACTAATAGTTTAGCGACTACAGTTCTCCGGGTTGCGGACTGTTAGCCGCTAAACTTTTCACTATTCATTATTAGTTATTAACTAGCTTTCACATTAGCCGTACCTTATCATTAAGCTTATCTCGACAAGCCGCAGGACTTTGCTACACTAAGACCGCTAACTTGCATCTGTGACCATCTTATTAGTTTTATTCCTCGCCATTGTTGTCGTCCTCATGGCCGTGCATATGGTTTCAGCAGTACAGCTTTATAGACAGCGCAATCTAGGTCCCAGTGCTATGCCCTCAGTATTTATTCTGACGGTGCTTTGGACACTAGTTTTTGTCAGTGCTGCTATCAATTTTTTCGCTTACTATCTTAGTTACTAATATGCGTTATAGCTTTTGTCGTTTTGCCGGCCAAGGTAAAGATGAGGTGATTTTATTTCGCTCACACCGACATGTATTACGTTTGATTGGTCGCATAGCTGAGCTTTTCGTAGTGTATGTGGGGGCAGCAATCGCTGTTGGACTAGTGGGATACTTGGTAATGCGTATCAGTGGGCTGACTTATTCCAATAGCCTAGGCAATGCATTCTTTTCGCTCTTTATTCTAGCCGTCATTACTAGTGTGATGGCTGCTTGGTCACTCTGGTATCGCTCTATCTGTCTGATCACTGATTCTCGAATAGTAAAAATTGTACCAAAAGGCTTTTTCAACAACTACACCCGTGAATTGAGATTAGATGGGATCAAAGACACATCTTTTAGTTACGAAAACTTTTTCCATGGTTTATTCAACTATGGCAAACTGCAAGTAATCGGTGGTGGCCAATTTACTGCCCAATACATCCCAAATCCTCGCGACATTCATCACTACATCACCAAGCTGATGCGATTGATAGAAGAGGCAAAAGGCACGGGAGTCAAACCAGTTTTTCCTGCTTTTATTCCCCGCCCAGAATGGAAAGGTAAAAAGTTTAAAGCAAAAACTTCTCAATCATAACTCATGAAACGAGCAAAGCTCTGGATCATACTCTGTAGTACAGCCTTACTTTCTGGTTGTAGTCTTTTTGAGGCCCCAGCTCTAGAAAAACCAGTAATGGTAGTGGCCCCTGATGGGAGAAGTTTGATTGAGAAAGGACTCAATCAACTAATGCTTACATCACAAGGGACATTCAAACTCTCAGCTGACATGAAGATGATAAGCCCCACACAACAAGACGCCCTGGGTCTCAACCTCAATGGCCAGTTTGATCAAGACAATCACGCCATTCGTGGTCAAGGTACCTTCAGTATTGATATTCCTACTAGCGACATTACTTCAACTGACCACACTAGAGGTATTGCCAATATAGACACGGTCAGTACTAGCACCCAAATCTTATTTAGGCTGATTAGCACTCAGTTTTCTGGACCAGAAAGTGAGAATCTCAATACTAACGTGGCCCCCCTCAGTAATATTTGGTTTACCTTGCCGGGTAGTGGTAGTTATTGGCCCATACAAAAAGCGCTCAACTCACTCTTCCCCACCCACCTAGCCAACATCAGTGATTATCTACAATATCTTCAAATCAATGATATCTCCCTAGTCCAAACAGCTGATGAAAAAGCCTATCAAGTGGCCGTGAGTCTAGACACTGAAAAGCTCTTAGCTTATTTAAAGCAACCAGAAACCATTGCACAGATGGATGCCGCTACTCGAGAAGAATATCTACGACTCTTGCCACTGTTACAATGGCAGGGAACAATTTTCTTAAGCCAAGACACTGGCATGATTAAGAACATGTTTGGCACTATTGCTCTCCAAGGCCAGCTCAATAGCAGTACCAGCATTGCGATCACCTATAAACTTGAGCTACAAAGCCAAGCGCTAACTTCACCCTTGGTGATCCCCGCACCTCAACAAGTAATTGATAGTCAACAATTACTAAAAATCTTGAGCAGTGGTCAGTAGCATTTTATTTTGACAAGGGAAAGAAATAAAGCTTGGTTGCAAAAAACTAAGAGCAGCCTGACAATAGTGCTCAAGAATCGCTAATTCTTTATTGCAAAAATCACACTTAGCAGTATAATGGTTTGAGTGCTAATACTTTTACTTTTCACGCGTACAAATTATGAGTAACCAATTCAATAAATTTACACCTGAAGCCAAACAAGCCTTGATCGTAGCGCAAAAAGCAGCAGCAGAAATGAAGCTTCCTTTTATCGGCACTGAGCATATCCTGCTCGGTATTTTGGATCAAAGTAATGCTTTGGGCTGTACAATTCTGACTAGTATGGGAATTACTAAAGAAAATGTAGGCAATATTCTTTATATGCGCACTGGACACCAAGTGGCAGACAAAGATGTGCTCAAAAACGGCCTATCAGAACTAGCAAAACAAATTATCGAGAACGCAACAGCAATGGCATTTAAATATGGCCATAGTTTTGTGGGTACTGAACATCTACTGCTAGCGTTGGTATCCCAAAAGCAAACCGCTGCTGCCTCTGTATTAGAAAGTTTACAGGTACCACCCACCAAAATTAAAGAACATATCGAGAAATTATTTCGCGATCAAAGACCAAGCGAAGAAACAAGTGATGGTGAAACAAAGAATGATCCACTAGAAGCTTTCTTTGGCAATTTCTTAGGCAATATGTTCAATCAAATGCAAGGCGTGAATACACCTCCTCGCAATGGACGATCTGCAGTAGCAGAACGGACCAAGAAAAACGATGCGAAAGACAGCCCTGCTCTTAGTTATTTCACGATTGATCTTACTGCCAAGGCACGTGGTAATAAAAAAATGGATCCCATTATCGGTCGGGACAAAGAAATAGGACGAGTAGTGAGTATTCTCAACCGTCGCACCAAGAACAACCCGATCTTGATTGGTGAGCCTGGTGTGGGTAAGACAGCGATTGCTGAAGGGCTAGCTCAAAGAATAGTGAGTGAAGATATTCCTGATAGTTTACTAGGCAAGCGGATCCTGACCCTGGACATGGCAGCTCTAGTGGCTGGCACCAAGTATCGTGGTGAATTTGAAGAGCGCATCAAAGCGGTAATCAATGAAGCTCGTGAAGCAGGCAATGTAGTACTTTTTATCGATGAATTTCACACTATCATCGGCGCAGGTAGCTCTGAAGGTGGTATGGATGCGGCGAATATCTTAAAACCATCACTTTCACGTGGGGAGATTCAAGTGATCGCAGCTACTACGATCGATGAATACCGCAAATATATTGAGAATGATGCTGCCTTGGAGCGCCGTTTCCAACCAGTAGTAGTAGAAGAACCATCAATAGAAGACACCATCACTATCTTGCACGGCCTCAAAAAAGCATTTGAAGAACATCATCAACTCAAAATCACTGATAGCGCCATCAATGCTGCCGTAAATATGTCTAAACGCTATGTAGGCGACCGATTCTTGCCTGATAAGGCGATTGACTTGATCGATGAAGCAGCTTCCCAAAAAGGCGTACGCTCACATCGAACGACTGATACCTTGAAGAAACTCCAGAAAAAGCTTTCTACGATTGTTAGTAAGAAAGAAGAGGCTGTTGCTTCTCAAGATTATGAGACAGCTGCCAACATGCGTGAACAAGAAGTAAAATTATTGGAAGAAATTCATCAAGAAAAACTCTCGCATACCCCAGCACCAGAAGTAGTGCAACAAATCACAGAGGAAGATATTGCTAGAGTAATTGGACTAATGACTGGCATTCCTTTGACTCGCTTACTCAAAAACGAAACTGACAAATTAGTCAGCCTAGAAGCCTCCCTAGCGAAACAAGTGATTGGTCAGACAGAAGCGATCTCTGCTATCTCTCGAGCCATCCGTCGCTCAAGAGTAGGTTTGGCTAGCCATCAACGACCAATCGGATCGTTCATTTTCTTGGGGCCTACCGGTGTAGGAAAAACTGAATTAGTAAAATCTTTAGCTCGCGAGATTTTCAATAGCGAAGACGCAGTGATCACGGTGGACATGAGTGAGTTTATGGAAAGACACAATGTATCTAGACTAGTAGGCGCTACTCCGGGATACGTAGGTTATGAGGAAGGAGGACAGCTAACTGAAGCTGTGCGTCGCAAACCTTATTCAATTATCCTTTTTGATGAAATTGAGAAGGCTCATCATGAAGTATTCAATCTGATGCTACAAATTCTAGAAGAAGGCAGACTAACTGACGGCCGTGGTCGTAAAATCGACTTCCGCAATACAGTTATCATCATGACTTCTAATATCGGAGCTCAAAGACTGACCAAAGAAGCATCAAAGATTGGGTTTGATAGCGACGAGGCATTGCTGGAAGACGAAAAGAATTATGACAAGATTAAAAGCACGGTACTTGATGAATTGAAAGAACACTTCACCCCAGAGTTCCTCAATCGTATCGACCAATCAATCGTGTTCAGGCCCCTCACCAAAGAACATATTCACGCGATCGTGAAGTTGGAAATCGACAAACTCCAGAAACGGCTCAATGAACATCAGCTAACTATTAAGTTCACGGATGCTGCGGAAAATTTTTTGGCAACAAAAGGCTATAGTAAAGACTTCGGTGCTAGACCAATGCGCAGAGCAATTCAAGAACATATTGAAGACGCTTTATCTGATGGATTACTCAATCAAGACATCAAACCACTGGATACCGTGCAATTTACCACTAGCCCAAATGGCGAAAAACTAGTATATAAGATAGTGAAGAAACCCCGCACCACCAAAACTGTTGCTAAAGCTGCTGCTTAAACACACCATTTTAGCCGGTCACAACATGAAAATTCTCTTGGTAGATGATGTTCCAGATTCGTCACTGCGTACAAAAGGACTACTACTACCACTGCATTATACAGTGGACATAGTCGCTACCAAGGGAGATTTGTTGTACTTACTCAATCACAGCCATTATGACTGCGTGATTACCGAGGTAGTATTGAGAGAGAGCAATATGTTGGAGATATGCAAAGAGATTCGATCTCGCAATCTCACTATTCCTATCGTGATCTATTCATTGATTACTGATCATTACACTACCATTAGTGCTTTTGATGCTGGGGCAGATGATGTAATCAACAAAGAAACTGATGCAAGAGAATTTATAGCTCGACTCTATGCGATCAACCGTCGTAAAGAACGCCCTATTGCTTTGGCAATTTCTACTTATAAAAACATCCAGCTCAACAAACGACATATGACGGTACAACTCCATGGTAAGGACGTAGCCCTATCTCCCAAAGAGTACCGATTACTGGAATTACTAATGGAGGTACCTGAAAAAACCTTTAGTCGAGATGAAATTCTCGAACATATTTGGGATATGTACGTGGATCCATACACCAACAAAGTAGATGTCTACATCAATTTCCTACGCAAGAAGTTGCACCAACACTGTCCAGTAGGTGAACAGTATGTACAAACCATTCGCGGTTTTGGTTACCGTTTAGCTTGGAAATAAGATGCTATCTAAAACAAAGCTACGAGCATTCCTGACCCCAATTGCTTTTTACCGTGCGATCAAAGGATCTTATAGTTTAAACCAAATCCGAGCGCTTACTTGTAGTGAGATTTTAAATGACACTGAATGGCAGGAGGCCATCAAGATTTATGAAAAACACTTAGGTGAAGAACAAAAAAGAAATGCAGAACAAACAAAAAAACATCGCGAACTAAAAGAAAATTTGGAGCGTAACATCAAACAATTAAAGTTAATCGTGCAGGCCATTCCAGAAATTAAAGACATCCTCTTAGTAAATTCTTATAGCCTAGGGGCCTTGAAACCAACCAGTGATATCGATCTAGTAGTAATTTGCGAGCCTAAACTTTTATGGTGGGCTAGATTGAAACTCACAGCTGCTTTAGAAAAAGCAGGACTAAGGCGAAAACCTGGCAACATCGAAGAACAAATCTGTTTAAGTTTCTTTGTCACAGCCGACAATATCAATATGCAAGAAATAGCTTTACCTGAAGACCTCTATTTACACTATTGGCTAGCGAACGTAATCCCACTTTTTGGCAAACATCACACAGACTGGTTGAGGCAAAATCAATGGGTAAAAAAAATGCTACCAGCACTTACGACTAAAGGTTCACATGTGCTGAAGAATAAACAGTTTTCTTTTGTGCCCTATTTGGCCAACCAACTAGTTCGTATTCCAATGCTTGCAAGGTCACGTACTAAAGCAAAGGCATTGGGACCAGAAAGTTCTATTATCATTAGCGATACTATGTTGAAGTTTCACAATGAAGACAGACGAACTCTTTATAGAGATACAACAATGGCGGAATTAGACTCTCTGGAAAAGCTATTAATTAGTTAAGTAAATGATCACCCCTCGTTTACTTCTTGTGACCAACCAAGAAAATACAGACCCCGAAGAGGACCAATATCTCGCTTACTATTTGCAAAATAATTTTACGGTAACTATTTGTTCAGTAGCTGATGCTATTGGCATTGTATCAAATTTTGATGGCTGTCTGGTTCGTAATGCCTGGCCAAGTAGATTATTTAAATCTGAATTTGAACAGTTTCAAAAGATGTGTGTTGAAAAGAAAATAAAGCTCTACAACCCCATTCATCGCAACGGATATGTAGAGGACAAAAATTACTTAGTTGAATTGTTTAAAGCCGGCTATCCCGTCATACCATCAGTACGGTTCAGTAAAGAAATCGCCCAACTGCCTGTCACTGATGAGTACTTAATAAAACCATTAGATGGGGCATCATCTTGGGGAGTAGAAGTAATGAGTCTAAACCAGTTGCTAAATAGAAATCCGCTCAAGCATATCATCCAACCCAAGCTCCACTTTCAAGATGAAGTTTCTTTTTACTTCATTGATGATCATTTAACTTATACCCTTGTATCCTCAGAGCCAGACCAAAGATGGGAATTAGTAGAATACTCCCCTACCCAGAATGAAATTGATTGGGCCAAGAAGTTTGTAGACTGGAATCATCTTCCCTTTGGACTACAAAGAATTGATGCTTGTCGGATGGCAAATGGTGAACTCTTTTTGATGGAGATAGAGGACATGATGCCGTTTCTTTCACTTGATGCTTTGAGTGAAGATTCAAAACAACATGTTTGCAAGAGATTAGAAAAATCCTTGCTCAAAAATCTAGTTTAAACAGTTTCGACTTTTACGTATTGATCAGCTATTTTGAAAGTACTGAATTTTCGCTATGCACGCTTTACTTATGGCAGGAGGGGGAGGAACTAGATTGTGGCCAGTCAGTACCGAAGAGAAACCTAAACAATTTCAGGCTTTTTTTGATAATCGAGACCTTTTACGTACTACATACGAACGTGTACTCCCCATTATCCCCAACAGCAATATTTGGTTGGCGGCCAATAAGAGACATGCACAATTAATTCAAGAAAGCATACCAGAATTAGTAGTAGATCAATGCATATTTGAACCATCCAAACGTGACAATGCGCCGGCTATTGCTGTTAGCCAGATTTTGATGCAACAAAAAGGACTAAACTTGAATAGTGTTATAGTGATGCTCCCCTGCGATCACCGAATCAGCAATGAAATAGAACTACGTAGATTGTTGCACCTAGGAGAACGTTTTTTAGAGAAAAATCCTAGCTACTTAGTGACGATTGGGATCAAGCCAGCTTATGCAGAGACTGGGTATGGCTACATTAAATACAACAATAATTCACTACTAGAAGAAGTAATGTTAGCTGAACGTTTTGTAGAAAAACCTGACCTAGCTCGAGCACAAGAGTATATCGCTTCGGGCCAATATGTTTGGAATAGTGGCATTTATATCTGGACACTGGGCAGTATGCTGCAATGGTTAGAAAAGTTTGTGCCCACAACCTATCACTCGCTTATTCATAACTTTCAGAATTGGCACACCATTTACGAAACCCTAGAAGCGATCTCGCTTGATTATAGTATTTCAGAAAAAGTAGATCACTTGGCCACTATCCCTACTGACAATTTAGGTTGGAGTGATATTGGTGATTTCAAGGCATTGGGAATTGAGACAATTGGCAATGTAGCTAGCCTTGATGCTACAAACTGCTATATTCGTAACGAGACGGAAAAGGTAGTAAAAGTAATTGGGGTAGAAAATCTGGTCATTGTAAATACCAAAGATGGTTTGTTGGTATGCGATCGGGAACGCAGTCAAGATATAAAAAAGCTCCACTCACCTTGACGGTGTAATAATACTCACCTACACTCGAAAAGCTTAATAACAAATCTTATGTCGACCACAGAAGTTGTATCTGTTTCAAAAGATAAAAAACGCGCAATCGAACTAGCAATGAGTCAAATTGAGAAGCAATTTGGCAAAGGAGCAATCATGACTATGGGTGACGCTAGTCGTGTGTCTGTAGAAATGATCTCTACTGGCTGTCTTTCACTTGATATTGCCCTGGGTGGCGGTATGCCAAAAGGTAGAATCATCGAGATTTTTGGTCCAGAATCATCTGGAAAAACAACACTCAGTTTGCACGTAGTGGCTGAATGCCAAAAGGGCGGCGGACTAGCTGCTTTTATTGATGCTGAGCATGCTTTCGATCCTGACTATGCGCGTAGATTGGGCGTAGATACAGAGAACCTCTTGATCTCACAACCTGACAATGGTGAACAAGCACTAGATATTACTGAGACGTTAGTTCGTTCTGGCGCAGTAGACATCATCGTCATCGATTCAGTGGCAGCATTAGTACCAAAATCAGAAATCGAGGGCGAAATGGGTGATAGTCATATGGGTCTCCAAGCACGATTGATGAGTCAAGCATTGCGCAAACTTACTGGTATCGTGAGCAAATCAGGTACCACCGTGATCTTCATCAACCAATTACGTCAAAAAATCGGTGTGATGTTTGGCAATCCTGAGACCACTACTGGTGGAAATGCCTTAAAATTTTACGCATCAGTTCGTATTGATGTTCGTAAGGGCGACAAATTAGAAATCGGTACAGGAGACACAAGAGAAATCATTGGTAACCACACCAAGGTTAAAATTGTCAAAAACAAAGTAGCAGCACCATTCAAGACTGCTGAATTTGATATTCTTTATAATGAAGGTATTTCTAAAGCCGGCGATATTCTAGAGATCAGCACCAAGTATAACATCATTGAGAAAGCAGGAAATTTCTATAACTATGGCGATCTCAAAATTGGCCAAGGTAAAGAAAATGCTCGTTTATTCTTGAAACAAAACAATAAGCTCTTAGAAGAGATTGCCCAAAAAGCACGAGCTGCTATCAAAGCAGAAAAAGACTTAGCTATTACTACTGCTACTAACAATGCAGCAGCAGCAGAGTCCGCTCCATTACCACCAAAAAGTAAAGCAACCAAATAGTTATGCAAACAATTATCTCAGGAATTAAACCAACTGGTGACCACGCCCATTTAGGAAACTATTTTGGCGCCATCAAACAATACGTCGACTTACAAGATAAAGCAGATTGTAATCGATTCTATTTCATCGCCAACTATCATGCGCTCACTACAATGCGTAGTGCGCCAGACTTGGAACAAAACAGTTGGAATATCCTGAGAGAATATTTAGCAGCAGGCATTGATATTGAAAAGTCGAATATCTTTATTCAATCTGACGTACCGGAACACACCGAGCTCGCTTGGGTGCTCAACTGTCTAACGCCTCTTGGTCTTTTGGAAAGAGCACATGCCTACAAAGATGCATTAGCAAAAGGGAAAGAGGCCAATGTCGGGTTATTTGATTACCCTGTACTGATGGCAGCCGACATCTTGATGTATCAGAGCCACCTAGTACCAGTGGGTAAGGATCAAAAACAGCATATTGAGATTGCCAGAGACCTAGCTGAGAAGTTCAATCACTACTATGGTGAGACCTTCGTGTTACCCGAGCCTTATATTATTCCTACTGTAGAGAGTATCCCTGGTATCGATGGTGAAAAAATGAGTAAGTCATACAACAATACTATTTCTCCATTTACCGATATCAAAGGAATGGAAAAAAGAATCATGTCGATCAAGACAGATTCATTGGGAGTAGATGAACCAAAAGATCCAGAAAATAATACGATTGTAACGTTGCTCAGATTAGTTGCTGACCCTACCACCATTGGACATGTTGAAGATAAATTCCGTAAAGGCGGGATGGGATATGGAGAAGCAAAAAAGATTTTGCTAGAAAAAGTACAAGCCTATTTTGCGCCAATGCAAAAACGTTATGCTGAAATCACCGATGATGAGCTACGAGCAGCCGTAAAAAAAGGTGGAGAAAAAGCCCGCCAAGTTGCTCGTTCTACTATTAGCTTGGTACGCCAAAAAGTAGGATTAATCTCAGCTGATTAATATGGCTCAACGACTAGGTGAAATCATCCTGATTCAATACCCTGAAGTTACTGTTGAACTTTATCAGGATTCAAGCTTGGAAGTGGGACATATTATTAGTTTAGAAAACAACACATCTATCGGTATCGTGCACACGATCGTAGCTGTATGTATCGATGAAGGAAAAAGTACTCAGGCCCTTGGCCAAAACAGTTTCACAGATGCAGAACTACAACAACAGTACCCTCATCTCAAAAACAGCACTCGAAGATTAGCCAAAATTTGGCTTTATGACGGCATACTCAATTTAGGACTTAATCAAGGTATTTATACCACTACTCCAGATAGTAGTTGTTATGCTGAGAAAAACTATTGGTATTGCTTAGACAAGATCTCTTTGAGCACACTCAAAAAACATTTAGAATGGCTAGAAGCACATATTAGCGAATTTGAGATCAAAAAGTTTATCAAAGATTTGAGTTTAACCAATAAGGCATTAGCTTGGCAGCTCTTCATCGATCGATTTAGCTAAGAGACAAATAAGGTGCTACAGTGGGCGCGAGATAAGTTATTGTCTTTATGTTTTTTGATCATTTGCTCATCGCGGCTACAATCATATTGGCATTAGTAGGTATAGCAGGTATGACCCTAATGACACGTTATCCCCGTTTTGCCTATGTGATGCTTTTTTTGAGTATTGTAGGAGGCCAATTAGCTCGCCTTTCTTTAGGCACTGATAATCGTGGAGGTTCAGCAATTATCGCTACTGACGTCGTAGTAATAGCAATGTGTATAGCTTGGCTGTGGCGAAAAATGGTAATTGAAAGAAAGTTTAAAATCCCACCACTGACAGCACCAATTCAAATTTTCTTAGTAGTCACAGCTGTCTCAGCTTTAGCTGGTATTATCAATATCGTTACCCTTATTCCCCCAGACATTAAAACGATTGTAGTAAGCATATCTTATTTCATTCGCTTCGTTGCTTATGCAATGCTTTATTTCATTACTTACGAATTCTTAGCGCAGAAACCAGAGCACAGATCATTTTTATTTAACTGTATTTTTGTTACGAGTATTCTAGTCAGCATTGGTGGCTTTATTCAATTGATTGTAATGCCTGATTTTACAGCCTACGCTATTGCTGCGGGTTGGGACCCTCATGTAGATCGTTTATTAGGAACGTTTTTCGATCCGAACTTCATTGGTAGTTATTTTGCTTTTATCTTGGCACTTGGCATGGGAATGTATCCTACTTGCACAAAGCGTCACAAGATCTTGATAGCAATTAGTATTTTGTTTTGTAGCGTAGCCTTATTACTGACATTCTCTCGTACGGGTTATGTAGCCTTCCTCGCTGCTTTCTTTATTATAGGCATGTTACGATCTCCAAAGCTGCTTATTATTGGTACTGCTTGTATAGCACTTGGACTAGTCGCATCTCCTCGTGCTGTCCAAAGAATTACTGATGGATTGTCTGTAGATGAGACAGGCTTGAAGCGCGTATACTCCTGGGATAAAGGTACTCGCATATTGGCAAGCCACCCTGTCTTTGGCGTGGGATACAACAACCTCGCTACTATCCAAGACTACTATTCACTAGTAGATGAATTTGATGTGAATAACCGCGGGGGTTTAGAAAACTCTTTGCTCACTGTATTTGTAACCACAGGTGTTTTTGGTGGGCTAGCCTATATTTGGCTTTGGATCTGTACATTCAAGCTGACACTACAAATGTGGCTTCGTAAATCAGTCTCGATGGCTTGGCGCAATCAAGCACTAGCGATTGGTTGTGGCTTGCTTGCCTTCATTATCAGTTCAATCTTCATGAATAGCTTGCTCTATCCTTTTATTCTAGTCCATATCTGGATAGCTAGTGCCCTTATTCCTGATCAAATTCATGACACCTCTAGTTATTGATTTACCGTATATCAATCCGATCGCTTTCCAGTTGGGCTCTCTAGCCATCCACTGGTACGGTATTATGTATTTACTGAGCTTTAGTTTAGTCTACATTTTTCTTCGTCGTGAGATCTTTATTGGCCGACTCAAATTATCACTAGAGCATCTCAACGACCTCATTTTCATCACCTGTCTTTGTTTACTTATTGGCGCCCGACTGGGCTACATTTTGTTTTATGACTTTAACCAATACTGGCGATTCCCTGCGAGGATTTTTGCCGTATGGCAAGGAGGGATGTCTTTTCATGGCGGCTTTATTGGAGCAGCATTTGGTTTTGTATGGTTCTGGTATAGAATCAAAACTACACGGCTCAGAGCCCCCAGACTGCCTACAATTACAGACAGTGTTTTAACCATTGTTCCTTTCACATTAGCTTTGGGGCGAATAGGCAACTTCATCAATGCTGAGCTGTATGGCCGCATCAGTGATTTGCCTTGGGCCGTGCGATTTTGGAATATGACGGTATATAGACATCCGGCACAACTTTACGAAGCACTACTTCACATTGTAGCGGGCAGCTTCTTTTTGATTACAATCAAACAAAAATGGCCGACAGGAGTAAGGACAGCGCTTTTTATGTTGTACTATAGCATTGTGAGAATACTTGTAGAATTTGTACGAGAACCAGACACACAGATTGGCTATATTTTTCATTACTTTACCTTGGGACAGTTACTGACGTTGCCGATACTAGTTGCTAGTATCGTGATGTTGGGCTTCGCGGTCGGTAAACGAAGTAATAGTTAGTAAGTAAAAAGTAGTAACGAATGCACGGCGACAATACGGGCACCTACTTGCTACCCACTCATTACTAGTTACTACCTCAGTTGCCCATTGAGCAAGTTCGCAAGCTCAGATAAACTCTCCTTGTCTCTAGCCAATATAATTTTATGAAAATCACCAAACTTTGCTTTGCTTTTGCACTACTTACACTCACTCTTAGTGCTTGCAGCACAGCAACTACTACTGATCCCACAGCAAGCCAACACAAACTCACCTACCAAATAGTACGTACTAGCGACAATCAGCAACTAACCGCTGCCACAGTCAAACAAGAGCTAGAGCGAAGATTAGTAGCGCTAGGTAGCACCAAAAGCACGGTCACCAATGATGGAGATACTCTAGTAGTAGACACTGATCTACCAGACTTCGATCGAAACAAAGCATTGGACCTTGGGACAACGAAACAAGTTACATTAGAAGAACCCCGTACTACTTTTACCCCAGCGGAAGCTGAAGTTAATCAACAGTACAACAAGTATCAAAAAGACATAGTAGTAAAAGCTCATGCAAGTGCTTTAGCTCACCCAGAAACTATGGATGCGCTAGTCGTGCAAGCAAGTGATGAAGTAGATTTGGTAACCAAAGGTACGCATGGACCATTTGATCAAGGCGGTATCAATGAACCAAAAATCTGGGACGCATTATTACAAACGCCAGTGAATGGCATTACTCCCGTAGTAGAATTGAGCTATGCAGTCTGGTTTGCAAAAGTAACTGATGTACAAGATGAAGGCGGAGCCAAAGTATTTCATTACCAACAAGTAAGCCGCGATCTCAAAGAAAACGGTCCTTATCTAAATTACATGCCAGTACTCAACCTGTCTGGCCATATCACCAAAGTAACTGTTGTCAAAAAAGATCCTGAGGATGTGAACAACATCAAAGATTTCACTGTGCATGCCACCCTAGATACAGACGGCCAAAAGATGCTCGCTCAAATGAGTAAAGACAAACTCAATAAACCTTTACGATTGTTTATTGATGACCTTCCATTTACCAACATTACATTTAAGCAAGCATGGACCGGCACCGATCTCGTGCTAGACAATGACTATACAGATATTAATACCAAAGATATCGCTGATCGCCTCAACCAAAACTCCCTCTCAGCCAAGCTTACGCTGGTTGGGCAGGAGTAGGGGCTTCTGCTTTGTTGGCCAACTGACCACAAGCGGCATCAATATCAGCACCGATTGTTACTCTAATCGTCACTGGTACACCATATTCTTCGAGAATACGGGCAAATTTAAAGATCTGTTTGCGTGAAGATGGCTTGAAGTCAGAATGATCAGTTTTATTCCAAGGAATTAAATTGACATGACAGTTTTGTCTACTGATTTTCTTGCCCAAAATATGAGCTAACTCATCAGTGTCATTGAGCGCATCGATCAATAAATACTCATAGGTCACACGACGATGGGTTTCTTCAATATGAGCATCAATAGAAGCAAATAGCTCATCAAGTGGGTACTTTTTAGCAATCGGCATAATCTTTTCACGCAATGCTTGTACAGGAGCGTGCAAACTAACAGCCAAGTTTATTTGAGGTAAATCTCTACCCAATTGAATAATCTGAGGAGCAATACCTGAGGTAGAAACAGTAATATGTCGCATACCTAAACCAATCATATCTGGATCATTGATCATCCGAATCGCTTCTACTACAGCATCGTAATTCAGTAGTGGTTCACCCATACCCATGAATACTAAGTTTGATAAACGACGCTTTTCTGCCTGCAACTTACAAGAAAGCCACCAAACTTGTTCAAATATTTCTATACTAGAAAGTTGACGACGGAAACCAAAGTCGCCAGTAGCACAAAATGAACATTTTAAAGCACATCCGACTTGACTAGATACACAAGCAGATGCACGACCGTCTTCAAATTCCATCAAGACAGCCTCAATCATCTCCCCATCAGCTAGTTCTAATAAAGTTTTGGTACAGTCATTGTTTTGAGAATGAACTGCCATCTTTTCCTTCAAGGTAAAAGCAGTAAACTCTTCTGACAAGGTAGTCCTCACATCCTTGGGAAGAGTGAGTATATCAGCAAAACTTCTCTTTCCTTCTTGAAAGAGCGCTTGCATTATTTGCTTGTAACGGTAGCTAGGTTGTTCATGGTCTTTCAACCATTGGTGGAGTTGGGCAGGTAAAAACATAGAGGTAAATTGCTATACTGTAGTGTTATACCACAAAACATATTACTGTGCTCTGCATCTAGCGAAAAAGCTTTTAGCACCCTGCCTTTTTTGCTACGATCGATACGATTTTGATGTATATGCCATGTTTGTGCTCAAACAG
Organism: uncultured Candidatus Peribacteria bacterium; assembly: GCA_964514565.1. Classification (GTDB taxonomy): domain Bacteria; phylum Patescibacteriota; class Gracilibacteria; order RBG-16-42-10; family RBG-16-42-10; genus JAGNZB01. The sequence goes on along the minus strand of CAZERA010000001.1, from coordinate 160,473 downwards.
AGTTTGTTTTCTCTAGGTACACAGGACCCTCATACGCATATAGTAACTGGATCATATATTCCTTCCAATCCAGAGGAAGCTGCATATGGTTCAGTATTTTTTAGCTATACGCTCAAAGATGCGCAAGAGCTCGCCCCTGAAATTCGCTCAATTATTATTGAGAGTTTTCAACAACATTTTTACCAAGACCTCGAACGCGATCCAGAACAAAGTTTCGAAGAAGTATTGCAAGTAATCAATGACAATGCCGTCAATATTAGCCAAGCAGAAGGAATCACTTGGCAACAAAGCCTCAATATCGCTTTAGCGGTGTTCTCTCGCAGTGACTTACATTTATCAGTCGGTGGCAATGGCAGTATTTATTTATTGCGAGGAAAACACCTCAGCTGCATTAGTGAAGGACTAGTACCAGACACAATGTCAGACAATAAAATTTTTCTATCACTTGCCAGTGGCAACCTTTTGAAAGACGACAAGATTTTGTTGAGCACTGAGCTTCTCAAAGAAATAGTAGACACCGACGCACTCAAACAAGCAATTTCAGTACCACATCCCGAGAAACATATTCCAGCCTTAACATATGCTGGGCTCGCAGTAATTCAATGTCAGGAAGCAATGCTTCCAGTCGATGAAGATTTACCAATGGCAGCAAGTATGTCAGCTACTCCTGCTGTAGCGCCACTCAGAGCTCCTGCGAATGGTAACAAATTGATCAATACTGTAGAGATTCTCAAAACCAATCTCAAGAAGACCTTGGAACGCGTATTTAATCGCGAGAGACCATTGGTACGAAAGCCTTGGCAATTAAGCAAAGTGATAGCAGTAGCAGCAGTAGTAGTACTTTGTATTGGTGTAATTTACAGCATTGCTGGCTACCAAAAAGCCAGTGCTCTCAAAAAAGACCTACAAACATTGGTAGCACAATCAGCTAAAGATCGTGATGATGCCAAGACTCGCGCAATATATGATAAAGAAAGCGCTAAAAACTTACTTCTTGCTGACCAAAAGAAACTCGCTGACGCCCTACCTTCTACCACTGATGTGATTTTGACTAGCCAGATCAATAGTGAGCTCAGTGAGATCAAACAACTGATGGCTATGGTAGACAATGTGTTCCGTGAAGATAATCCCAAAGTAGCATTTGATCTCAGCAAAGAACGCAGCAACTTTGAAGGCCGTGGACTGACTCGCTTGGGCAATGAGCTCTATGCTTTTGACAGCAATGTCCTCTACAAACTAGTCGTAGACAAAGTAGACCAACGTACTGTGGTCGTGAACGGTAATACTACCGCTGAAGTTACTTATGCCGCCCCAATTACCAAGGACAATGTCATCGAGCTTTATACCAAAGACAACCAAGTAATCGAGTTCAAGGGAGGCAACTTCACCCAAATCAAAGCTCCAGGTGGAGACAGTGCTGTTTGGAAAAATGCAGTGGCATTGGCTGAGTATGCTGATCGTAAGTTTCTTTATTTCTTAGATCCTAGCGCAGATACTATTTGGCGTTATGGTCGCGATGCAAATGGAGCATTCCAAGAGCCAGTCAGCAAGAATCTTGCTAAACTAGACTACAAGAACGCTGTATCAGTCACAGTAGACGGCGCCGTCTATGTACTATCGAGTGATGGCCAGATCAGTAAAACTTATGCAGACGAAAAGCAGGACTTTGTAATTGATGGTCTCAGTGATCCACTCAAAAACCCTACCAAAATCTTGGCAGACAAGAATCAAGACACCGGTCGTCTTTATATCTTAGACCCAGAAAACAGCCGAGTAGTAGTACTGAGCAAGAGTGGTAAATACCAAGCACAATATGTATTACCAGACGTAAGAGATCTGATCGATATCCAGTTATTACCCAGTCTTACCAAAGACCAACTGATGCTACTGAGTAAATCAGGCAAGGTATTTCAAATCGAACTAAAACAATAAATAAGCTTAGGAAGTAAGAGGTAAAATGTACGAGGTAAGAAGTTGAAGGGCTAAGTATCCGCATAAAGCGGAATTAGCTCTTTTTTTTAAAAAAAAGCAGCGCAGCTCCAGCAGCAGTTACATTTCTTACCTCTTCCCTTTTACTTCTTACCTCATAACAATGTATAATAGACTGATAGTACAAAAATAAAATGTCAGAAATAAAGGGTCCATTTCGAATCGGAGCTATGGGAGCTGCCTCAGGGCATATTAGCCAAGAAGCGCGCAAGAAAGCTTTTCATCTGGGTGAGCTAGTAGCGGAGCGTGGTCATTATTTGGTCACTGGAGCGACCAATGGTTTGCCTCTTGAGGCTGCATATGGTGCCCATAGTAAAGGCGGCATCATTTATGGTATGTCTCCAGCCAAGAATGCCTCAGACCATGTCAAAAACTGGCATTTACCGCTTGATCCCCATACTTTTATTACTTATACCGGTCTTGGGTTTGATTTTCGTGATCACATTAATATTTTCAACAGCGAAATCGTCATTTTTACTGGCGGAGGTATTGGTACCCTCAATGAATTCAGTTTGGCTTATCATGAATGCAAGATCATCGGCATCTTAGGCCAGAGTGGTGGCATTACTAGAAAAATTGAAAGCTTAGTGGACGGCTTAGCCTACCGCACATCAGCTAAGTTATTTTATGCCAATACTCCGGCTGAATTACTAGATCTCACGATTGCTGAACGTGAAAAGGGATTAGACGAATCTATTTACCACTACGAGTAGCCATATAACCAGCCAGAGCTAAGCCCAAAGCATCAGCTGCATCATCAGGTTGGGGAATGGCATCAAGTTTGAGTAAGTTTTTGATCATCATACCCACTTGTTTCTTACTAGCTTGGCCCATACCGGTCACTGCTTTTTTCATTTGCAGGGGAGTGAGCTCAAGTAACTTAATATTAGCTTGAGCAATTTGATACAGAATAATCCCTCTAGCATGTGCCACACTCATCGCATTGGTCACATTACGAAAAAAGAACAGTTCTTCGACTACACAAAGATCTGGCTTTGTTTCTTTGAGCAGGTTCTCAATATCTTTACCAATCTCTACTAGCCTATCACTGAGCGGTAGCCCCTTGCTAGTCAGCATCACACCGCATTCACGATACTGAGCCTCAAATCGAGTGCTCTCAATCAGCCCGTATCCAATTGTTGCTGTACCCGGATCAATTCCAAGAATTACCATTGTTGCCAGTCTTAAGACAAGCCGATAATATCAGCTTGCTTTAAACTCATCTACATGTTCGACAAATTACAAAATCTTTACAAGTTTCAGAAACAAGCAAAAACCATGCAAAACGAGCTCAAGAAGACACTTTTCACAGCTCAAACATCAGATGGCATGCTACATGTCACTGTAAACGGAGCAATGGAAATTACTGAGCTAACTATTCAAGATGGTGCGTATGCTCAGTACAGCGAGAAATATCTGAGCAAAGCAATCGTCGACACGATTGAGAAAGCTATGGATAAAGCCAAGAAAACTAGTTCAGAGAATATGAAAAAAATGATGGGAGATATGGGCGGCTTCCCTGGGATGGCTTAAATACTGATTGGATTGAGTATTTGACGTTCAGCTCGTGTAATCAAACATTGGTCACCAGTAGTCACTTCTGCTGGTGACATCAGGTAGCTAGTACCAAGCACATTGTGACTGAGCCCAAGAGCATGACCAATCTCATGAGCCAAGGTCTCACCGGGTTTGTGACTCTTTTCTGACAGGAAGATTACTTGTCCCAATTGATCGACATCGTAGTTGATACCAATTGTATTCTCATTTTTAATCTGATAATCCCAGACCAAAAATACAGAGACATCAGCTGTAGTTGATTGAGGAGCTGCAGAAAGTACCGCTTGTTCTTCAGCAGATTGACCTTCAGAATAGGCATCTACGGTTTTGCCTAGATTGGAAGCAACATAAACATCTTGTTGATCGTTGATCCGTAAAGTAACACCAGACTGGTTGAGAATCTTTTCGGCTGTTTGCATATAGCCGATCATTGCCTCTTGGTCTAACCGAAATGAACGATTCCCAGCAATATCCATTACATGATAGAGATTGAGGGTGACTGTTTTCATTGGTAAAAAATCCACACTAATAGCAACAATAGCAGTGTTATCAACATCATAGACGGTAAGTATGCTGCTACCAGATGCTTTATAACTAATCTGCAGCAAAGAGCGTCCGGTACTATCATAAAAGATCTGAACATCACCTAAATTGGGATTCTGCAACACAGCATGAAGCAAAGGCTTGGCAGTACCTGGATTGGTATCTACTAACAGTGTTAAAGGATTAACAGGTGATACTGCTAGTGTTCTAGTAGTGGGATCATAGCTCTCACAAGCAGTCTGAGTTCTAATATTTACTTGATAAAAAGTGACTGCTACCGGACTAGAAAGCACCTTGCGAGCATTAGCCAAAGTCTCCTCTACTTGAAACTGCATAGTACCTGGTTTGAAACCAGTAACATACAAAGTATTGCCTGAGACTAAATAGTAAGCGACAGTTTCTTTGGTATTGACCAACTTGATCGCACTAATCAAACCGCCATTAGTAGCTTGAGCAGTTAGCTTTGTTGGGCGATTTTGCTGATTGATCGCAATAGTCGTCTCACCTACTAGATATGGAGTGCTAAATGCATAGCCTTTTGCTACAGTACTAGTAGCAACTAGGACGAACACTGCTCCCATATAAAGACATTTCTGCAGCCAATTCATTTTCATTTTGCGCAAATAAAAGACTCTTTATAAAACATTTTATCAAAATTGTCAATATTATATGTTGTTATTACCACCACAAATCAACCAAGCAATTGAAGCTTTAGCGAAACTGCCGGGCATTGGTCCCAAAACTGCTTCTCGTTTGATTTATCATCTCATCAAAAAGCCAGATTCTGAGGTACAGAGCTTAGGAAACGCTCTACTCAACTTAAAAAAGTCATTACGTTTCTGTCAGCAATGCTTTCAAATTACTGATCAAGACCTTTGTGCTATTTGTGCCAATGACAAAAGAAATCCGAATCAGATCATGGTAGTGGAAGAACCACTAGATGTGATGGCCTTTGAAAGAACAAAGTATTTCCAAGGGGTGTACCATGTATTGCACGGTATATTAAAGCCAATGGACGGCATTGGCCCCGATCACATCAAAATTCACGAACTAGTAGAAAGGGTGAAGAAACTAGCCCCTACAAGCAATGTAGAGGTGGTCCTGGCTATGAGTCCTAGCCTAGAAGGTGAATCAACTGCGAGCTATATCTCTCAGCTGTTAAAGTTTCCTCAGGTCAAAATATCCCGAATAGGAGTAGGCATACCGATAGGATCTAGTGTAGAATATGCAGATGAGATTACTTTGGGCCAAGCTTTCCAAGGTAGAAGAACAATATAAAAATGAAACCTGTTATAGCTATCATATTCGGCGGAGTAACCGCAGAGCACCAGCTCTCGCTCTTATCTGCCATGCATGTGATTGAGAACATCAATCACGCTGTCTATGATGTATTACAGATCGGAGTAGACACTGACGGCACTATGTATGCCGGGCCACATGTTTTAATGACTTTAAAACATGACCTCAGTCGGCATGAGTTGGCTAAATGTACTATTAGTACCAGTGGGGATTTGAAGGGCGTCTTTATCCTGCCAACAGGAAAAGCGAATGTATTCCAAAAGATTGATCTTTTCTTTCCACTCATACATGGACCATATGGTGAAGATGGCACGCTACAAGGTATTTTTGAGTACAGCCATGTACCATATGTCGGCAGCGGTGTACTGGGATCAGCATTGGGAATGGACAAGATAGTAATGAAAAAGCTTTTTGCTACGTATCGTTTAGCCCAAGTTCCCTTTCTGCCCTTCACCAAAGAAGAGATTCAAACTGACATTCTGACTGTCAGGGAGACAATTACCCAAGATTTGAGATTTCCACTATTTGTGAAACCAGCCAACTTTGGATCTAGTATTGGCATAAAAAAAGTAAGTAACATCGGTAAATTGGAAGATGCATTGGAGTTTGCTTGTACCTACAGTGACCGTATTATTGTAGAGCAAGGACTGACTAATGCCCGTGAACTAGAATGTGCCGTGATTGGCACCAATCATTTGGAGACCAGCAACGTCGGTGAAGTGACAAGCAGAGGTGAATTTTACGATGGCGCAGCTCAATACCACAGTGACCAAACCCAAGTAATTATCCCTGCACCACTAGATCATCAAACAACTGCAGAAATAAAAAGCATGGCCCTGAAGGCTTTCAAAATCATGCATTTACGAGGACTGGCTAAAATAGATTTCTTCTTGATCAATGAACAAATTTTGATCAATGAAGTAAATACTTTACCTAGCTTCACAGCCAATGGCATGTTGTGTAAGTTATTTGGCAGTGCCGGAATAGATACCAAGCAATTGATTCAAAAGCTAATTGATATTAGTTTAGCGGTATAGCTCATCACGCTACACCATGGCAGAACAATACCCCTATTGGTTGGAGATAGACCATCAAGCGATTATCAATAACTTGGTCTTTTTCCGTAGTCAGATATCACCTAGGACCAAGCTTTTTCCAGTGATTAAGGCTAATGCCTACGGTCACGGCATGCTAGCTGTGGCTCAAACATTTGATACTAGACCAGAAGTAGCAGGTGTAGTGGTCAATGCTGTAGAAGAAGCCTTGTTACTACGTAATAATAACTTTTCCAAAAGAATAGTAGTAGCAGGGGCTTTTCGGACCAAGGAGTTAGTGCAAGCAGCACAACAACATGATATTGAACTAGAGTTGGTAAATACTGACGCATTAGATTTGCTGCAGTCACTCCCGCCCCCCCATCCATCCTTAAAGATCCATATAAAACTTAATACCGGGTTAAACCGTTTGGGCTTTAGTGAGAACGAGTTATCAGATGTGATGAACAGAGTGAGAGAGACCCCCAACCTTGAAATCCAAGGCTTATTTTCACATCTAGCAAATAGTGAAGATCCTCAAAGTCTCCAAACCGTACATCAAATTAGTACATTCAAAAGAATCATCCAGCTGTATCCTGCTTATGAAAACCATATTTCCTCTTCTGTGGGAGCATTATTAATTCCAGAAGCCCACTTTGATATAGTGAGAGTGGGTATTAGTACTTATGGATTGTGGCCCAGTCCAGAGGTGGAGATCCTATGGCATAAAGAACATCCCAACATAACCACGTCGCCATTTAGCCGAGCCTTACAATTTCGTAGTACTATCGTACACATCGCAGACCTAAATGCTGGGGAACCAATCGGATATGGCGGATCATTCACGACCAAACGGCCAACTAGGATAGCAATCCTCCCCTGCGGTTACTACGAGGGTCTTCCTAGAGCCTGGAGCAACAAAGCCAGCGCACTAGTGGGTGGTAAGAAAGCTCCGATCATAGGGCGAATAGCGATGAATATGACCACCTTAGATATCACTGATATTCCAGCAGCGAATGAAACAAGTATAGTTACTATTATTGGTCAAGATAAGGGAGCGGTACTTACAGCGGAAGAACAAGCGGCTTTTGGGGACACAATTAACTACGAGTTATTAGCTAGACTGCCAAATTTTATTCCACGAAAAAATAACGGCCTGATGAGGTAAGAAGTAAAAGGGACGAGTTAAGAAGTTTATTAACAAAGTAACAGCTGCCTGGATCGAGCTACTCCGCATCTGCGGAAAGACAGACCATTCACTTTTTACCTTTTACTTCTTAACTTTTACTTCCCAAGCAATAAAAAGTTTTCATAATCAAAGAGTTATAATAGTAACTACTAACTAGTTGCTTATGTCTAACACTATTTATGGTGGCTGTATTGTAAATATGGAGGGCACTATTATTACGGTGGAGACGCAAATCCATAATCAGATTAATAAGTTTTCTATTGTCGGATTGGGAGACATGGCAGTACTAGAAGCACGAGAAAGGGTACGATTTGGGATCATCAACAGCGGCTACAGATTCACTAAAAAGGGTATAGCGATCAATCTTGCACCAGCTCAAATGCGTAAATCTGGCAGCCACTTGGATTTGGCTATGGCGATAGGGATCCTACAGGCTACAAAGCAAATCCAACTGGATCCTAATCAAAGAATTTTATTCGTGGGTGAGTTGGGACTTGAAGGAGCCGTACGATCAGTACCAGGTATTTTAGCATTGTTACAAGCAGCTCAAGCCCAAGGATTCACCCAAGCATATATACCGGCAGAAAATCAATTAGAAGCTAGCTTATTAGCAGCACAAATAACCATATTCCCACTTCGCAACCTACTAGAAGTAAATACAACTATTGATCCACTCGCTCCATACCAACCAACTACACTCACATCGGCAAACAATAACAACTTTCAAGATATTGTAGGTAATATTCAAGCAAAGCGAGCACTACTGATTTGCGCAGCTGGTGGACACAATATTTTGTTACAAGGCCCCCCTGGCACCGGGAAAAGTTTACTAGCAAAAGCGATGGCTGGCATACTGCCGCCATTAAGTTTTGCTGAACTAATTACTACTACCAGCATCAGATCTATAAGTGGCGAATCGATTACTCAGATTGATTTGCAGCGACCATTTAGGTCCCCGCATCACACATCTTCAGCCAATGCAATTATTGGTGGCGGGGCAATACCGACCCCAGGTGAAATTACCCTAGCCCATAGAGGCATCCTTTTCTTGGATGAGTTTTCTGAGTTTAGAAAAGACGTACTGGAAAGCATGCGAGAACCCCTAGAAGAAAAAATGATTACCATTTCCAGGGCTCAAGCAAAAGCAAGGTTTCCAGCTGATTTTCAACTAGTTGCAGCCATGAATCCCTGTCCCTGCGGGTATAGCGGTGATCCCGAAATTCACTGTCGATGTAGTCCCCTAATAAAAGCTAAGTACCTCAGTAAATTATCAGGACCAATTTTGGATCGGATCGATTTATTTAGCTATGTCCCACGTATTCCATATCAACAGCTTTGGCAAAAAAATACCGCTGAAAGTTCATCACAATTACAACAAAAGATTATTGGTGCTCACGAAATTCAGTTAAAACGCCAAGGGAAAACTAATGCCGCACTTAAGTTAACCTTAAACAATATATTCCCCTCCCTTTTGATACATCCAGACACCCAAACTATCCTACAAAGTATGAAACAAATATTACATCTATCTCCCAGAGCGTGGGTGAGATTACTGAAAGTAAGTCGAACAATAGCTGATCTGGAAAGCTGCGAGTACGTCGGCATCGAGCACTGCAAAGAAGCGCTTAATTACCGCAATCAACAAATATAAAAAAGCTCCGCACAATTTCCTGTACGAAGCTTTTGGGGAAAACCGATTAACAGACTAGAAAGTACCCGTTGCGGTTACTCCGACTGTAGTGTTAGTAACCAGTGGAGCAAGACCAAATTGACTATCTTGGCCATCACCATTCTCAGTTCTTCTACCTGGAGTGGTAGCAGGATGAGGTCCTTGACGTCCACCAGTTGGAACAAGACTTGGAGAAGCTGGTTGAGCAGGTGGAGAACCAGCCAACACTGGAGCCAATGCTGCTACAGCACCGCCAGCAATCATTACACCTAGCCCTACATAACTAACTACTTGCAATGTACTAGCAGTATCTTGATAAGGAGTAACTGAAGCTAAGAATCCAGTATGAATAGCTTGTAGACGGGCATTAGCATGATCAACATCAGCTTGAGTGTGATAAACACCAGCTCTTATTTGTTCAATCTCAGCATGGCGAGCACGATTCTCAGGTGTATTAGGTACATTTTGTGCTTCACTAGCATTGGCAGCACTAAGTCCCCAACCTGTGCCTAATGTAACAGCACCGGCACCAGCTGCACTGATACCAATGATACGCCACATGCGTACACGAGATTGATAAGCTTCAAGAGCACGTGTACGAGCAAGTTGAGCAGTATCGATTGGAGGATTAACCACAACATTGAGTTGACCTGGATTGGGGCGGACGATAGGACTGATTGGAGTTGGGTGAGGATTAGGATTATTTGGAGTGCCAACCGATGGCATATTCTCTGGTTCAATTACACGTGCAATCGCTTCAGGTGTTGTTGCAACAACATTTGTGAGTCGAATGCCACTTACTACTGAGACACCACCTTGCCTGACAACAATTTCATCAATCCCATTAACTAATCTTATGTAAAGATGTAGTAAATAAAATTGCTCATTAATAGATCTCACAAGTGAGTCCATGTTAGCTGTACGACCATCAACAACAAGTCCTAAAGTAGAGGCAAAGTTAGCATTAATTCGATCACCTCTACCATTTACTAAAGTGGATGGCCAATGCTGACCAGGTAGGGCAGATTCTAAATTTGGATCAGTAGCTACACGCAGAAAGTCTCGATATGAAAGAGTACCAGCTCTCGCACAAAGAAATGTATTCAAAATAGTGAAAGCCTCACCATTTACTCGAGCTGTTCTTGTCCCACCACAAATTTGCAAACTATCAGCAATGGGCAACAAAGAGTCATGATAAACAGACAGCAAACTAGAAAGATTAGAATCGGTCACTCGCAACAATTGAATTGCTAAGCTTCGAACTTCTAGAACTCTTTGCGCCACGACTCTACTTTCAGCTGAATTAGGAACTGTAGTCGAAGGAACCAGACGATTCAAAAATCCGTTAACTGCCTGCATGTTGGCAGCCTTAATAATCTCATTCTCACGATGACGAGTAGCAACTTGCTCAGGTGTCACCTGGCGGCCAATACTCAATGGTAATGCTAGTTGACTTAAATCAAGCGCTCTACGTGCCGATGTCCTCAAATTAAAATTAAGCTCTGGCAAAGCACTTTGATGTGCAGCAATATCGGTACTGTCAGTGCTAGCATGAACAAAAGCTTCAAATGCGTTGAAAAAATAGTTTCTTCTAGCCTCTTCGGGGAATGAAGTTGTTCCACCACACATATAAAATGTCAAACCATTCTCTTGCCACTCTCTAGAGCTGTGGGGACCAGTAAGCCGTGTAGGACAATTATGTACTGTAGATGCTACTTGAGGCTGAGCAAATGCTTTAGTTGGTGATAAAAGAGTACTAGCACCAATGGCTAATGCTCCAAACAATGAGTTACGGGTTGAAGAGGGTGTACGAGTATATGCAGGAGATACTAATCTAGTCTTCAAATCCATAGTATTTTATTAAAAGAGAAGGTTGGAAGTTTAGCAACAAAGTCTAAATTTGTCAATACAACAAAAGGCCATCCTGTCTAGAGCATAAAGGTTATTTTTATTCTTGAGAAGCTCATGATAGTATGGTCATGCTTTTTTAACTTTATACGCATTTATGTTGATGCAACGCACCTTGGTACTGATTAAACCAGATGGTATCCAAAGAGGTCTGATTGGTGAAGTAATCCAACGTTTCGAACGTGCTGGTCTCAAAATGATCGGTCTCAAAATGACTCATGTCAATGAAGAGTTTGCTCGTAAGCACTACACAGAAGATATTGAAATTCGTCGTGGCGCAAAAGTACGCAAAATGCTCACTGACGCAATTTCTACCAACCCAGTCATCGCTATGGTACTCGAAGGTGTAGAGGCGATCGAAGTAGTAAGAAAATTAGTAGGCAGCACTGAACCAAAATCAGCATTACCAGGTACCATTCGTGGTGACTTCTGTCATGTCAGCTATGGCCAAGCAGATATTACTGGTAAAATCGTATTCAACATCGTGCACGCTTCAGGTGATGCAAAGGATGCTGCTGTGGAAGTACCATTATGGTTCAGCGATAAAGAATTAGTGGAATACAAGACAGTTCACGAGTATCATGTCTTCTAGGGTGGAAATGGTGTAACGTTTATTATCGATCTCCGTACTTATTAACGTCTTGGTCAAGTGGTTACAACTACTCAGTATCAAATCTTCACAAAGTACTACGAGCAATACTTCGATCAGTTGTATCGCTATGTACTATTCCGTTCAGGGCACAATAAAGATTTGGCCTTTGACCTGACGTCAGAACTCTTTCTCAAAGCGTTAGAAAAGTTTGATAGTTATGATCCCAGTCGTTCCGATTTCAAAAATTGGATCTATGGTATCGCTCGCAATCATTTGATTGATTACTATCGTACGCGCAGAGAATTAGTAGATATAGAGGATGTAGATCATCTCTTGGTCTCTCCTGACAAACTAGTGGAGAATCTCAATATCAGCTATGACACAGCAACTGTGCTCTATGCCATGAGCAAGATTCCCGAAAGCCAACAAGAAATCATTCAACTCAAGTTTTTTAGTGAGATGACCAATCAAGAATTAGCGCAGTTCTTTCACAAGACTGAGGGCAATATCCGGGTCATGCTCCATCGCGCAATTACTACCCTCAAGCAAGAAATCGCTCGCACCTTCTCTCCAATTCATGCCCAAGCCATCACTCGAACACATTTTCAAGGAATTATCGCACATTAAGCCCTCATTCTGGGCTCGTAAACGCTTGCGTATCCGTTTGTGGTACAAGTTTATGGCTATGCGTGTAGAACAAAGCTTCCTCGCTACTTTCTTACCAAAGCTAGCCACAGTGAGCGTGGCTTTGTTCATGATGGTGTCAGCAGGTTGGACTAGTGTGTATGCCTATCAAAGTGATCATATTACCTCCGACAATATTCTTTACCCAATCAAAGTGATTGGCGAGAATATTATGCTACGCCTAGCTGACACACCTTCTGCTAAAGCAGAAATTTATCTGTCATTTGCAGAAAAACGGGCCCGTGAAGTGAAGCTGCAAGTCGAGACTCAGAAGACCATCGATACCAATACCGTTGTAGCAATTGATAATAACAACAAACAAGCAATCATCGCCGCTCAAAGCATCAGTGATAGCACAGAAAAGAAAGTAATTGAAAAAAAGATTGTTGCTGCTTCACAAGAGCAAGTACGTACTTTGCGACAAGTAAAAGCAGAAGCAATTAAAATTGTGGCTGAGAAGCAAGATATTTCACTTCAAAGTCTCAGTAATGAAGATATTGCATTGGGTAGTGGAGGTAGTACAACTAATAATGATTCAGCGGATTCTATCGATCTTCCCCAAAGCTCAGCATCAGAACAAATCATTGCTAATAGTCCTGAGCTCACTGCCGTAGACAAGGTACTCACCAATACCAAGCTTTTCATTGATACCCCTGTCCAGGATAGTCGAAAATCTGAGCTCCCACTCACTAGTACAGGAGCCAGTATGCTTGTGCCCCAGCAAGAATCTGTTTCTCTTTCGTCTCCCCAGCCTTAAGCTCCAATACATATTTAATTGGTTGATCCGCTTGAAAGGTAGGGCATGTTTGGGCTGCTTGATTTAAGCATGGCTGGGTATTGGCTGATATACTGACTACTTGTTTTTGGGCGTTCAAAAAGATCATATCCAAAGGCACAAGCGTATCTTTCATCCAAAAAGATACAACTCTTTCGTCAGGGAAAATAAACAGCATGCCTTGATTACTGGCCATAGAAACTCTGCCCATCAATCCTCTTTCCCACATTGGCTCAGTCGTTGCTACCTCTACCCAATACCAATGCAAACCATTGGCTGATATAAATACAGAGTGTGTGACACCATAACCAACTAAAGCCACTATACCTAGCAAAGCTAGCCAACGAAATACACGCATAATAAAGAATAAGCATAGCCATAGTAGCTGAAAGAAAAGAAGTTCTATATAGTGCTTCTGTCTAAGTCTATTGGCGATGAATTACCTAGTAGGTATTATTGGTTTATTGATTGGCATAGTGGCTTTCATGAGCCTCAAGAAAATCAAAAACTCACGCAAACAAGCAGAGGCAAATCAAACTGCCAAACTCCTCAAAAAACAAGCTGAGTTACGTGCTGAGAATATTTTAGCACGTGCGAAAAATGATATCGAAAGACGTCAAGAACTTTTGGCCACTCAGATTGAGCATGACCAAGTATTTTTGAGCACTACCACAGAACATTTAAATGAACGCATCAATAGTCTAGAGCACGAAGACAAAGCATTTACAGAAAAACAAGGATTACTCAATGAAAAAAAAGATCACTTTAGCGAACTGCGAAAGCAATACCAATCGATCATTAGTAAACAACTCGAAAGTCTAGAGAATATGGCGAAAATCAATACTACAGCGGGCCTAGCCATGATTATGGAGGACACCTTGGAGTGTGAGCTAGAGAATCAAACTAAACGCTGGGAGAAAAAGCTGTATCACTACGAACAGAAGATTGAAGACCATGCCAAAGCAATCATGAATGTAATCAATCAACGCTACTCAGGAGAAAGCACCCGAGATCCTACTTTGATTGAAATTGAATTTTCTGATCCAGAGTTTTTACGCATAGTTGGTGATGAGCAAATGAGTAAGATTATTCACCTCCAGACTAGCTTAGGAGCCGAGCTAAAAATGGAGCTAGTAGAAAAACGGGTACGTATTTTTGGTTATGATTTGTGGCGCCGGTATATCATTAAGGGGGCATTAGAACGAATGAAGAAAAATCCCAATCTCCTTTTGGACGTAGCGATCACTGACACCCAAAAGTATACGGAAGACCGAATGATGAAAATCGGGCTCAAAGCTTGCAAATATTTAGGTATCACTGACTTTCCACCGGAATTAGTCAAATTAGTAGGTCGTCTAGATTATCGCACCAGTTTTGGCCAAAACATTTATCGTCACTCAATTGAAGTAGCAGTACTTGGTCGGATGATTGCAGAAGAAATAGGCTGTGATCCGTACATTTGTATTGTCGGTGGTTTACTGCATGACATTGGTAAAGGTGTGGATGCTGATATTGCTGGCGCTCATGATGCAATTGGTCGTGATCTGGCACTAAACTTTCACTTACATCCAGACATAGTACACTCAATTTATGCTCATCATGAAGCTGAGCCATATCGTAGTATTGAGGCCCGTGTAGTGCAGCTCGCTGATGCTATCTCTGCTGCTAGACCTGGAGCTCGTCATCATGAATCATTGGAAGATTATGTCGGTCGTATGAAAGCACTGGAAGAAGCAGCTCTCAGTCAAAAAGGCGTAGAAAAAGCATTTGTAATCCAAGCTGGACGAGAAGTAAGAGCTTTTGTAGATGCCAATACTACTGACGACACCCAGACTCAATCGATTGCAAAAGAGATCGCTACGGCTGTGCAAGCCAGCAATGCAGTGCGCTCAGGTGAAGTAAAAATTCAAGTGATTCGAGAATACATGACACATGCAGTAGCAAACCGTAGCCACACCGGTCACAGACCAAAACGGTAACCTACCCCATGGAGTGTAGTGATATAGCTAGTACCCAGCTGTTTATCTATTTTTTGGCGTAACTTTTTCACTGCGACATCTACTACATTGCTATTGGGCTCTTGGTTGAGATGCCATACTGACGTCACCAGTTCGTCTCGCGATAAAGGCCGCTCAGTATGATTCATCATATATTCAAACAAAGCCGCTTCTTTATTTTTGAGAAAAATCTTTTGCTCTTTGTACTGAATACATTTTTTATCTACGTCGTATGTCAGTCCCCGATAGGCTAGTTGGGTGACAAAAGGACGATTTGATCTTTGATACAGACGTCGCAGTCTAACCGCTACTTCATCAATATGGAATGGCTTGAGAATATAGTCATCGACACCAGCCTCGAAGGCGCTGATCTTGGTCTCAATGTCTTGGAGAGCGGAGATCACTACAATTGGCACATAGCGATCAAACTTACGAATCAACCGAATTACATCTAAACCACTTAAAGCGATATCCAGCAATAAATCCGTCACTATCAAGTCATAATAAGCTGTCCGAGCTAGCCTGATCCCCTCCTCACCGGTGTAAGCATTGTCGACATTGACCTGAAAAGACCCGAGTTGCCTCTTTACTATCTGCGCCAATTCTTTATTGTCTTCAATGAGCAATATTTTCATGGGTGGGGTGAAGTAACCAGAAAATAGTACGGACAGCTCAAAAAGCCAAAGTTTCCAGATTAAAGAAAGATGAAAATTAAACTCAATTTTAATCTATGCTACGTTTAATAAGTGAGTTAGTGTACAAGTTCCAAAAAATCGATGATGCTTTTATGGCTAGGACATTTGACCATATCTGGAAGTTTTTTGGCATCACTCCAAACATTCTAACTCTCGCGAGATTCATTGGGACAGCGATTTTGTGGGCACTCTTTTTTACTGAGAAAGAGGTATCTGACTTTTGGAACTATACTATTTTGATTTTATTTATTGTGACTGCCCTCACTGATCTTTGGGATGGAGCATTAGCTCGTAATAGCAAACAAATTACTGAGATGGGCACGCTCCTAGATCCTTTGGCGGACAAGATTCTGATTGGCAGCATTGTATTCTTTTTGGCAGCTACTCTGAAACACTGGACGCTTTATCTGATCATTTTCTTGGAAGGAATGATGGTGGTACTCAATGTGATCTTCTATATGCTCTGGAAAGGCAAGATTCAAGGCGCCAATGCCTATGGCAAATTGAAGATGACATTAGAAGTAATCTTTGTAATCTTATTGTTGGTTGGTATATACCAAAATAACCCAGCAGTTCTTGCCGCTGGGTATTTTGTTGGCGCTGTCGCCGTATTGTTCGCCATCATCAGCATGCTCAAAGCTATGCAAGAAAGTGGCGCGTTTTAGATTACATATCCATTCCCCCCATACCGCCCATGCCTCCCATTCCCCCCCCCATACCAGGTGAAGATGGTTTCTCTTCAGGTAGGTCAGTAATTGCAGCACCGGTAGTAAGGAAGATTGAAGCAATTGACGCGGCATTTTGTAATGCAGAACGAGTCACCTTGGTAGGATCAACGATACCTGCTTCAAACATGTCGACAATCTGGTCAGTGTCAGCGTCGTAACCAAGTGTGTTACTGATCGTGCCAGTTTGTTTACTGTGCAGTTGCATCACAACAGTGGCAAATTCTTTACCAGCATTCTCAATAATTTGTTTGAGTGGAGCAGATAAAGTGCGGCGTACAATATCAACACCGATACGTTCACTCTCATCACTTACTTTGAGATCTGCAAGCACATCATCACAGTAGTAAAGCGCCATACCACCACCAGGTACGATACCTTCTTCAATAGCAGCACGGGTAGCAGAGACAGCATCCTCTACGCGATGTTTCTTCTCTGTAAGTTCTACTTCAGTAGCAGCCCCAACTTTGATTACAGCTACACCACCAGCTAATTTAGCTACACGTTCTTGGAGCTTTTCACGATCATAATCAGATTTGGTGTTCTCCATTTCTGCTTTGAGTTGATTCACACGCTGATCCATCTCTTCTGTCGTTCCTTTGCCACCAACTATGACAGTCTTTTCTTTAGTAGCAATTACTTTTGCAGCTTGGCCAAGATCACTGAGTTGAGTTGTTGCTAATTTCAAACCAACCTCTTCAGAAATCACCTTTCCACCAGTGAGGACAGCAAGATCTTGTAGCATTGCTTTGCGACGATCACCAAATCCAGGCGCTTTGATTGCCAAAGATTGGAATGATCCACGTAATTTATTCAAAATCAAAGTAGTCAAAGCCTCGCCATCTACATCCTCAGCAATAATCACAAAGTTCTTCTTACCTGCTTGCGCAGCTTGTTCTAGCACTGGAAGAATATCTTGGATGCTACTAATCTTTTTGTCAGTAATCAAAATCACTGGATTCTCCATCACCGCTTCCATACGAGCTGTATCAGTCACCATATAGTGAGAGACATAGCCATTATCAAACTGCATACCCTCTACATAGTCATGTGAAAGTCCCAATGTCTGACCAGCTTCAACAGTAATTACTCCATCTTTACCTACCTTTTCCATCACATCTGCAATCAACTTACCTACTGCAGGATCAGCCGCAGAGATAGCAGCTACTTGAGCAGTCTCTTCTCTAGTAGTAATTTTCTTAGCAGTAGAGTGAAGATGTTCTACTACTTTCTTTACTGCCTTATCCATACCATTTTTGACTGACACTGGATTAGCCCCTTCACGTACTAGTGGTAAACCATTTTTGATGAACTCTGCAGCAAGCACAGTAGCCGTAGTAGTACCATCACCAGCTACATCATTGGTCTTGGTCGCTACTTCTTTTACCAATTGAGCGCCCATATTTTCAAATGGATCTGGTAGCTCTACTTCTTTGGCAATGGTCACACCATCGTTGGTAATAGTAGGAGCACCATATTTTTTATCGAGCACTACATTGCGACCTTTGGGACCCATAGTAATACGAACAGCATGAGCAAGCTTGAGTGCTCCAGCGAGCAACTTCGTACGAGCGTCGGTATCAAATTGAATCTGTTTTGCCATAAAGGAAAAGTTAATTAAGAATTATTCAAATACTTAAGAAAGCACAGCGAGCACATCTTCTTCACGCAAAATAAGATAGTCTTGATCTTTTACTTTGACTTCAGTGGGAGAATATTTAGAAAAAAGCACGGTATCTCCTACACTTACTGACATTGGTACTACTTTACCATCTGCCACTTTACCTGGGCCTACAGCCATTACGGTACCGGTCTGAGGTTTCTCTTGAGAACCAGTAGTTGGCAACACAATACCTGACAAAGTCATGGTTTCTTGAGGTTGCGCTTGCACTACAATGTGATCGCGCAAAGGCTTAATTGATTGTACTGATGAAACTGCTTGAGCCATACAGAGTATAATTAAGGATAAATGCGTGTTAGCACTCATAAATATAGAGTGCTAGGTTGGCTCAGTCAAGTTTAACCAAGATATATTTTTCATCATTAGTAAAGCTGGACCAAATAAATTGGTCGTGATAGCTTAACTAGGTATAATCATTACTAGTTATGGCAGGGATAGAAGCACCAGATACAAATGAGGAATTAATATGGGATATTGACAATACCCCTGAAACTCCAAAGCATCCTAATACTAGTAGGAAGGATGTAACTACTGGCGTAAGGGCTGTAGCAACGGTAAGACCTGGTCCCAGATTAGCAGAAGAACATGACCACACAAGTTACGGCCATGGCAATAAAGATGTCAGCGCAGTACAGTTACGGACAACTATTCCCTTTGCCCCACCAAGAGATTCAAAACAACCAGGAATTAGACCTATTGAGTCCCCATCATCTCGACGCCCATCACTCCGAGCACCAATTACCCCTGGCCAGGTCGCTAGAAGCGCAATTAAATCTATAATCCCACCGCCTCCAGGTAGTCTCCTACCTATTTCTGATGCTACACCAGTACTTGGTATCCACACCGACCATTTATATATGGCCACACCACCTAGCCTACGAAGAAGCCTTAGAGGAGCTACGGTGGTAATGGCACCTTCAGATGACTTAGTAAAAAAGAGTCTCCCTTCTGATAGACCTACGGCTGATGTAGCAGTAGATCCAGATTGGAAAGATTTAATAGATGATACAGCCCCAATCGTTAGTCTTTCTGAAACCCCTGATGCTTTTGTAGATGCAAAAGATCTGGAAGATGATTTAAGACCAAAGCTCGATGATGCTGATCAAGAAACGGTAGCAATATTCGATTTGGTAAAGCTTAGAACAAGCTCATCTGGAAGTAGCAGAGAACATAGCAGGACCATTCTTCCTCCAGCGCCGCCCAGCATAGGTGTAACTGGTAATCTAGCTATTCCTCATCGAGATACAGAGCCTGGCGTGGGACCAAACTTAGGAACAGCTCACGGCCTAATGAGTAGTGAAGCGACAAATAGATATCTAGCAGACGAACTACATTCTATTGTTATTGATGACATAGAACTTCACGCTCAAGCAGCTGAAGCAACCGCTCGACACACACCAATTGAACAACAGAAAAAAATACATTGGTTGGATTCATTGAAAAATTCAATTACAACTGCAGCCAATAAAATTAGTGATGTTGTGCGTTCTAGTATTGCTAGTATCTTTTCTTTCAGAAGAAACATCCGCCAAAGCTTTGCTGCAATCTTATTAGCGGCTGGTCTCAATGCCATCGCCAGCTCCCAAGGCACACCAGTACCACAAGCACAGGCCAATGAGCCTGCTCCAATTAGCGTCCAAACAGTCTCAAATATTGTCACTCCAGTAGTAGATAGCGATATTTCTCCTACTCCAATTGTCACGACAGCAGAAACTCCGGCAGCACATAATACATTTAGCAAAACAATTACAGTATCCACTGGACACTCTCCTCATGTCACTTTCGTGCAAGCTTTGACGGAATTTTTAACTGACAATGGCACACGCGCAGCATTACCAGCTGGCTACCAACATAGACATAGTGATGCTATCCGAATACTGCACCAACTCGAACGCGGACCGCAGCATGAAACTGCAGGTCACCTCAGACACCTTACGCATTCAGGTGATCGCTTCAGTTTTTCTGTCATGAGCGACGGCACAATAAGCCTAGGCAATTGGCAGAACAGACACAATGACAACAATAGGTTGCCAGCACCAATTACTTTCGGCCTACCTGCTCATCTGTAACTTTTACTTTGAGTCGTTTGGGCATGAGACGAGAACGGAACAACCAAGCAGCCAATAAAGCTGCCCCCAGAACAAATACTACATTCTCTGGTCCTGTTTTTGGTAACTGTACAACTGGAATAGGTTCAGGAATCACTGGTGCAGCGGGTGTTATAATCGGTGTAGGCACATAAGGAGCCACCGGTGCAGGAGGTTCTAGTTCAATAGTTCTAGCTTGTTTAGCAACAGCAGCTTTAGGACTACGACAGTCACTACTACTGAGTGGTTCATCAAAAGCTGATGTCACATCAATATAAGCAGGCACAGCATTGGTACGATTATCTGAGGCCAAGGTAACTTGTGAGGTGTCAGCAACACCGACACCAAGGTTGAGCAGACAAACTGCATCGATATTGGCTGTATTGAGAGCATCGACACTGTTGTCAGTGATCTTGATGTAACGAGCCCATGTCATGTCAGCATCAGTTAAATCAAAAGCAGTGGTACCACGGAGTTTTTCAAATGTCTTCCCATCTTGTGAAGCGGCTACAGTAATTTTTCCTTTGGTGAGAGCAATAGCTAAATCGTCTCCGTCACCATCAACCAAAATTTTATCTTTGCCGAGATCCACAACTACACTACCGCGGTCACCGAGATTCACCACGATACCGTCAGGTGCATCAAGCAAATTATCAGGATCATCATTACTAGTGTCTCCTAGTCTTGCTGTTTTGATCCGTACTGGGTAGAAATCGCTATCATCACTAGCAGCATTGCTATCAAGATGATAAGTGCTCAGTGGGAAATCAGTGGCAGATTTGATCATCAAAGTATAAATGATTGCTTTGCTGCTTTGGGCAGGAATTGAGATTGCACTGACCTTGATCTGACCAGGAATACTTTCATTGGTACCACCAGCTGAATCATTGACTAGTGCTACAGGCATGAACACATTGCTGACGGGATCAGTAAAGGTATAGAGGCTCGTAGCCGAACCAGTATTGTGAATAGTCGATTTGATTTTGATGGTGTGATTGGGACTATCAGTAGTATAGAGAGCAACGGGATTCATGATCTCCTTATCTACTGTAAATCCAACTGTAGGTATTGGTGTCGCTGTAGGAGTAGCTGTGGGTGAAGCACTGGGGGTAGGAGACCCAGTTGGCGAAGGTGTAGTAGTAGGTGTGGCAGTTGGAGTTGGGCTTACAGTTGGATCTGGAGTTGGAGGCACACTGATATCTGGAATAAACACAGTGAGAGTATCCATCGCAGCACTACCGTCACAATCCACCTTGAGCAAAGTAAAGGTTGTACTTTCAGTAATTGCTCTGGTCAAAGTACCAGCATTTTCTGATTGCAATTCACCATTCACATACCAGCGAGATACCACTGGGGTATCCCCACTTGTGCTTGCATTCACTAAATTGTAAGTGCCAGCATCGGCGGTAATAAGCTGTGAAGGTGTTGGCTGACCATTGAGACTAAAACTAGCATCAACCGTACTGGTAGTCGTACAAACAGGTCCGCCTGGAGCAGCAGCTACGACAGTAAAGTCAGCATTAGCGACAGCTGGAGATGGAGACACAGTAGGTACTGAAGACTGATAGCCAACAGCATCATGATAAACAGCTGGTGTACCAGTCACTGCAGCGACGTAACGAATGAAAAGACTTTGCCCAATAGTGAGTGGTGTAACACTCAAGTCCAAAGAAATTTGTCCGCCGGTAGTAACAGTACATGTATCAGAACTGAGGCTTGGCATCGACCCAACACTATAGTTACAAACTGGCACTAGATTACTGAGCCCACTGAGATCGTCAGCGAGATCAATAGTGGTAAAGCCAGTACTGGTGAGAGGATTTTCTACTTGCACTACTACAGTCACTAAATCACCAATATGGAGATTGGTAGCTGGTGAAATACTCTTATGCAGAGTCATACTATTCACTGGGGCAGCAGGTAAGTTTTTAATTGTTACTGATATAGTACTTACATCATACGATCCATCACAATCGCTGATGACATGGGTCACTGCATGAGTACCAGCAGGTAGGTTCAATGTAATTTGGGTGCCAGTACCTTGTGAGGTACCGTCCACAATCCAGTTGAAATTAATGGGATTGTCGCCTTGAGTTGAATGGCTATTTTCTAAAACTAAAGCACTAGGATACATCTCGATAGATGGACCATGGCTAACACCGTTGGCAGTAAATGTCGCATCGACATTGGTACCAGTAGTAGTACAAACTGGAGGCGGTGTGCTTGTTACAGCAAAGTCTGCAGTGGTAGAACCAAGCAATCCTCCTGGCGTTGTAGTGATATAAACAGTATTCACGTGTGGTCCTGGTGTCGCATCAGCTGGGACAGTAAAATCAAACGTCACCTGCACTGTCTCGCTAGGAGCCAGCCCTGGGAACGCTGTCATGTTGATCGCGTTACCAGTAAAATGACATTCATTGGTACCAATAGGTGCGTCATTGATATTCCAATGACAACTACTAGGTACATACTCAACACCGGCATCAGCTAAATTATCAGTAAAAACAACCGATGACATACTATCATTTCCCGTATTGGTCATATTCAGGATAGTAGTGCCAGTACCGCTAGTGGGGATACTAGAAGGCGCGACAATTTTACTAAATGCTCCAGCATAAACTGCCGCCGGAGCAGCAGTCACTTGGAATGTAGCAGAGCTAGGTGCGACAGCAAATGCAGGAGTCACTGTAGCTGTTGCTGTATTAGTATGTGGCCCAGGTGTCGCAGACAGTGGCACGGTAAAATCAAATACTACATGCAGAGTCGCACCAGGCAACAAAGATAAAAATCCAAACAAATTTATTGTATCAGCAGTAAAGTCACAGTTACCTGGTGTAACTGGCATAGCATTGATTGCCCAACTACACGTACCAGCAACATAGTCCACACTGGGAGTACTAAGAGCGTCGGTAATATCCACTGAAGCAAATGAGCCATTGCCAGTATTGGTAAAGCTCAAGATAGTAGTACCTGTGCCACCTTGTACGATGCTCTGTGGTGTCACTAGTTTGGTCAGATTACCACCATATGTGAATGGTGTAGGCGCTTGTGCTAAAAAGTTGGCACTGAATTCTGAACTAGAACAAAGCGCATTGCTACCACCGCCGACAAACTCAGCCAAAACAGTAGGAGGTGTCGCACAGCTAGGATTTACATCTACCATAGTATTGGTAGCAGTAAGCAAACCTCCACTGAAACCAGCACTTGGAGGAATATTAATCACCCATTCACCAGTTGTAGTATATGTTCGTCCCAAGAAAATACGTCCTTGGCCATAGCCATACGCATTGGGAGCACCACTATATGTATCTAAATCACAAGTAGTTAAATTGGTGGGTAGATTATTGCTAGCACAGCCTACTTGATAGAGCTCCACCATAGATCCTGAACCACTTGATGGTATAAACTGAGTACCATTTACTGTCCAAGTAGAAAGTCCTGTATTGTAAGATGCACTAGTAATCACAGGTGTATCTGCCATTTGGTTACCGCCATCAGTAAGAGCAGTATCATTTTCATTGATATTAGTATTGCCACTAGTATATGAAAAAGCGCTCAGATTTGACTGATCTTGGAGATCAATACCGATACCATCATCATTGCTAGGATCAGCCGTACCACTAACACGACCATTTTCATAAATGGTATTTTCGACAATTGGATTAAATGCATTTGAATCAGAAGTAGGTGTACTAGTCACTTCACAAAACTTACCGACAAAAATACCATTGTCTGCATTGTGCTCAATCGTATTGCGATACATCAGATTACCGGTAGTTACTGCCCCAGAGATTCCACCTTCAGTACAAAATAAAGAAATACCATTTCCTTTATCAGAAGTAGCATCGAGAATTGATGGTACTGACCCATTACGAGCAATATGATTGCTCACGATTTCGTTCTTATAAGCTTGAAATACACTAATACCATCTCCGACGTTGTCAGTGATTTCATTGTTGGCTATCCGATTGAGATGAGCCGGCGTGTCATGAGCAACAGGAGTATCTCCATATAAATCAAGAATAATACCGGCTGAACGAAATGGTTGACTAACACATGTACCAATTGGAGTTTCAAAACCATTAAAAGTGATCTCATTATTAGTAATATTGTTTTTACGGTCTGAAGCAGATCCGAAAAAATAATGGCCCTGAATTTCTATACCAGCAGTAAAACAAGGATTAGCATCATTAAAATCAGGAACTGTAGTTAGGTCAGCATTCGAAGTATTTCTAATAATTGTGTTCCCTGTAATTGAAATACCCATCACAGATTGAGCCATGATGCCCTTACGGTAACAAGTTATATAACTATTACTGATGGTATTACCAATAGTATCTTCAGTATCACGACCGAGTACTAATATCCCTCGCTCACCTTCATTAGTACATACACCAGATGCCTCTGGACCTTGGACTATAACATTTTCAACAGTATTGTTATCACCATAAATAACAATCCCATTACGGAAATTGGTTAAAGTTAAGTTTCTAATAGTACTGTTTATTAATACTGGCCCCGAATCAATGATAGAACCGAGTCTAAATGCATAATCTACTGAAGTTGAAGTCGCATTAATAACAATATTATGGTTTTCACCATCAATTACAATTGAACTATTAGATGCTTGAAGAGCATCTAGATTTGTTGGAACATCAATACTAAAATCAGAACTAAATCTAATTAACACTGTCCCAGTTGATGCATTAGTCGCTAATATTGCGCTTCTCAAAGTACAAGGGCTACCACAGTTTGCCCCTGAATGATTATCAGCATCACCAGAATCATCAACAGTAATTGTTTGGCTATATGAAGCTAACGATTTATTATTTACTTGAGCTAGATCAATAGCATTATTAGCAACTAAACACAGTATAAAAACTATAATCGCTATTTTTTTCATTTGTTTTTGTTTTTCCTTACATTGTAGCACAATTTCATAATACTTAAAAAGGGGCTAGCTAAACCCCTTAAAGATATTCAATGCGTTATACTTGAAATATTAGTCTCCCCGACGGAATCGATAATTACCAATTGTTACATTCTGAGCAATATCAGTAATGTAAACCGCTGCTCTTATATAGCCGCCAACAGGAGTTGCTGTGCGAACGCGATTAAAGTCAACGCCTCGAATTTGCATTCCATAGCTAACTCCGCCGCCTGGATAAGTAAATACTCTTCCCTCTGAAACATCACAAAAGCCATTTGTCCTATCAGCCGTTAACATATTAGGAATAAAACATCTCTGAGTACGCCCAGATCCATCCAACACCTCATCTATACAAGGATTAGTTGTAGCAGAAAAGTCACATGTCGTGAGAGCTCCATGCCAAAGTAGTGTGGAACCAGTATCATTAGTAAGATCAATACCAACCAACGCATCTCTATTAAAGTCATCGGGACGTGATGGAGTACTAGTGTCATTTAACTGAATGCGAGCATTATATTCAACAGTCCCAACAAACGACCCAAATACAGTACCAGCTGTTTGAAATGTTGCTGGATACCTTTTTCGTAAGAAACTAGTTTCAACTGGGAGGCCTGCAACCATTGTATTTAAACGAATATTTCTATGGTTGTCAGGAAAACCTACTAATGATGGATCAGTAAGATCTAAGTTTGTTCTGATTTGATTTCTTGTTGAATCAATAGCTAACACGGGTCTAATTACTGAACCAGCTACACCGTAGTTAATAGAGAATGCCAATGAAGTACCAGTTGCAGAGCAGTCACCTGTAGTATCAATTACTACCGGCACTGCACTTTGTGTATCGTACGAGTTATTAATATTGTCACCACTTACATGCATTCCAGTTGGACGACAAGGCACCCCAACGTCAGCTGGTGGCATATCTACAGGCACATCAACACCACGATCTGTAATTGGTGTGACATCGGGAGTAATAGGCATATCCACAGGAATACTTGCATCAACCATATCTACTGGAGTGCCACTATCAGTTCCCGTATCTACAATAACTACATCTACTATATCTGTGGTGACGACATCAGGAGCTGAAGCATCAATAGTATCAGTAGGATTCTGAGCATCAGCGCCTGTTTCACTACTGCCACCATCTGCAGGTGTCAACGATACTGGAGTAGCTGTGAAATCGGCATCTTTGACCTCTATACCGCAAGCAGCAGCAAGAGCACCGGCAGTGAGCACGGTAGCAAAAGATTTACGAAGCCCACCGATGAAACTTGGTGAACGACCAACTGAGGCTACTCGAGAACCAACAGATTTAATTCTGGAATCCATACAGATAGATTTAATATAACGAAAGCTGATAAATATAACACTCTAATCAAATTTGTCAATAACAAATCTGGTGATGTTAAATTGCCAAGATGATAGCACTTTTTGCGGGAGGTAAAAAGTAAGAGGTAAGAGTTAAGAAGTAATATAGGCGTTTTATTCAATTTATCTAGCGGTAAATATCGACTTTAAACGCTTATAAGTATTCAAAATAGTTTTCACTCACAGCATGCTAATTAGTAATCAGTTTGGATTCGTTTTTAATTGGGATTTATGCTATTCTCTCGCCGAATAATTGCTTATTTTTTAGTGTCATGTCTACCCCCAACAACGAAGAGAATCTTTTGAGTCCTATGGACATTGGAAAAGTGCATCAGCGTGAGCTGGTCACTGAGATGCAAGATAGCTACCTCAAGTACGCTATGTCCGTCATCGTGGCACGTGCCTTGCCTGATGCTCGTGATGGTCTCAAGCCTGTGCAAAGACGTGTGATCTATAGCATGTACCAACAAGGCCTACGCTCCAATTCTAAATACCGCAAATCAGCAAAGATTGTCGGTGAAGTAATTGGTAAATTCCACCCCCATGGTGATCAACCAATTTATGGGGCAATGGTCCGTCTAGCTCAGTCATTTTCACTGCGCTATCCCCTAGTAGATGGTCAAGGAAACTTTGGTTCTATCGATGGTGATAGTGCTGCTGCTTACCGTTACACTGAGGCACGTATGACAGCGCTTGCTGAACAACTCTGTAACGACATTGAAAAAGAAACTGTCGACTTCCGTCCCAACTTTGATGCCTCTGAAGAAGAGCCATCAGTACTGCCTACTAGTCTGCCAAATCTTTTGCTCAATGGTAGTGAAGGTATTGCCGTAGGTTTGGCTACTAAAATCCCCCCTCACAACCTCACTGAAGTAATCGATGGATTACAAATGGTGATCGACAATCCAAACTGTACAGTGGATGACTTGATGACTGTGGTCACCGGTCCAGACTTCCCAACCGCTGGTATTATTTACGGTGGTGAAGGATTACGTGAAGCTTATACAACGGGCCGCGGCAAATTCACTATGCGTGGTGTAGCTGAGATTGAAGAAAAGAAAACAGGCCGCTTCGACATCATCATTACTGAGATCCCCTACCAGGTAAATAAAGCTCTCTTGATCGAAAAGATTGCAGCATTGGTTAATGACAAGAAAATTGTAGGCATTAGTGATTTGCGTGACGAATCAGATGATCAAATCCGGATCGTAATCGAGCTCAAAAAGGATGCTTATCCAAAAAAGATTCTGAATCAATTGTTTGAGTACACCACTCTCCAAATGGACTTTCATATGAATATGATTGCCTTGGTAGATGGTCTCCAACCAAAACTAATGAATCTCAAGGGCTTACTTGAAACCTTCATCGCCCACCGCCGCACTGTAGTGATTCGTCGTACAACTTATGATCTCAAGGTCGCCCAAGATCGTGCCCATATCTTGGAAGGTCTCAATAAAGCACTAGATCATATTGATGAGGTAATTAGTACTATTCGTGAAGCTCCAACTAAAGAAGCAGCAAGTAACTCTTTGCAAGAAAAGTTTGGCCTATCAGAACGCCAAACTAAAGCGATTCTAGAAATGCGCTTGCAACAATTAGCAGGTCTGGAACGCCAAAGATTGCTTGATGAATACCAAAAAATATTGGCTTTGATCGCTGACCTCCAAAGTATCCTAGCTAGCGAAGAAAGAATAACCAGCATCATCAAACAAGAGCTTGCTGAGATCCAAACTAAATACGGTGACAAACGTCGTACTAAGTTGATCAAGAAATCACTCAAGGGCTTTTCTGAAGAGGATTTGATTCCTGATGAGGCTATGGTGGTAATGTTGACTCAAGGTAACTATATCAAGCGTCTACCACCTTCTACCTACCGTTCACAGCATCGTGGTGGTAAGGGTGTCTCTGGTATCACTACCAAAGACGAGGACCAAGTAGAACATATTGTCAGTACTACTACGCATACTGAGCTCTTGTTCTTCACCTCTACTGGTCGGGTATTCAGACTGAAAACTTGGGAAATCCCTCAAGCCTCACGTACAGCAAAAGGACAAGCGATTGTGAATCTCTTGCAACTACGTCCCGAAGAAAGAATTACAGCAATGTTGCCTGTTGAGAAAGAAGACAAAGAAGTAAATCAATTCTACTTCATGGCTACCACTGGTGGCACTATCAAAAAGACAGCTATCACTGACTTTGCCAATGTGCGTGCTTCAGGACTAATCGCAATCAAACTAAAAGATACCGAGCAATTATCATGGGTACGTCCTACCTCAGGTAAAGACCATATGATGCTCATCACTAGTCAAGGCCAAAGCGTACTCTTCCATGAGTCTGATGTACGTGCAATGGGCCGTGCAAGCCAAGGTGTGCGTGGTATTCGTGTGAAGAAGGACGATAGTGTCGTACAACTAATCAAAGTACCTGAAGAAGACGGTAATGTCTTGGTACTCAGTGAACATGGTTATGGCAAAATGAGTAAGAAGAAAGAATTCGCTCCTCAAAAACGTGGTGGTAGTGGTGTGCGTGTAGCAAAAGTAACCAGCAAGACTGGACCACTCGTCGGAGCATACTTCGTCACCGCAGCTGACATGCCATCTGATGTCATGGTGACATCAAGCCAAGGTCAAATCATCAGAATACCGGTACAGGCTATTCCGGTAATTGGCCGCTCAACTCAAGGCGTAATTGTGATGAGACTCGACAAAGACGACAATGTGGCTTCATTCACTATCTTTGTGGCTGACACTAGTGAACCAGATGAAGTAGTCGCTGCTGGAGACAAACAACCAGAACTAATTACAGAGTCGAAATAATAGTACCAGGGTAGTAATAATGGAGAATCTGCTCGGCGGTATATCCCCGGGCAGCAGCTCCATCAGCACCACAACCTGACAAACCAACGCCATGACCACTTAGCTTTTGATCATCACTCTTACAGAGTGGATCAGGTACTGATACTAGGTATGGTGTATTGGTCCATCCCCAAACTTCCTGAGCACTACGAGTACGACCGTCGCTCTTATTAAAATAAGGTGTTTTTACTACTTCACCTTGATACGTCACTACTTGATTATTTGTTGCTTCTACAGCGGCAGCAAAGTTTGGTGAACGCATTTCATATCCATATCCTAAGTACTTCTGAGAACTATTAGGATCATCATCTAGGTTATAAGGCATGCCAGGGAATTTCTGAGCCTTAGTCAAATAGTACTGAGCATAACTACGGGCAATGATTGCCATCGTTTTTTGTTTTTCAGGATGGGCAGTATTTGATACTTCAGCCAAACCTAGTAGGTAATGCTCTACAGGTAACTCATTGATAGTGACAAGCTTACCTCCAACAATTCTCCATTCCATGGTATCGCGGTAAACATTGTCATTGAGAGACTTATTCCAGTCTGGAACATTAGAAAGATTTACCAAAGTAACTTTGCCATCCTGACCTTGAGGCACCAGACGAACAACAGCTCCGTCATAAGTAGTTTTGCCGAGTTTTACCAAGAGGCCTGCTGACTGTGGAACAATAATTATAGTGTTGCCTTGTACCAGTGAAGCGACAGTCCGGTTATCAATAATCACACTAGCATCACTGCTAGCGAGAGCGACTGAAGAATCAGTAGGTGCTTGTAATTTGATTCGAATATTCTTAGCCAAAGTACTTGCACTTGCTGTGGTAGGACCACCTATTTCTTGGCTGAGAAATTGGGTCACATGATCACTTGATTTCAACAATTGAGCAGCAATGGCATTCTGACTCAACGTGGTTTTGAGCTGGTCGAGAGGTACACCATTTAAAGTCACATCACTCTTGGATTGATCAGTCACCTGGACATTTACTTTTGCTCTCTCAGTATTGAGCTCTATTTGATTGTTGGCTACTACATAAAATTCAATAATGAAAGCGCGTCCCGACAATTTGCTATCAAATACCAGCTCAGGAGCAAAAGTAGCTAGACCGTTGGGTGAAACAAGGTCTTGTTGTTGTTTAGCTTGTTTGAGAAGACTTGCTCCCTTTTCTAAATAAACAGGCCGAATCACAGTATCTTGATTCCAAGTAGTAGTGCCTAAGTTTTGAAATGTAATAGTTGGCTTGGCTGTCTTCCCTGGCTCAACAACGACACTGGCAGTGACAGATTGAGCTTGCGATCTATACAGCTTGCTTGTCTCTGGAATCACTGGACTCGTGAAGGTCGATGGTTTTCGATAAGTACTAGTATCAGTAGCAGGGAAAATAACATTCTCGGGAGTAGCTAAAGTACCGCTACGTAGTGAAGGTAAAAGTGCATAGAGAGCATCACCTGGACAGCTAGTAGCACGAACATTACGGTGACCAATTATATTGGGTAACAAACTACCATAAAACATTCCCATGCCTTGCGAATCGATACCGTAAGCTTGTGTCTTGGCAGCAATTAAACTTTGTAAAGCTTGTAAAGCGGCGGGGGTAGGATTTTGATTTTGGAAATTTCCAAGTAAAGCCACGCCAAGAGACCCATTGTTTTTACAGAGTGTATGAGCAGCAATAGCCATATCACCACCTGCTCTACCCTCATAGATATGACCAGCTGGATCAATTAAATAGTTGTACCCGATATCACCCCAATCTCGAGAGATAGCATGGAAATAATAAATAGACCGGACCGCCGCTGCGTAGTCAGCTTTATCAATAGTTCCACTCTGATCATAATCTTTGATCTCCATATCCGTGTGATGAACCACAATTTTACGTAACTTTAATGTATACGCAATTGGCCAGGTAAAAGCTTTACCAGCTGTATCACTAGAGATCACTTGGCCGACCTTGAACTCGTCAGGATATTTAGATTGGAGAATGCTACAGTTGGGACCATATTCTGAAGAATCAGATTGCTGCGTATCAGTAGTAGGAGCAACTGGAGCTGGTGTAGGTGTTTTGGTTTCTGCAGGCTTCGGAGTAGCCTTTTTAGCAGCATCAGCACGAATACGATCACGAGTTTCGCGCAGACGAAGAGACTCATCGGCTCCCCACTGAGCACGAGTCAAAACAGTCTCATCAGCAGAAGCTTGTGGTAAAAGACTAGCATCTTGCTCACCTGGATCAAGCAAATTGACCTGCATGTTTTTTACAGTACCTTTTCGAACCGCCGTTTTGATTTGGAGTTGAGTAGCAGGAGTCAGTAATACTGGCAAACTAATACCCACATCAGCATCTGGGTCATTTTCTAAGGCGCTCCAGTCACCACCATTACTCACCCATACACTGACATCTGCATCAGCACTTTGTTCCCAAGTAGCCTGGACAGCTGAATATTTGCTAACAGTTTCTGCATCAGAAAGATATGGTTGGGATTGAGCAGCAAGCACATTGTCACCATAGGGTGACACATTAGAACTAGCTTGGACTGGAGGTATAGCTACTGTGGCCACAGTTACCTGCCTCAATACAGCAATAACCAATTCTTTATCAATACTAGTTACTAAAACCAAGCTAGCTAAAAGCAAGCCGATCAAGAATCGATGAGTACAAGGTCGTTTGGTCGCGCTTTCCATGGAGGGATGATCAAAAATAAATTGGCGTATCATTGTATTGTACCATAGCCTCTCGTAGTGAGAGTGACTGCGTACTATATATTAGTTTGACAGGGAAGGAAAGTGGGTAGTGTAGTCTCGTTTTAAAAGAGGCGGGCGGAAGATAGTGAATAATGAATGATTAATAGTGAAAAGTTTAGCCACTTTCTTTGTTGTTTGGCGTTATCCCCATGCTCTTAAACTATTCATTATTCACTATTTGTTATTCACTCCTCAATAAACATTAAGTTATAGGCAAGATAATAACCACCTCCGTGCCCTGATTTACTATGCTTTTAATAGTAATTCTACCGTTGTGGTGGAGAACAATCTCTCTCGCTATCGCTAAACCTAAACCACTGCCAGGTAGCGTAGCATTTTTACCTCTAAAGAAGGGGATAAAAACCTTATTAAGATCCTGTTTAGCAATTCCGGCTCCCTGATCAGTAATGGTAAGCTGATATTTCTGGCCTATTCGTATCAACTGACAATCAATCACAGGATCAACATCATGATTTTGGCCATATTTCAGTGCATTCTCAAGAATATTCTGAATCACAATCTTTATTTCTTCTGGTAGCCCACTGATCAAAGCTTCACCTTTACAAGAGAAAGTAAATTTCACTCCAGGAAAAGATTGTTGATAAGTATCAAGCACATCATGGATCAACTGCTGCAGATCAAATACCGTGGGCTCGACTAACTGTTTATTTTGCAACAATAGCGAGCCCAACAAGTCACCCAACCTTTGGGTGTGGGTGTACATGGCAGTCGCTTCTCGCACCATATTGGGATTGGCATCCGACTCCTCAATTTTATTCTGCCAGTGTAGTAAGTCAGCTTGCAGTAAGGTGAGCAACGTGCGCATGTCATGAGCGGCCTTGGCCAAAGGTGTAATTGGTAATTTCGCAGTCATAAATATCAATTAGTTCCACTTGCTAGCCCCGTACTGCCCACGATCTTCGCCTGCTCCTTTTCAGTTTTCCAAGTCAAGATATTGATTTCATCCGCAACGATTTCAGTAATGAATCTACGATCACCACCTTGGTCGGCATAGGTACGATTGACGATCTTGCCTTCCAAGTAGACAGCCGACCCTTTAGCCAAATACTGTTTTGCTACTTGGGCCAACTTACCCCAGATTACAATACGATGAAAGTCAGTAGACTTTTTTCTTTCACCGTCTTGCTCATACTCACGGTGAGTTGCCAAGGGAAATGAAACCATTGACTGCCCCTTGGGTAAAACCTTCTCATCAGGGTCAGCTGCTAAGTTACCAAGTAAAACTGCTTTATTAATACTTCTCATAAAGAAAAAGGTTAGTGGCAAGAAGCACTTTATCTGCTCAGAAATGAAATAATTCTGCTTGACAGAAAAGAGGTTAATAATGAGCCCCAAAAGCAGGCAAAAAAGGATAGTGACAATAAGATAGATTCTCCTCATAGTCTATGCTATATTCGGCGCGTTCTTCTTTTACTTTTTTTACTATGTTGAGACAATTATGGGCGCGTGTAGTACTAATCTGTATTATCGCCTTAGGTTTAGGTTTTATTAGTGCTCCTACCAGTATCAAACAATCTGTACTTGGTAGCACTCCTGACTCTGGCAGCATTGCTGAGTCAATCAACAACATCAAGTTTAGTTTGGGTCTAGATCTGCAAGGTGGTACCCAGCTTCGTTATCGGGTAGATACTAGCAACATACCTGTCGGTGATCGCACCTCAGTAGTAGAGGGCATCAAGGGCGTAATGGATCGTCGTATCAATGCTTTGGGCGTATCTGAAGCAGTAGTACAAACATCTCAGCTTGGTGATGACCACTATATTTTGGTAGAGCTCCCAGGTGTCAAAGACATCAATGAAGCAATCAATCGTGTAGGTAAAACTGTACAGCTGGAATTCAAAGAACAAAAAGATGAATGGTCTCCAGAAGAGAAAAAAGCCAATGATCAATACAATGCTGATGTATTAGTACGTGCTAGGGCAATTTTGAAAGACACTGAAAAACCTGGTGCTGACTTTACTAAAATTGTAAAAGAAAAGTCTGAAGGTAAAAATATTTCTACTGGCGGCGAAATAGATTTCCAAAGTGAGAATGGTGTTGATCCAGCAATTTGGCCACAAATTAGTCAATTACCTGCTGGAAAGTTGGTGATGATCGAGACACCAGACGCAGCGTATGTAGAAAAGATTCTTGATACAAAAAAAGAAGAAGGGGTGGAAGCAAATCATATTTTAATTAGCTACACAGGCGCTAACCGTGCTAGCCCAAACGTTACTCGCAGCAAAGAAGAAGCAAAAAAACTAGCTGACGATATCAAGGCCCGTGTCACTAAAGATACTTTTGCTAAAGAAGTAACTGAGAACTCTGATGATGCTTTGAGTAACACCAAAGGTGGTAGTTTGGGCACGTTCACCAAGGGCGAAATGACGAAAAACTTTGAGGATGCTGCATTTGGCGCTCAAAAAGATACTATTGTCGGCCCTATCGAAACTGAATTTGGTTATCATATCATTCAAGTCACCAACAAGACCGAGACAGTAAAAGTAAAACGACAGGAATTACTGCTCAAGAAAAAACCAGCTAAACCACTTGATGGTTGGGTAAGTACTGGGCTCACTGGTAAGCAATTTAGTCATGCTAATGCAGCTATAAACTCCAACGGAGTGGGCTATATTGTACAGATCCAATTCAATGACGAAGGTAAGAAATTATTTACTGAACTCACAAAGAAGAATCTCAACAAACCAATTGGTATTTTCTTGGATGATGAAAATATCTCTGCTCCAACTGTGCAAACAGTAATCGACAGTGGTGAAGCGATTATTACCGGTAGCTTTACTGCTGCTCAAGCAAATGACCTAGCTACCAATTTGAATACTGGTGCTTTACCTGCCCCAGTAATCTTGATCGGTCAAAACACCGTAGGTGCTACATTGGGTCAAGACGCACTCGCCAATGCTCTCAAAGCCGGCATGGTCGGTTTATTAGTACTGATCGTCTTCATGTTGCTTTACTATCGCCTACCAGGTTTAGCAGCATTACTTGGTCTTACACTCTACGGCATCATTAGTGCTGCTGTTTTCCAAACTTTCCACATTACCCTTACCTTGGCTGGTATAGCCGGATTTATCCTGTCTATTGGTATGGCCGTGGATGCAAACATCTTGATCTTTGAACGTCTAAAAGAAGAGCTAGTAAGTGGCAAGAGCCTAGAAGCTTCAATCAAAGCTGGTTTCAACCGCGCTTGGACTTCAATTCACGACTCTAACCTCTCAAGTTTAATTACTTGTCTTATTCTATTTATTTTCGGTACCAACATCATCAAGGGTTTCGCTATTACCTTGGCAATTGGTATTTTGATCAGTATGTTTACTGCTATCAATCTTACTCGTACATTCATTGATCTAGGTTATCGTTGGTTCAAGAATCCCAAACTATGGAAGTGTGGATTTAGTGATACTCATAGCAATATCCAATTTGTTAAGAATGACAAATTATTCTTTGGCTTCTCTGGTATCTTGATCATCATTACGCTTGTATCCCTCTTTACCAATGGTCTCCATACCGGTATCGACTTTACTGGTGGTACTTTGATGGAAGTTAAATTCAATCAAGCAGTCACCTCTCAACAAGTACAAGATGCAATCAACAAGAC
The DNA here is from genome assembly GCA_964514565.1 of uncultured Candidatus Peribacteria bacterium. GTDB lineage: Bacteria > Patescibacteriota > Gracilibacteria > RBG-16-42-10 > RBG-16-42-10 > JAGNZB01. Next base: position 124,540 of record CAZERA010000001.1, on the reverse strand, counting down.
TCACATTGTAGTCAAGCAGACATCATTGCTACCAATCGCCTATGCCCAAAAGATCGCTGATCCTACTGCTACACCAGCAGCAAGTGCCAATGGTCTTCAGGAGGCAGAAAGCAATCCAGACTTGAGCAACACCGTAGTACAACCTACTGAAAACAATGGATTTGTATTGCGCATGAAGCATATCAACAATGAAACTCGTCAGAAATTGTTGGATCAATTCAAGCTTATCAACAACAACCAAGAGGTGCAGGAACTACGTTTTGAAACAATTGGGCCTACTATTGGAGCTACTCTCAAAACCAATGCCTTCAAATCTCTTGCAGTCGCTGCACTCTTCATCATTTTGTTCATCACTTATGCTTTCCGCAAAGTACCAAAGACACTCAATCCATGGCGTTTCGGTATCGTTGCAGTAGTAGCTCTGATTCATGATTTGATCATTACCATCGGTGTATTCTCAGTGTTCCGCTTGGAGGTAGACACACTTTTCATTACTGCTCTGCTTACTGTAATGGGTTTCTCAGTGCATGACACCATCGTAGTATTTGATCGCGTCCGTGAAAATGTGACTCGTTCTACAGGCAAGACATCAATTGGTGAGATCGTAAATCGCAGCTTAAACGAGACCCTAGCGCGTTCAATCAACACATCATTGACTACTCTGATCACTTTGATTGCCCTCTTTGTCTTTGCTGGTAGCACGATTAGAAACTTTGTCTTGGCTCTAGTGGTGGGTATCGCAGTCGGTACCTATTCATCAATCTTTATCGCTTCACTACTACTCGTGGTATGGCATAAAGCAACCGCACCTAAATCTGCTAACGCTGGCCGCAAATAATTCTAAGTAGTTTTGATGGATCAGAATCTCCCCCTCGTACATTGGCGAATACTTCAGCCACGCTCAGTCACTGAGCCTCTGGCTGAAGTACTACAGAAAGCTAGGAATATCAAAGATCCTAGCTTTTTTCGCTTTAGTTACGAGCAAGGCATTCATGATCCTTATTTGTTTTTGGATATGGAAAAAGCAGTCGATAGAATAGTAAAAGCAATCGACAACAAAGAAGGTATCATTGTAGCTGGTGATTATGACCTCGACGGCATTTCAGGCACTGCTGTTTTGCTAGATTTCTTCAGACACATTGGCTATCCAGTACATTTCAAGCTGCCCCATCGAGTAAAAGATGGCTATGGGCTCAGCGCTAAAACTGTAGTAGAGGCAAAAAAAGAAAAGATCGGGATCATTATCACTGTAGACAATGGTATTAGTTGTTTTCAAGAAATTACTTTGGCCCAGTCATTGGGAGTAGATGTGATCATTACTGATCATCACACTATTCCAGAAAAGATACCGCCTGCGTTCGCTATACTGCATCCTAAGATCGAAACTGAGACCTACCCTGATAGAGAGCTAACCGGAAGTGGAGTCGCCTATAAATTAGCCTGTGCGCTTGCCAAGAGATTACTAACTGAAAACGACGCAATTGCCTTTAGTAAGTGGGCGCTTGATTTAGCAACGCTTGGTACAATTGCAGATATGGGATCGCTGGTGGGTGAAAATCGTCAAATTGTTTATTACGGTCTCCAAGTCCTCTCTAAACAACGCCGACCAGGGATCAGGGGTTTATTAGAAATTGCGGGTCACAATGATCCATTTTGTACAGCAGAGACTGTAGGATTTAAATTAGGTCCCAGACTGAATGCTGCAGGCAGGATGGCAGAAGCTAGCCTTAGTCTTCAATTACTATTAGCAATTGATCCAATCCAAGCGCAATCATTGGTAATAGCGTTAGAGGAACTTAATACTGAGCGCAAGAAGGTAGCCGAAAGTGCTTTCTTGCTCGCGGACAATCTAGTCCAAAAACAAGATACAGCTGGCCCCATATTGGTAGCCTGTAGCGATAGTTTTCATCCTGGTGTGATTGGACTAGCAGCAAGCAAATTAGCGGAGAAATATCAAAGGCCGGTAGCGATATTAGAACAACGCGAAGACGTGATTGTAGGCTCTATGCGTAGTATTCCTCAAGTAGACCTCATGGAAGTGATAGAGGAGATGAGGCCCTATTTACTCAGAGCTGGAGGTCATGCGCAAGCAGCAGGCTTTTCTTTGGCTTTAGACCAGAAAGATGCTTTCATCAAAGCAATCAATGAGTTTTGTAGTTACTATTTACCATTACCACCACGTGAACTGTTACTAGATACCGAAATCTTTCCTCAAGACATCACGCTTGAGACACATAGTAGCTTGGATAAGTTTGAACCATTTGGTATTGGTAATGCTAAACCATTATTTCTACTCCGAAATTTACAACCACTGAAGGTACAACCTTTGGGAACTGAGAAAAAGCACTGGAAGGTTCAATTCCAACATAATGAAAGCGGTCAAATGGTTACAGCCATTGCCTTCAACACCGATCAAAACAGCTTTCGAGCTCCAATAGATGCAGCTGTGAGAATGAACACCAACAGATGGAATGATAATGTAAGCGTGCAGCTAATCATTGAGACTACTAGACCGGCACAGAATTAGTAATCAAACTCACAATAAAAAAGGGTTGAAGTTTTTTAGTCTTCAACCCTCTTCCTTTTGACTGCTTATAGAACTTTATCTTTGAGGTAACCTTCTTGTAACATTGTAGTTGCTTTCATGGCATACCATTGAGCATAAGTAAGGCCAGTCTTTTCAAATGGACTATTCCATACAGCTACAGAGAAATCGTACGCTCCGGCAGCAAAATTATCATGAGCTAAATTGATACCATCATAATTGATACTCTTTTTGAATTTAGCTTGTGCGATAGCTTTGGCTTCAGCATAGTTTCTTGCTGTATAGACGTAGGTCTTGGCATCAATGCTCATAGGCAGGTAATGACGATCAGCTAATGCTACTTTTTTATTGGTTGTAGTTGCACCAAACAAATCAGCATTGGCGTCGCTATAATCAATGCTAATAGTGGGATAACTACTCTCGCTAAATTTTGAGGCAGGCATCTTGGCTGAGATATTGCGTAAACGGAAAGCGAGATCAGTAAACTCAGCACGAGTGATGAGAGCAGTACTGTTACTGAGATCCAATCGAGGATTATCACCAAAATTAGCTAAATTGTGATCAAGTGCGTATTTGACGTATGGAGTGAACCAATCCTCTCCTTCAACTGGAGCATCAAGCAGCACACCAAATGATCTAAAAAGCATCTTATATGCTTCGACACGACTCACATACGCCTGAGGTCTAAACATGCCATCAGGGTATCCATGGATGATTTCTTTTTGCTCACCTGTATTCACATAGGGAGCATACCAACTGTCCAATGGGACATCAGGAAAGGCAATTGATGGAGACATCAAAGGACTGACTGTTGGTTGAACCACAACACCATAACTATCAACTGCTGGCGCGATATATTGAGTACTGCTCATTGGTACGACCCCAATACTTGCACTCTTCAAGATGATTTTAAGCGCTTCGATTCTAGAAACATAACTATCAGGTCTAAATGTACCATCCTCATATCCCTGGACTATTCCAGAAGTGGTCATCCCCATGATGCCTGGAAGATAAGCCTGATCATAATCTAAATCAGGATAATCCATTGCACGAGCGACACCGACATTAAAAAGAACTGCAACTAAAGTTGTACACAAGATCTGAGTATAAAGCTTATTTTGATTGGACATATATTTTTAAGAGGTAAGAGATACTACAAAGGAAGACGTTACTGAATAGACTGTTACTTATCAAGTAGTCTTGGGAGGTAAAAAGTAAGAAGTAAAAGGTAAGAAATGTATGGGCCTGGGGTCCGCAATTGCGGATTGTAGCTATTGAACTTGCTTACTTTGTTTATATACTTCTTCACTTTTCCCTTTTACTTCTTACCTCATCAGCCCAACAAAAGATTGTTGTTGAGACATCTCTCGCGTGAGCTAAAAGTCAGCCAACAAAAAAGCCGCCCTCTGTTTCTAGAGAAGCGGCTTGATTGTAACTACTTAGATAAACTTAGTTTGTTCTTGCGATAAACTTAGCTCGCAAGGTGTACTGATCAGAGGTAATCGGAGCAAAATCATCCGAAGTACCAGGAATAAGTTGAACGTTGAATGTTCTACTTACTGTAATATTACTTGTTTCACGATCTAGACCGAAGAAACGATCATCCAAAGTGAAATATTTAATATTGTTATCAGTATAACCAGTAGCATTTGTACTTTGTGACTGAAGGGTGAGATCACTACTTAATACACTCTCAACAGCCTTGCGGTTACTATCAAGTACAGTAGCCAATACAATTACGTCACTTTGAGTTGAATTAGTATTATTTTCGTCAAATGTTGTCTCGAGACGAGGAACATCGATTTCCATAGTACGTGCTGAACCAATCACAGTTGATGAAGAAACTGTAAACTGAACATCAACAGCAGGCACAGTAACTACTGAACTTGATGAAGAGCTTGAATTTTGACCATCAGATTGAATACGAACAATAGCTGTATCAGTGGTTGAGACATCTTCACTATTGCGATAACTACCAATGTATATACCTGAATTATTTCCAATCTCTTGAGGATCATTGAAGTTTGCACTTGGACCTTCAACACGACTAAAAGTAAGATTGAGATCACTGATTGGCTTACCATTGAGATCAGATACTTTTACTACAATTGCTTGATCTTGATTCTCGGCAACCACTGGAGCTGCTGCATATGCCTGAATAATTACTTTCTGAGCAGTATCAGTCTTAGTCACAGTACGAGCACGAAGTGAAGAAGTGGTCATTGATGTAGTCAGACCTTTGTAGAGGTCAGTATCATGAGTTGGATCACTGCTAACGGCACCCACAACAGTACTAGTAGGAGTGGGAGCACCAGGAACACTTGCTGACCAAACTACCAAAGAAGGTGCTGTAGCATCATCTGGCATTGGTTCAACTGAGACTTTCACTTGTTGAACAGTGAACAAATCTACTGGCAAAGTACCACTGCGGAACATAGTACCTACACCATTTCCTTGGAATAAACCAGCACTCACAGCATTACCATCTTTGACATACCATGCTTGGTACTGCCAACCAATACTACTTAAGCTAGGAAGATTATCGAAACTGACACTCAATACATCATGCCCAGTACCATAGATACGAGCAGTTGCATTGGTATTACCATAACCAACTGGGAAATCTAAATCAAAAGCACTACTACCTGAAGATGGAAGGCCACGAACAGCTATAGTGTGAGATGCATTGATATCACCATCGTTCTTTGGCTCAACAGTCACTGCAAAACTACTTACTGTGCGATATGGCACTGGCAAAGCAATAGTGGTAGTAACTGGAAGTTCACGATCACTAACCAACACACCACCTGCAACATTGAAACGAGCAAGGCTATATGAAGTAGTAGCATCTTTTGCCCACAACTCATACATATAACCACCCTCTAAATGAGGAAATCTTTGTGCTGTTACTTCTACTTGATTAGCATCAGCATCAGGCACTAAGTGCAAACGAGGGAAAGCATAATTGAATGACAATGGGAATTCTTTGAGGGCGCCGCTTGTACCTGGGCGAGACTCAAGTGTTCCTGCTTTTGCCATAATGCCACGGCTAACAATCTTGGCCATTTGTTCACGAGTAACACTATCATTTACTCCGAATGTTGAAGCACTATAACCATTGATAACATTCAAAGCATACAAAGTCTCTACGAAAGAGTAGAAAGTGTTGCTAGTAGGTACATCCATACTAAAATGTGGACCACCTTGAGTATTGGTTTGGAAGCCAAAAGATCCTACAACCATTTTAGAAAATTCACCGCGAGTAACATTAGCATTTGGACGGAAAGTTCCATCGCTATAGCCATTGACCGTACCGCGTGCAGCCAAGGTCATAATAGGACCATAGAATGAATTGCTAGCAGCCACATCACTAAAACTTCTGGTACTAGTAGTCACGACTGGCAAACTTGCAGCACTTACTAATACTTTAGCCAACTCACCACGAGTGAGGTTGAGAGTAGGATAAAAATTTCCACCTGAACCACCAAGTACTCCACGAGTACTAAGGTCATTGATATATTGTGCGAATTCACCTCCAGACACATCCGAGAAAGCAGCTTGGGCCAGTGGCGCCAAAACTACAGATCCCACCAGTGCCAAAGAGATAAAACGCGTATAAAGACGCAATTTCATCATAAACATAAGAGTTAATTACCTTAAAGATTGTAGGCTAAACACCCAACCGATAGCAAAGAAAAGCCAAAGAACCGCTTTACAACTACTCTCAACATTTTATAAACTCGGAACGACAGCATCAGCAAGAGATAATAGTAATTAAGCATTGCTAGAAGCGCTTTAAAGGATGTGCCCAGTAACTACTGTCTGAGGGCGAGAAGAGAGATTGTTTACTCGCACTGTAATTTCTACATCTTGTCCACCGCTTCCAGTCGCTTGATAGGTGCCAATATAAATACCACTACCGACAGGAGACTCAACTACTGGCTCAATAATAGTACCCGCACCATGAGTAACCTCAGCACTAATATCTAAACCGGTAACACTAGATCCCCCGATCCCCTGAGGAGTAACGATAATTTGAGCTTTTTGATTACTATAGAGACGATTTGGCACCAACTGCGCCAAAGAAACCTGGGCCTCAGCTCTTTGCTGTAAAAACTGATTTATATCAGTATGGAAAGTAGTTCCCATAAATGCCGTAATTTGAATATTAACTGGTCCTGCCGCTGCATTGGTAGAAGCTTGAAACATTGCTTGATAAAGCCCGTTACCTAATTCAGAAACACTAGTTACGTGCACATCACCGCTTAGTACAGACACCCTATAATCAGTCCCCTCCTGTAGGCCGGTCTCTAGATCACCATTGTTTTTAATAGTGAATAATAAAGTACCTGTTTGACCAGGGCCAAGGTTTAGGGGAGATACATCTATAATTTCCACAACATTCTGAGTTACTTGTAGCCCAGCGGATGTCAAAGGAACCGATGAAGAAATATTGTTTGTCTGATTAATTTGACCATTAGTTAGTACATTGCTTTGCGCCAACGAAAGAACTTTAGCTGCCTCAGCTCTAGTCAGCATTCCCTGTGGAACAAACTCAGTAGTAGATCTACCATGAATAATCCCCTTGCGACTAAAGTAGTTGACCACTTGTATATCAGAATTGCTATAGACATCACTAAAGTTCGCAGCAAGTGTTTCTTGATGCCAATCCAAGTGCCACATCGCACTCAATAGATACAAAGCGCCTAATCGAGTAATAGGCTGATCAGTTAGGCCAGTATCATCTTGATCATGAATAGCTCTACTAACCAATAATCCCCACTCTTTTTCACTAATCAGTGCTTGCGGTCTAAATGTACCATCTCCATACCCCTTGATAACTCCACTACTAGATAGACTAGTAATTGCGTCTAGTTGATCACCAGCAACTCCTGCAAGATCTGAGAATTGGGCAGCTGCTAACGTTAATTGTACTTGAGAAAAAAGAACAAGTGGGATCAAAAATAAATAGCTCAGTCGTTTCATAAACTTTGTATTAAAAACTAAAGGAACCAGTTGATTGTACACCGCGCTTGCAGGAAGTAAAAGGTAAGATGGAAGAGGTAAGAAATGTATGAGCCATGTCTCCGCAATTGCGGATTGAAACATCTGAGCGCTCATATTCTGCTCACAAACTTCTTAACTCTTCCCCTTTACTTCTTACTTCAAGTGCTAAGGTAAATTTCAGGTAACAAAAAAGCCGCCCCTATTGCTAGGAAGCGGCTTGATTGTTTATTGCGAACGTCTACTAGTAAGAACTAGTTTACGTTGAGAGAAAGACGTTGTTCAACACGAGAGCTAACAGCGTTGAGACGAGCAACTAAGTCAACACCCTCAGTAACTGAAGATGCCTTATAGCTAGCAACGAATACACCGTCGAGTGAGGTAGCAACATCTACGCGGAGGCCACTGCCAGGTGAAACGGCATTGACACCCTCGAGGTTACCACTGCCACGAACTACTTCAACTTGTGCTAAAGGAGTTGTTGTGCCAAGTGTCAAAGGAGTACCTTGATCATCACGAACAATGATAGTCAAAGGAACTACATTTGATGAACCCAAACGATTTGGCCAAGCGTCAAATGACAAACTTGGATCTTGAACACGGTAGCTAGCTGTACTTTCAGGGTTTGTAGCTTGATTCAAGCTAACCTTGATTGAAACAGTTCCTACAGATGCAGAACTGATTGTATCTACATTGAAGAGATAAAGACCACTTCCGATTGGGTTTGTACCATCATGGAGAAGATCTGTACTTGCACCAGCAGGGATTAAGCCAGCATTGGTGTTTGGTTGAATATCAGCGACATCAGAACCAGAGCGAGTAACCGCAAAAGAAGTGAAGTTGTTGGTTGGGAATGTACCACCAGCACGTTGATTGTTCAAAGTAGTAACAGGATCATTGTTTTGATCACGAACGAATGCGATCAAAGTGTTATTCCAATCTGGAATAGTTGAACCCAATGAGAATTCAGTAGTTACACGGTTTGGAACGATGTTGACTTGGACCAAAGGAGCTTGGAGCTCGACTCCACTTGAGTCATGTAGCTCAACTCTCCATTCAGCACGGTCAGCACGATCCTTAGCACGAGCAACCATGAAGTATGCTCCACCACCAAGGTTAGATACGATATAACGCTGTGTTGTATCATTGGCAACACCATCGTTAACAGCAGCAGGAGGAACAGCGCGGCTGTAAACGTATACGTTTTCGCTAGTTGTAGGATTTACAGATAAGTATCCAACTAGACCATTAACACCTTGAGTGCGGTTGATTCCGATTGAAGGAGTAGTAGTAGTTGGAACAACTCCATTCATAGCATCACTACATTGATCAGGACCAGTTTCACCATTGGTATTAGCTGGGTTAACAGCACCAGAAGAAGTACAAGAGAGACCGAAACCACGGCTATCACGAACAAACATGATAGTAGGGATGTCTTGGTTGATACCTACTTCTTGTGACATAGGCATAACAGTCAATTGACGAGCCTCACTTGGAAGACCACGTGTAGACACGACAGTAATTTGACCTTGAGGTTGTTCAGCACGAGAAAGATCAGTAGCGCGGAGATTGATTGTCTGATCACGTTCTGTTGTATCTAATGGCATGTAAACCTTAGCTGTATACCAGCCAGAATCTACAGCACCAGAGATTGAAGAACATCCACCAACTGTTCCAAAAGGAACAACACTCACAGCACCTAAGAAAGCTGCACCATCCATCAAGAGATTACCTGTAATCTGTGATGATGAAGTAGGAACAGTACCATTGAGGTAACAGATTATATCCATAGTAGCACTATTCTGTGCTGCATCAGCATAGGTATAACTGCCACCATCATTAGTATCGACTACACCATCGCCACCATCGATTTGGAGACGTAGTTCTTCACCAGTAACAGGTTTGCTTCCATCACGGATACGACCGATTACTGTTGTAAGGTCACCAGCACGAGCACGAGCACCAGAAACAAAGATTTCAACTTGAGGAGCACGAACACTAACATTGAAGCGAACTGAAGGTTGTCCAATTGCATCAACGTCGCGACACTCAACTGTCAAAGTACCACTAGCACTACCAGCAATAACGTTTACTGTGTAGAGACCAGCTGAACCTTCGATATAGTCAGCTTGAACTGTAGTTGCACGAGTACGAACACCTGTTGCACTGTTGATAACACCGTCCAAGAGAGCGCTAGATGTAGCACCACTCACTAAACGACATTCAACTTGGTCAACTGCAGAGCCCTTAACAGTTTGGAAAGGACGGTTGTTCTCATCCAAAGTCTTGATGACTACTGGAGCAATGTTTTGCTCAGTACCTGTTGTAGCAGCAATTTGAGCTGAGTTACGAGTCAAGATGCTGTTATCGTATACTTTTGCATCCAGTTTTACCAAGTCAATTTGAACATTGACTGTAGTCATAAGAGATGGGCTTGTAGAACGATCGAGCACTTGTACTACTACGTTACCTGAATTTTGAGTGTTCAAAATGTTCAAGTAAGCAACATAACGACCATTGAGACAGCTAGATGCTGGAAGAGTCAATGAACGTACTGCTGTAGTAGCAGCACTTGTAGGTGGTAGTGGACCAGCTTCTAGGCTACCATTACCTGAACGAATAGAGTAAACCAATGTGTCACCACATGATGGATCACCAGCATCGTCGTACACAAATGATTCAATAGTTGCAAAACCACTCACTGGAGTGATTGAGGCTGAACTAAGACCAGCAATTGAACCACTAGGAGCAGTCTGGCGACTAGCAACGATATGGTTGTCAGTAGCACGAACATGCATTTCACCAACACCAGCGATAGCAGCACTACCGAAGCCGTTTCGGACTCCAGGAGCATCAGCTGTGAATTCTACCTTGGTAGTACCTTCCATAGTACCAGTACGACATGTAACAGTCGCTGTACCAGCAGTAGTAGAAGAGATCAAAGTGATTTGACCACGACCATCGTTAGTACTAACAGTCTTTGTAGCTGCAGCAGCTTCGCTACCACCTACAATAGACAATGTACCAGCGTCAGTTGTGAAGCTGACTGGAGTTGTCCAATCACCAACACGGTTACCATTACGGTCAACAATAGTACAAGTGATAGTAGCAGTAGATGTACCATCGTTCTTTATTTGTGGATCAGAGTTGTCTACTTGGACACGAGCAGGTACGCCTACAGACAATGGTTTGCCAGTAGTGAATACTTTCATAGTGTTTGAGATAACCTTCGCCATTTGGTCACGGCGCATAGGATCCATAGGACCGAACTTGCTGTTACCGTATCCATTTACAATAGCGAGATTGTAAGCAGTTTGGATGTAATCATAGAATTCTGAACTTGCAGACACATCATCAAATGATGGACCACCAGTTAAGTCTTGCATGAATGTGTCAGCAGCTACCTTGCGGTAAGCACCAACAACCATCTTCATACCTTCTTGGCGCAATACAGGTTCGTTGACACCGAATGAACCTTGTACTCCTTCAGCAGGAGCACGGCGACCATTGACGATACCAAGAGCGTAAGCCATTTCTACTTGATCGTAGAATGAGCTACCAGCTGGCACATCTTCGAAGTGAGGAGCACCAGCAAGAGGAGCTGTACTGAGAACATCAGCAAGAGCACTCTTACCTTCTCCAGACTTTTTCATAGCGTTGATGACCATTTTCATCATTTCACCACGAGTAACATTACGTTGAGGCATATACATACCTGTAGTTCCGACACCACTCACAATACCTTGTGCTTGAAGATCATGAATATAAACCGCAAATTCATTAGTATCAGCAACATCTGAGAAGATGCTACCAGCTAATGCTTGAGGCAATACTCCCATGAACATAGCTGCAGCAGAAATTGCTACCGCTATTTTACGGAGATTTGTCATATTAAGACTTGTAATTAGAAATAAATGTTTTTAGATAAAAGAATTATCTAGCGCGATAACTATATAAAAATAGGTTATTCGCAGTGTTTGTCTATTTTTAGGATAGACACGAGTACTAAGATATTAGAACCAGTAAAAAACTTTTTTAAGTGAGACTTGAAATCTCACTTTATCTCACCCGGCAAGTTAAGGATCATAAGCGTGGCCATGGAACATTTCCAGGGTCCAGCCCCTTGTCACGATCTTATTACGTTGCGGTAACAAAACCGTTACAAGAGACACTGAAAACACTACAAATGTGAAGGGAACGCGTATCGCAGGGGAAGTTAACATAGTGATTTAAACCATGTCAACGAAGAAAAAGCACTTATTCTGCAAAATCCCAGCTAGAAAAAGTAAATTTCACTAGAGAATAACCCTAGAATTAGGCATTTGAACAAGTTTTAAACACACACTAAAGATTAGTTGATAACTATTCTCAACTAAATATTTGGATTTGACACTACAGATGCTTGATAGCGAACTACAAATATTTTGCCTTATTCAAATTATGCTCTTCAAGGGTCCGAGCGTAATACATTGACCCATTGCTACCAGTCAGATAATACAAATACCCTTGTGACAAAGGGCTCATAGCAGCCTTTAGACTTTCTTCACCGGGATTACAAATAGGCCCGGCAGGAAAACCGCTCTTCTTCCGTGTATTATATGGAGAATCAATCGCAAGATCACTATAAGTGATCGGACTACGCCAATCCCCTTTTATATAACTTACAGTGGCATCAACATCTAAACGCATCCCAATCTTCAATCGATCATAGAGTATTCCGGCCACAATTTGCTTGTCTTCTAGTGATTTCGCCTCTCTCTCCAATAAAGAGGCAATAATAACTACATCTCTAGCTGAATACTGCTGCAAGAAAGCACCATATTGCTTAGCTAGTGGATCAAATTTACTGCGAAAATTCTTAAGCAAAACAGCAACAATCTGCTTAGCCGTAGCATTAGGCGGTAATATATACGTATCAGGGAACAACTCCCCCTCGTATCCAGATTGGCTATCAAGCAACCCCTGATAGCCATCGACTACACAACTCTTAAAACAATTAATTAACTCATTCTTATTTGAAAGACCAGCAGAGGAAAGAACATCAGCAAAAGCCTCCAACCTCTCACCCTCAGGTAGCCTTACCTTGATATCATCTGGATCCTCTGCCAAAACAGCTATCGCATCAGTAAACTTAATACCGTCCTTGACTGTATGGGGACCATACTTCAAATTTGGACTATAGACCCTGATATAAATCGGATAGTAAATAGCAGCAAGAAAAGATTGATTCGTACCAAGCAGCTTATCCTGAAAATCATTAAATCCACTCCCCTTTTCTACTACCAGTACTGATCGACTCACACTGACAGGCGAATCAAGAAAGCGACTCCAATCCCAGAGCAAGAATCCCACTAATAAAAGCAGAATCACTAATAACTTTTTCATAGACAGTAAACTTAATAAGGCCCTCCAATCATTTTCTCAGAATCCTTGAGGTCAAATTTCTGCCAGAACTTCCACCAAGGGCGCCCCTCATAAAATTCTTTCATAGCTAACAACTGGCGAGCATCCATATCTCGTACTTTGTAGTTCTTCTCTAAATCAACCACCTTCTTCTTTAGTCGATCTTTTTCATCAATACCAGACTCTAGTTGCTTCACCTGACTTTCTAGTTGCCCCATCTTATAAGCAAGCCGTGCCTTATATTCACCAAAGTCCTCGATCAACTTCATCTTATCATTCTCTAAAGAGAGCAATACCTGAGTAAATTGAGACAAGTCCAACTTCTGCTCATGATAAGGGATCAACGGTAGAGACTGCTCAGCATCACTTAAATAATTACTAGGATCTGGCACCGTAGCTGCCTGTTCGTCTGAACTTCGCTCCAACATCTCACCAATAACAAGATCAATACCCAAGTCCTCTTTTGCAAAACTGACAACGTCAACTACGTCAAAACTATACTCAGGACCATTTACACTCTCCACCTTGGAAGCTCTCAACCGATTCGCCTTAATATAATTCCTGACACTTTTGGTGCTTCTTTTGAGTAGTTGGGCTACTTGGCGCAGGTTTAATTGTTGTGATTGACTCATAGGACTAAGGTTATCACTTACACCGTAGCAAAGATTGCCAGGGTGTCTAGGTCTATTAATTAATCCAACTTGCCTAAATCTTTATTTACCCTGGAAGTTATTCCACCCCCACTGCCAAGTGATAGCACAAATGCGATAGCAGAATAGGAGATAAACACTATTTCTAAAGGAATTTGCCACGTAATAGTCACCCTAGAAGAGAACAGAGACAAGTAGTCTAGTGACCAAAGGAATGCCAGCACGACTAAATTAATTAAGGTCGCCATTATTGAACCAACAAATGGCAAGAGTAATAACGGCGTGACTAGATACAACACCATGGAAATAAGTCCAATTATCGGAAGAAATAAAATATTTACAATAATAGAAAGGGGATACCAACGAGCAAAATAGTGCAGTGTGATTGGTATGGTCACGATGGAAGCAGCCAAAGTTGTAGCAATCGTCTCTCGAACATATTTCCAGGGTATCATCTTGAAATATTTCAGGAGCATTGGTTGAAGAAAAATCAAGCCCAATGTAGCAGCACAAGACAACTGGAAGCCAATATCATAGAAGACAATAGCTGGGTTATAAAGAAAGGTGACCAATACAACAAGATTAAATGCCCCGATAGCCCAATACTTTTTGCCAACGATCACGGCAATTGCTGAAATAAGAGCCATAGTTCCTGCACGGAGTACGGCAGCAGACATACCAACTAAACCACAGAAGAAAATCATTGCCAAAATAATCACAGTGTACCTTGTTCGGATTGGTAAGAAGAAAAGTAGATACGACAGCATCTGAGCCAAAAGCGTCATATTAGCACCAGAAACAGCCATAACATGGCTAAGGCCAGTGGTAAGAAAATTAGACTTAATACTTTTGGGAAGATGACTGGAGTCTCCCCAGAGAATACCAGCCAAAAGAGCGCCACTACTGTAATTCAAAGTGCCTTGGATCACTCCAGTAAGAGAGGCTCTCCAGGAATAAAGATATGTGCTCAAGTTTGGATATGAATTTACTAGTACAGCATCAGTAACGGAAAAGATAGCGCTAATTTCCTTTAACCTATAGAAACCTGCCAATTTGGGATCTAGGTCAGTGTCAATCTTGCCAGCTACCTCAAATCTGTCACCCAAGTGCATGACAATTTCCCCTGGAAATTTTACTAGTATAGAACCATTAGTATCAACTAACTTAGCAACACAAAGGATCTGAGTAGGGGACTGTTGCAATATTTCTACTATGGAAACAGTAAAAAAACTTCTATCGGAAACATACGTTCGGGCCTGGTCCAGTGCTTTAGTTAAATACACTTCACGCCAGGATCCGTATGAACAAAGTAAAAAGACAAACAGTAGCAATTTAGTATTTTTCATACGTACCCGTATTTAGTGGACCACTACTTCATCATAAAGATCAGATTATGAAATCCATTATCAGTGGCACATTGACAAAATTGCCATATAAGCTATTGTAAAGCGCAAACTTACTTTTATTATGACCAACACATTAGAGCGTTATATTAGGGAAACGGTAGCTAACCTTAAGCGTGAGGCAGTGAGAGCTACTCGCATTGGGATTGTAGGAATAGCAGGGCTTACTGCAAATTGCAGCGTGGTAGTGAAAGATGACTTTAATGCAAGATTAGAGGTAGCTGATGTGGGGACCGACAACAACCAAGAGGCTTCAGTAGTTAATCCAAGCGACACAAGCGGTTTAGATGTTAATTCAATAGATGCCGCCACAAAGGATGCTGTGCAGCCAACTATTGACACTGTTACAGACGCTCAAACTCCCGACGTTTTAGTTGATTCACCATTAGTTTTAGATGTCTCACCTGACCTAAACGCAATGGAGGACAGACAAATAGCTGATACAGCAACACCAACAGATCTAGTCACAACAACAGATACTGCTGATGTAATTGACGTCCCAGCTTTTGACGGGGGAGCAACTGATCTTGGCACAGTTGATACAGGTATCGATAGCGGCGTGGATACAGGAGCTCTAGTTGATGCTACCAGTACTGAAACCGCAGTCGATGTAGGATCAGATGTAATTGATGCCAGTGATACCCAAGACAGCGGAGCAAGCGACACAACCGATGGAGCAATAGATGCTAATGACTCAGTTGTATCTGACGCTCCAACTGATATAGGCGTTGACGTTGGCATGACTGGACCGGTAATCAATAGGCCAAGTGGATCAGCTCAGCCTACTTGTAATCGCATCATCATTGAGGGTATTCCCGGCTGTATGCCGGGCAGTGCAACATGTGAATACAACACACGAGTAGGTGGCGCAATTAGATATTATCTTGAAACAGTAACAATTCCGACAGGCTGGGCAGGTCCAGCGATATATTATCGTTTTCAGTCAATGCTAAGGGAGCCACAAATTAGTGACTTTACCGCACCAGATACGGCTCGATTTACACCGATATTTACCAATGGGACCTACCCTACACGAGTCACTATGGTACTGAGTCCAGCAGTATTTAGCACATGTAGTGGACCAACTATCACAATAGTTAATAGATAATTGGCGATTAGGTATAAGTTACTTGCAATTTGCTTTATTAGGCTTTCTTTTTTACAATCTGAAAGCCTTTTAAGTATGGCAAAAATTCCAGTCTGAACTTTTGCTCTAGTAAACCTTTACCTCTATTTATGGCTAATCAAGTAGATACATCCCCCAGCACAATTCAAGCACTTTTACAGCGTGGAACAAGTGAAGTAATTGTATTAGAAGAATTTAAAAAGAAATTAGCTAGTGGTAAGAAATTGCGCGTAAAATTGGGCATAGACCCCTCTGGTAGTGCCTTGCACCTTGGTCATGCCGTGCCCTTTCGTAAGCTACGTCAGTTCCAAGATGCAGGACATCAAGCAATCCTGATTGTAGGTAACTTTACAGGCAAGATAGGCGATCCGACAGATAAAAGTGCTACACGTCAACAACTTACCCAAGAACAAGTTAATGAGAACTTAAAAACATATATTGATCAGGCTGGAAAAATATTGGATGTATCAAAACTAGAGATCGTCTATAACGCAGACTGGCTCGAGCATATGAGCTTTAGTGAGGTAATTGGCCTAGCTGCAAACTTTACAGTGCAACAAATGCTAGAGCGAGACATGTTTGAAAAGCGTATGAATGAGAACAAACCCATTCATTTACATGAGTTCTTCTATCCACTCATGCAGGGCTACGATTCAGTAATCCTCAAAGCAGATGTAGAACTAGGGGGTAGTGATCAGAAATTCAACTGTTTAGCTGGCCGAGTACTTCAAAAAGCGCACGGGGAAGAGCCTCAAAATGTAATGATCATGCCTATTTTGGAAGGTCTCGATGGTAAAATGAAAATGAGTAAGTCGCTAAATAACTATATCGGCCTCTTAGAAAGCCCCGAAGAACAGTATGGAAAGGTGATGTCTATTCCAGATGAGCTCATTACTAGATACTTCGAGCTTGCTACCAATGTCCCCATGGAAGAAATTGCAGAAATTGGAAACACTGTAAAACAAGGAGGTAATCCTCGAGATGCAAAAATGCGTTTGGGTAGAGAAATAGTCAGTATTTACCACAGTGCTGAAGAGGCTGCCCGTGCTGAGCAACACTTCATACAACTTTTTCAAAAGAAAGCACTACCAGATGAGATTTCCACCCACACCCTCCCAACCACTGAGATAACACTTGTGGAAGCTATCTTCCAGAGTGGACTAGAAACTTCTAAATCTCAAATCAACCGACTAATTGAACAAGGTGGTGTCAAAGTAGACCAGGTGGCAATCAAGGATCGAGCGTATGCTTTTGTGCCATCAAGTAAACCGCTTATTGTGCAAGTGGGTAAACGCAAGTTTGTCCAATTTTTAGCAGCTTAGTGTAGGAAGCGATCGTTGAAACTACTGTACATATTGGTAGCAAGATCTAATTTGGTCAGAACTTGATCAATATTTCTTTTGCTCTCATCCACGATTCTTTTGTGGACGCCAATCGTAGTACCGACTTGATTTTGTAAATCAGCATACCGATTAGCATTTCTAGCGGTTAATTCTTGGTTCGAAAACTCGGTACTGCTCTGCACTTGATTCTGCGCAATCTGCAAAGGCGATGTTTGCGCATAAGCGAAGCCTAGGCTGAGGGTCAAGGATGCTATCACTAAAAGTAGTATTTTTTTGATCATATAGCTTCTATAAAGACGGAATAGTAGGAGGGGTAGGGATTGCTGTAGGCGCTGAGGTTGGTATAGCAGGTGTAGCAGTAGGAAAAGCAGAGGGAGCTGATTCAGGTAAGGCAAGAAGTCCCTTGGAAGCCTGGAATTCTTGAGGAAATGTTTGCTCGGCAAAACGCTTTGCTAAATCGCCGGCCTGAGCTGTATTGTCAGGCAAAGTAGGTAATCGACTATCATCCATCAAACCTTGCTTATACTGGTCACGAAGGTCTTGTGCCCTCGTACTAGGATCTTGGCCTAGCACACTGGTATCCAGTCCAGATTGACTTAGCAGTGAGGCTGGAAGGGGAGTGGAAATCGCGGGAAGGCTAGGAATAGCTGCTGGTAGGGATGTTGGTATACTAGTACTAGGAATGCCCCCTGGAATAGCTGGTGTGGAAGGCACAGTAGGAATATCTGGTAGGCTCTGGCCAATCAGGATTGGTGTAGCTACAAAGAAAGTACTAATGGTAAGAATTATTTTCCAGTTCATAAATTATGGGGTACGTGGTCTTTGCGCCAGCATTCTTTCGATCTGAGACAGCTGATCAGCGAGTGTTTTCATCTCTTCGGTATGTTTCTGTAGTGTAGTAAAGCGGGCCTTTAAAGTAGTGTCGAAGTTCTGCCAGATTCGTTTGGTAAGGGCATCATAGCTTCCTTGTAAACCAGCGACGTTTTGCTGATAAAGACCGCTATTATTTCTCACTAAACTAATGCCATTACCTAAAGCTGTCCCACTGTTTACCAAGTCGGTACGGTTTTCAGCGATATTACCAGCCGCTAGGAACTCGTTTTTTACTGCTTCTAGGGTCAATCGACCACTGGCTGGATCATAATGCTCATCTGTGTCAGCTATTGTTACTGGTGTCAGTGGCACATTCAACCCTGGAGCAATCAACCCATTACAAACCGGCTTGCTCAAAGAGGGCCTGTTGAGAAAAGCTGGTTTTGCCGCAACATATGCTTGTAGACGATGTGATTTGTTTACAATATCGTCCATATCACTTTTTATATCATTGAGTACGGTCTTGAGATCATCCAGGGACTGACAGAAGTCTTTACCATCATCATCACCGCTGGCACAGTTGGCCAAGCCTTTCACACCAGAGGCCCAATTGGCTTGGGCTGTGGCATATAAGCTTTCGTTTTGAGCATTGGTATAGACTCTGTTTGCTCGAGTAACAGCCCTATTGATATCGTTGCGATTAGTAACGCCATTATCTACCAAAGCACTAGCATCACCATTTACCAGGGCTGAGGCGTCAGCAGGAGGCATATCACTGGAGGCTAGAGATTCATCTACAGCACGAAGGCCGTCGAGTCTAGCCACATTTGTTGCAGCTTCAGGACTATCACCACGAAGGGCATTAACTGGGTTGGCAGGTACATCTACTTGTTCTAAACGTTGACGCAAAGCATCGTTGGCAGACTGAGTAACAGCACGTTGTTGTTCTCTTGCCTGTCTTTCTACATCCGCTTGCGCTTGAGTAGCCTGATCTGCTGCACCTGTTTGCAATTGATCAGTAGGTACTGATGAGTGAATATCACCTGGCAAAGAGGGGACATCTACTTGGGCACTAACGTATGGTGTGAGCATAGTTACCATCAAACCAATCAGTACGATCAGCTGTATTCGATATGTCCAGAGCGGAGTTGATTTCATTGTTATAAACACGAAAGAATAGTAGTAGGCAGCTGGTCCAACATTCTAGAAAGCTGGGTCTTGTAGCTACGCAAGCTATCCCTAACCCGTTCGTAAGATCTTTTGGTCTCTTCTACTTGGTCATACATATCATCGTAGTACCCCTTCCAGAGTTGAATATCCGCTGAAGTAGCCAACGCCAGCGTCTGAGCAATATTTGCTTGGTTTAAACCATTACTAGCAGTTAGATAGGTGCGACTCATGGTCAGGGGTGACTGGCCACTTTCCGCTGGTGTTGAAGTGCTTTGGTCTGGGCTATTATCGTTGCTTGGAGTGGCATCACTTGCCGAAGGTGTGGTGGTAGGCAAAGCAATTCCACCTTGGGCAGCTGGGTTTTGATTGCGTAATGTCTCAAGTACCTTTGTTCTTACTTCAGCTTGCCTTCGAGCGGCTTCTTGCTGGGCTTGGACAGGTAATTTAGATAGCTGGCCTGGTGGAACGAGAGTGCTTAGCACTTCATCGGGAATACGATTAGGAATGCTTGGGATACTAGGCATCACCTGTGCATGTACTAGGACATTGCCCATAATAAGCCCCCCCGCAAGTAAACTAAATAATGACCACTTCATCGTCCTGGATTAGTAGGTAATAAGCGCAGCACTGCATTGGCAGAGGAGTTGAGTTCTTTAAAGCTCTCGTTGATATTTTTGTGAATAGTATTGATTTCATCAAATTTGTCAGCCAATGTTTGGGTTTGCTTCGTCACAATCTCAGCACGCAAGACCATAGTGGCAGCTAGGTAATTATACCAACTAGCCAAAGCATCTTCGCCGTACCGATTGACAGCTGAGCGACCAATAGCGCTAGCACGAGGTTCAGCATTTAAAGAACCGGCAGGTAATGATCCTGTACTACTAACACTCGACTGTGCATCTTGGCCGGTAGAAATTTTGTTTCCAAGCGGATCTGCGGGCGTATCACTATTTGGGTGAGCACTTTCATCACTGAGTCCACTAATCAATCGACGCATCGCATCATGATCAGTAGCGGAGTCAGGGCTGAATTGTTGCAATTGAGTGTTGCCTGCCTGACGTAAAGTCGCCGCATCAGGGGTAGGAATAGCAGGAGGATGGGGAATATTGCTTTCTAGTGCTGAGCGCGAAGGAATACTTGGTGCTTGATATCCTTCGGTCAAATCAGCTGGACCATAACTAGCCAAGCTAACCATAGCTCCCATTACTAGGCTGAGAGCGCCAGCAATAAAAACTGTTTGCGGTAATGAAGTGACTTTAGGTTCAGGCATATGAAAATACTTCAAATCATAATAGCACAAAACTGCTCACTTGAGAATGAAGCATGCGGGATAATAGTATGATTGTAAAGTGTCGGGTACCAAGGGCAGGCGAGTACCAAACTAAGCAATGTCCACTACAGAACCTTTTTCTACCCTAAACTTTTGAGCAGAGCCAATCTCCGCAATATTACCTGCCACGGTAAGAAACAACTGATAATTGGCTGTCCATGAAAGCACCAAGGCTTGCCTTTCATCATCAAACTCAGACAAGATATCGTCCAACAATAATAACGGCTTATGTTCGAGCTTCTCAGCTAAAAACCGTACAATAATTGATTTAAGCGCCAATACCAAGGTGCGCATTTCCCCCCTGGAAGCAGTGATGGTCCATGGTGTTTTTTGTTCATCCACATACACAGAGAAATCATCTCGGTGAGCACCGGAAAGAGTAAAGCCACGAGAACGCTCCAAAAATTGGTTTTGATCTGGAGAAAATATGGATTTTTCATATTGAATCTTGAACCCCAAAGTGTGATGCGAAAACTGCGCGTAAACAAGAGAGATTTCTCGATCAATATAAGCTAGCAATAAAGAACGGTATTGCTGCAAAACATCTGAATCCTGGCGATATTGTTTGTCCCAGAAGTCTAACTCGCCAGCACTGGCCTCAGATCGTTGAATTGCTTTGAGTAAGGCATTGCGATTGGTTAACGTTTTTTTTGCTTGGCTGAACGACTGACGGTACAGAGGAAAGACTTGAAATAAAACACTATCTAAAAAAGCTCTGCGGAGACTAGGGTCAAATAAAAACAAATTCATATCCTCAGGTCGGAATACTACCACTGGGATTTCGCCAATAAAATCGGCCATTGGCACGGGCACGTCATTACGCCAAAACTTAATTTGGGGAACTGCTTGCTGGGCAGGAGTAGCAATAATTACTTTATGAGCAAGCGAATCAGTTGTCTGCAAAGAAAGTGCCGCAAATTGATTACTATTGGACTGGAAAGGGAGCCAGAGGTGTTTTTTTTGATCGCGAAATGATGAACCACAAGCCGCAATGGCAATTGCCTCAAGTAAATTGGTTTTACCTTGCCCGTTTTGACCGTAGAAAATAGTGAGAGGCTGCTCAATATTGAGACTAACTGAAGCAATATTACGAAAGCCTTGAATAGAAAATTGCTGAACCATGGAAGAGATTGAGTAGAGAGGCTCTTTTGTGCTACTATGAAACGAAGAATTCAATTGGCAGATTACATGAAAAAATCACACACGTATATTATCACGGTATTGATTGGAGCTTTAGTGCTTACTTATGGCCTCAATAAGGCACAACTAGAAGGTACTTTGGACACTAATCCTCACTTCTGGGTAGTGACTACGGAAAGCACTAATAACGCAATCGGACCTTTGCTTGATCGCTATATTCAAGATGTCACGCCTATTTTGAACCGCCAATATAGGAATATTACTATTGAAAAGAAACTTTTCGATTTAGATACAAACCAGAGTCCAAACAAGCAAACATACAGTGTGGCAGCCACCCTAGAAAATGGCTATCATAACAGCAATCTTAAAGGTGTACTTTTAGTCGACATTCCATTGCCAGCAGTAACTAACAAGGGTACAAGTCAGGTAAGCTTGTTACCTTATGGTGATTTTGAAAATAAATATTTTGTTTTCGATGCTAATACTGAAACATACGTAAGTCAGGATGCAGTAGTTCGTGAGAATATCAAGCCAGAGATAATGGTTGGCTATTTACCAGACCTGACTCCCGTAGGTTTCCAGGGTTACTTTGAAGCTAATCACAACTACTATACTCAGGCTAGCGCATACAATCGCGCAGTTTTCTTTAACGATCAAATCCACGATGATCAGCTCTGGAATACATTAGGAACAGCAATTCATTCACCAATCGACACAGTAGCTTTTGATCCTCAGAGTTATGCCAACGCGATCAAGGCTAGTGAAAAAACTTGGAAAGATGCTTTACGCAGTACTCGCAGATGGCAAAGTCTTCCTAGCTTGAGTAGTAGCCAAGTAAAAGCATATTTTGACTCCTGGTATGAAGAACCAGCCCTCAATACAATGAGTAATATTCTCCCAACCGTTGCCAGCTACTTTTTAGACTTACCAAACACCCAAGATACTGCCCAGCTCAGTGAACAAGAAAATAGTATGGGAGCATTCTTAAACCAGTTGGGAGTGATATCTTCTACTATAGCAATCAATCATCGTTTATTTGCCACATATCCGGCAGCTCGCAACACTGACAATGTCTGCAACACTATCAATCCGCTACCTGCCAATGACAATCCAGAAGTAGTGCAGATTCATAACCAAGTAAATACGCTCAAGGCCTGGATCAGCAGTGTGCCTCGAGGATCGCTCCTGGCTAAATCAGACCAACCCAATACTATTACCGTTAATGGTGCTTTAGTAGGACAATATTTCTTGATCCGACCGGGAGCACTTGTTCGTACTGTGAGCAATGAACCAGCAACAGTTAAAACAATTTTGGTGGACCCTGCTAGTGTGACTGCAGATCTAACTATTCCTCGCAACGGGTTCAATCACCCAGGATTAGTAGAAGGCGCAGATAGCAGCTGGACTACAAATAGTATCGGGGATGAACAGGTAAAAGAGTTGATTGGTTGGCATTACTTTCTCAATCCCCAAGACCAGTATTTATACTTTGCTAAGAACCGTCTACCAGCACTCAACCAGTTTGCTAGTCTGCCTGATACGTATGAAATCGTTTATAATAATATTGATCAATCAATCAGTCAGGACCTGACTGGTGCATGTTTAAACAACCGCAGTCCTGAGACGAAAAGTATCCTCACTATCTTCAGTGGACATGTCAGCCTAGTAGATCACAACAACAACCTACCAGTATGGCAGGAGCTCCGCTCTGGTGCCAGCCTAGCAAGTTTGGTAATTTCTGGTAGTACAGTAAGTCAGAATCATAGTTTTGATGACTCCAATACGCACTTTACTGGATTACAAGATCCACCATACTTTAGCAGCTGGGCCAGTGGTAGCATGCTTGGACAAGCAGTACTGACAGGATTGAACGAGAATGTGAATTTGGTAGGCGATCCTTGTCTGATGTTGCTACCCTAAAACAGCCTGATACACTTTTATGAAGTCTAGGAATTTACTTATTAGCGGCATTACTACTCTCCTAATTGCTAGTGTAGCAAGTGCACTTTGGCTAACGGCCATTCAGGCAACAGCTGAGATAGAAAGCTTTCCAGACATGACTACCTTCGACCAAAATACTGGGGTAGAAGTACCAAGCACACTTAGTGCCATAAAGTTTATTGGGACAATCAAACAAGATAGTACTGAAAAAGACGACATCCTTGCTTTTGATGGCTCTGGCAATGGGGGTATCGTCACTCAAGAAAATGACGATTTTAGAACTTACGCAGGTTTGAAGCTCGCCAAAACGCCTGTGGCAATGCTTTCTTATGACCTGACGAGTGATCAAAAAGACGATTTAGTTTCTGTATTGCCAGCTCAATGGCTCGATAGTAAAACTTGGCAACGGGCCCGGATTGTGGAGGTTGGTTCAGACTATCTGATTACTGACCAGCTATTACGTAAAAATATTCTCACCCAATCCACTGTGATCAGCAGTGAAGGCGCGCAGTATAGTATCAAGAGTAATACCGGCCCCACAGATGACACTCCTCGCAATGCGATTTACCTAGAGAAACAATTAGCACCAGAAGAAAACAATAGCTTGGATGATTACCGGACGCTGTTTAGTGCGGGACAATATATTAGTTATTTGTTGCCAACTAAAGTGATCAGCCAAAACCTGCAAGTGAGTGTAAGTACCAACCTGGGTAATCACAACTTTGCAACAGTAGCCTGCACACCGTTCATACCACAAGATATTGAGACCCTCACAGCTATGGCTGTAGGTCAATTTGGTGGAGATAGCAATATTGACCTGCGGTTGACCACTCATACAACTGAAGTAATGAGTAACAGCAATGTAGCAACAGCATATAATCCTGACTCACATGTGCTCACTTTTACAATCAGTGTACCTCCTAGCCAGATCCATGATCGGAACTTAACGGGTAGTTATATCAGCTTAACTGCTAGTCCAAATAAACTACTGCCAATCCGCCAGGGGACCACTAATCAACTGATAGTGGATATTACTTTGCCTGATACTGGCGAAGGGGTAGATGCTTTTCAATCTTCTTTATTGCCAGGAGATAGATTCCTTTTGACAAGCAATACCGACGAAACAAAAAAAGATCTAGTTTACAATGGAGATGGCCAAGGTTGCTTTACATATACTGGTAGCATGCAAGGGACTGTCCTTGAAAGTAGCTTTGGCAATACCCATTTACCAAACGCTACTGAACAAACCACAGAACCCCGCAGCGTCATTACCGACCTCAATGCTAATTTCCTCCCAATTGATAGCTTGGCAGGTAGAAGTTTACTGATTGGAGCTACCAGCTATGGTATTGAGCACAATGACCAGTACCATATTTATTTAGCACCTGCTGCAGGTAATATTAGTAGCGCTGCACTAGATATTATCCATCAACATACCACGACCAACTATACAGTCGCACCAGTTACTCCAACACCAACTTTTTCCGACACTGATGATCTCAAAGTAGTCACCCTAGTCGTGGACATTCCAAGCAGTGTACAGGCAGTGATTGGTGGATTGAACTTAGAGGGTGGTAAACCGATGGTGCGAGCCATTGATATCGACCAAGATGGCGATAAAGATATTGTCTATCTCAAAAGTGGTCATATTTTCTTGAAGAAAAACAATGAAATCTCATCATAGACCTATGCGACTACTAGCATCTATTACTTTAGCAAGCATCATTTTCCAGGCCTTTCCAGCCTCAACTATTGCTGCAACCAACCAAACCTTGGGCACTGTTAGTATTACTCATATAGAACAACAAGGAAACGATGTAGCTGTCGCATTTCAACCTTTACCGGAGGGACTGACAGTCACTGCGAGGGTAGACAGTGAAGGACAAGGTGACTATCTCACTATTCAATCTGCTTTAGCTGATACAAAGACAGGTGTGATTGCCATTAGTACTGGTAGGTACAATGAACATGATTTGGTAATACCGGCAGGTGTGATCCTCAAGGGTGGCTACGACAGTCGCACTTGGCAACCAGCAAGCAACGGACAGACTACTCTTTTTGGCCTCCCTGGAAAAACTTCCATAGTGCTAGACAATGGCAGTGGTATTCAAGATTTGCTATTGGAACAAGCCGGTACAGCTATCAGAGCAGCCAATGGTGCTAGTAGTATCAACCGAGTAGTGGTACTGGAAGCGACGCAATCCCTGGCAATGTCACCATTTAGTTATGTACGAATAGCCAATAGCGACTTCGTCAACAATAAAGTAGTAGTGCAAGCGAACCAAACAAATAAGGTATTTGTTTATAACAGCATTTTTCAAGACAATGATGTAATCTTAAGCAATGACATTGGAAGTAGTAGTTTTATCAAGACTAGTTTATTTTTCCCTAATAAATCGACACTTAGGAATATTCTAGATCAACAAAATGAAGTGGTGGCCACAAAACCGTTGCCCAATGCTGGGTGGCAATTTCCAGATGAAAATGCTGGCACACGAGTCAATCAAAACTTTAGCTTTGACGGTGTAGTTGATGATGCAGCAAAAACCGTTCCAGGCCCTACCCTAGAAAGCACAACACCAATAAATGCTCTTTATCTCTACTATCAAATAAATCCAGGTGATGTACTCAAGTTAGTAGACCGCGATGACTTCTCACGCGTGGTGCTAGAAACTGAGAAAAAGGGGGGTAACTTTAGAGGCTGGGTACCGGTTCCAAGCACTCATAAAATTGCCTTGTTGCTCTATACCAATGGCGATCAATCTCTGCCTCTCCAAATTGGTATCGATGCTACAGCCCAAATACCTACATCAAGCTATGAAACAGCCACGAGCGATAGCATTCAAGGCATCACTGGACGTTCTGGTGAAGCTAATTTCTTTTATCGAGCACAAGCTAACGCGAATACCAATGACAGTATCAGCATAGCCCAAAAAGAGAAGCTAGCGGGAATTGAAAAAGCATTGATTCTAGCTGGCAGTGATTGGCTAACTGGCAAAGAGATCAATAGCACCAACCTCTATACCCTGACACATAGCAAAGGTTTCATTACCCAAGTACTTACTTCAAATGGCAATACTTTGGCTAGTCAGAACTATGATCAACGAAGCAAAAAGGCTGCCAATGAAGACAGACAAACAGCACTAATGAGTGACTATTTAAATTTTGATCAGGTATTTGGTTTTGATGAAGATTGTACATTGCTAACTACTTGTCCATTTAGTGCTGAGGGGCTCCAAAAATTTAAACCTTGGAAGCAGATTTCTCTGCAAGATACTGACCCAGCGCTAATTGATATGGTGGGACTGCAGAACCAAGATGGTTGGAATAATGGAACGAATACCAATGCTCACCTAAAAATTGATCTTTCTGAACCGATTGCAAAAGGAAGTCTAGTATGGAGCCAACAAATAATTGCTACTCCCGCAACCACAGCTCATCTGATCAGCTTTACTAGCAATGATACTGCCGAAAGTAGAGACAACAGAATTAGCATACTGATGAACCCAGATGGCAATCTACAAGTAGTAAGTTGGGATCAAAATGGTATTAAAGCCAACACAACCACCAATGGTGTTAGTTTCAACCCAGGGCGTAAATACCAACTCATACTCAGTTTCGATGGCACGCAGGCCACATTGAGTCGCGATGACGGACTAGTGCTTTGGCACCAAGACCACTTTGCCTGGCAGGGTGTACGTTTTATTGAAGCCGGTAAATCACCTTTAGCTACTGTAGAAAAGCAAGTACAACAAACGCTTGGCAATATCGGTGTTTGGTTAGATGGCAACAGTCAAAGAAAAATTAACTCTAGTGCTGGTACTAGTATTGAATCTGCTTTGACAGAGAATGAACACAGCTTACAAGGAAGCATTGCTTTCCAAGTAGCCTCATTTTGCCAAAATAACAGTCTTACATTCAAAAACAATGACACTTTGATAGCCACAATTAGTGGTAATGTCTCAGGATCTGACTGTAACTTGAGTTTAAGTAGTTCGCTGACATCTACTGCTCAACAACTAGTCCCTCTTACCAAACTTACTAATCAGCCACTGCAGTTTATCTGGCAAACAAATACGTTTTCTGGTTTAACTACCTTTAGTTTAATCAGCCAAACAGATGAGATCATTAGTACATTGGGATCATTTGGTAGTAAACCGATAGAACAAAGTGTCTTGATCGATCATGCCAAGCTAGAGCTAGCTGATACTAGTGCTAGTATTCAGCTACAGTATTTATTAGAACCTCAAGTCACACTGCAAAACCTTACCCAGTTGGTACCAGTCCAACGGTATGAATTATTGTATGACACTGTGGAAGCTAACGTCCGTAATGGCCAAGCTACTATTGTCCCAATCACGGTAGAAGAACTACGCAAGATACCATCACCTGAGAAAATTATCCCAGGACTAGAACCCAATAAACGTTATTTCTTTGCTGCGCGTGCTGTCTTAGATGACGGAGGCACATCACAAACTACCGCTATCACCGACTGGCAAGTGCATGCAGATGGTACTATCAATAATTTACAAGCAAATAGTGTCAATCAAAGTACATTAGTATCTACACTCGCCTTAGGTGAACAGTTGAATTACCAAACAGCCTATGCTGACCAGACTATTAGCGAATCTACCAATACATCAATCACGGGTAATATTATCCAGAACCATTTAGGTGATCCAATCACGCTACAAGGTCCTGGGGGCGTCCAAGCGTGGACACTGGGCAAAGACATCGACAGCTCTAGCAAAGAGCAGCCTCAGCATATTTATACCTTCCCTGGTGAATATATTATCAGCAGCTTACGTACGTTGCTGGATGGTACGGTCATCAAACAAATTGGTTTTGTGAGTATTACTGCTCAACCACATGACTACCCTAGAATCTCAGCTGAGACTTGGTTGACCAAGAACAATGCACCCAATTGGGTCAGCAAAGACGCAAGCGAAAAAGTGCCAGCTGTGATTGGAGTTAATGAACCTTTGTATTTATTGGGTCAAGCGGTAGATGTGTCAGGAAGAGCAGACAATGCCTTCACCTGGACTTATGAAGTCAATTGGGGTGATGGTACAAAAACTGAGAACGATGAAGCAAAACCAGCCTTTAATAAAACCCATCGAGTCAATGGGACAGCTGAGGAAATGCCAATCAAGCATATTTATTCACGGCCAGGTATCTATACTATTGTTAGCCAAGTAAAAGATGCAGATGGCAAAATAGGGGTGTTTGAAAATACCGTGTTGGTTACTATGCCCGAAGTCTATCCCAATCGTGTCTCTGGTGTAGCTGGTAGTAGTAGACTAGTCACTATTAGTGGCGGCGTAGCACCATATAATGTGACATTACCTGACAATACTGAAGTGACATTAGCAAAACCGGGAGTGATTGCGGTGAGTATCACTGACGGCAGTTCATTGTTGATTACCGATCAAGCTGGAAATACGACCACTACAGCGATTGAAGCCGACGACACTCCTGTGAATGATGTCTATCTCCCCAAAGATCATAAACTGGTGGTTGAACCACAGACTGCAAAAGCACGTGACAGTATTGATGTTAAAAGCCAAGGTGAAGAGCATCTCATGCGCCAAACTGCATCACATGTGTACTATTTTGGTGATACCTTACCTGAGTACCTTGGTGATAGTCTGCCTACACTAAAGAATGTGGTTACTTATACCAACGAAAATACGATCAGTAGTGACCCATTTCAAACCATGGGTAATTTTGGTGCTGTACTGAGTACTATTGATGACAATGGTAAAGAACAAAAAAAATACTTCTCACTTCAGGTAAAGGAAGCTCGTTTTACTGGCCAAAGCCAGGCTGGAATAGTCACCGGCAGTATTTCGCCAAGCTTCCAATCAATTCCCGATAGTATTGAAATCTGGAAACGTGGCAGCCAAGATATCAAGCTTGCAAGTGTCACCCCTAATGCCGCTGGTAGATTTATTTACTTTTTACCAAAAACTATCAGTGATTCAGGTTTTGTAAGCTTTAGGCTCAAAGATGGATCAGGTGCCTACACTGACCTCAGTGACCCCCAAGGCTACACCACAAAGAACCAACCGCAGACATTGGCTGGTTTGTTGGAGGGCGGCAATAATAATGTCTTCTTTGACCAGAATAAACCATTGGCTACGAATGTCGAAAAGCCAACCTTCTTTGGTAAAGTGAAGGACAGTAATGAAAAATATACCCTCACTATCGCTAGCGAAAATCCTACCAATTATCCCATCTCTAGTGACAAAGACGGGGCTTGGATTGTAGCTAGTAATAAAACACTGGAAGAAGGAAAACATCAATTTACGGTCAAGAATAGTCAGGGAGAGCAAGAATCTCAATATTCTTTCACTGTAGATCGAACTGCACCCACTAGTCCCAAGGTAATAACGGCTTCTTGGACCAATATTCAAGGCGTGACTGAGCCATTTGCTTTTGTAGGTATCAAAGCAATCGGTCAAAAGAGTAGTGATTACTTTATTCAGGCCACCAGTGAAGGCAAGTTTAGTTTGTCACCTAGCAACTGGACCAATCAGTATATAGTAGCTGTAGCTGACCAAGCTGGAAATATTAGCACCATCAATACTATCCAAGAGAAAGACTGGATTAATGCGTCAGGAATAACCCTATGGCAAAAATTAAGACCATATTTGATTTGGAGCTTCTTGATTGCTTTGGCTGCGACTAGTATAGGTTATGCTCGAAGAATCAAGACCTAGCGGGCTTGTGAGGTAAAAAAGAAGAAGTAAAAGGTAAGAAGCTTATTCACTTCTTACCTTTTTATTAACTTGATAAATCCTCTAGCAGTTTCTGGAAAGAGGCTAGATCTGAGAAAGAGCGGTAGACTGAGGCAAATCTAATGTAGGCTACTTGATCTAGCTCTTTGAGGGCGTTGAGAACGTCTTTGCCTAAGGTGGTGGATGGAACTTCTTTTTCTAGCGACCACTTTTCTTCTAGTTTGATCAAAAGATCATCTACCTGCATTTGGGTGACTGGACGTTTGATACATGCTTTCCAGATGCCTTCTTCTAATTTTTGGCGGTTATAGGGCTCCCTAGTACCATCTTTCTTGATTACTACAAAGCCTTCGTAGCGGACACGTTCAATCGTTGAGAATCGAAATTCACATTTATCACATTGTCGGCGACGACGAATCGCTTTGTTGTGTTCTGCTAATCGCGAATCGATGACGGCAGTTTCTAGTGTATGACAGCGAGGGCACTCCATGATAGGTCAGAGGTCAGAGAGCAGAGGTCAGAGTTACTGAAACTCAGGGCCTGGGTCTACTTTGTTTGGGGAGTTTACTATAAAGTGTTTTTTGGTGGAAGCTTCTCTTTTTTTATTATGAAAATTCTCCATTTTTCTGATCTCCATCTTGGCATGGAAAACTATGGACATATCGATCCTGCTACTGGACTGTCTACGCGATTTCAAGACTGGCAAAAAGCACTAGCTGATATGATAGACCTAGCAAACACACATGATGTCGATGTGGTGATATTCAGTGGTGATGCCTTTAAAAATCGCGACCCCAGTCCTACCTATCAGAATGCATTTGCTAAGGCTCTCAAAGCATTTGGGGAGCAAGACAGACAGGTAATCTTATTGGTGGGCAATCATGATTTGCCAAACATCGAGCATAAAGCTCATACTCTAGAGATTTATCGTTCACTCGACTTACCACGAGTACGCGTTAGTAAAAAGATTGAAAAGTTTGTGGTAGAAACAAAATCTGGACCTTTGGAAATTGTCACTTGGCCTTGGCTGACTAGGAACTTTTTATTAAAGAATGAAGTTTATAAAGGGAAAAGTCTTGATGAGATCGATACAATATTGCTGGAAAAAGGTAGTCAGTTGTTTCTGGAAAAAATAGCCCAACTAACACCAGGTATACCCCATGTAGCTATAGTTCATGCCACGGTGATGGGGGCAACTTTTGGTAGTGAGCGCAATGTAATGATTGGTAAAGACCTGGTCGTACCATTGAGTCTGCTCGCTAGTCACAAGCTCGATTATGTAGCCTGTGGTCATCTCCATCGACACCAAATCTTACATACTGATCCTTATGTAGTGTATGCCGGATCTCCGCAGCGGATTGATTTCG
This sequence comes from uncultured Candidatus Peribacteria bacterium, assembly GCA_964514565.1. Classification (GTDB taxonomy): domain Bacteria; phylum Patescibacteriota; class Gracilibacteria; order RBG-16-42-10; family RBG-16-42-10; genus JAGNZB01. Next base: position 92,565 of record CAZERA010000001.1, on the reverse strand, counting down.
GTGAAGAGAAAGAAGACAAGGGTTGTGTCTTAGTGACGATTGAAATGACACCTGAAAGAAAGACAACTGTTGAATTTATCGCTTTAGCGGTACGAGACTTTTATACATGGACTATCGAAGATACATTATCGGCTCCAGGAAAGAGTCTGAAGGATAAAGTAGTACGAGTAATCGTGACTGGCGATGAAGAGTTTGTAAATAAAATTGGGATGCAAGATCTCAAGGACTATTTACAAGAGGCCTATTATTTCGCGGGGATTGAAAGAAAGGTCAAGGAGGGTAAAGAAACAAAAAAAACCGAGAAAAGCCTAGTAAACAAGCAAGAAAGTATACATGAACAGGTCAAAAAGTATCTTGTAATCAAGCAAATCGATGAAGTGAGCCAAGAGAGGGTACTACTAGAAGCGAAAAAAATCTTTTCTTCCACTGAAAGTGCATAACCTCTGAAAGTTTTGCTCTTTTTATGCAATGACCTTGTGAGATTTTATGTTTCATTTTCTATTCACCAGGAAGATATGTCCATAAAATTTTGAGTTTGCACAGGAAAGGGGGAAGTTTTCCACCGTAGAAATAGTAGCTCTATTAATCATCATTTCCACACTGAGTAAATTTAAGTATTTATCAGAGCCAAAAAGTTTACAGTGATTACGATTTAGTCTTATAGAAGAGAAATAATTAAATGCGAATGATTATTAGAAAGCTAAATCAACTATGAACACAAGAGCCTATTATTATTATTTCTTATGTATATATACAAATTATATAATACTAATAAACTTGCAGGGGTGAAAAAACTTGATACTCTGTCTTTGGTAATAAAGTGATTTATGAAATTTGTCTGCTCAAAAGAAAATCTTACGCAAGCTTTGGATTTAGTAACCAGAGCTATCCCAACCCGATCAACCCTTCCTGTACTCGGAAATGTATTAATAAAAGCTGAAGAAGGAATGGTGACGCTCGCAACCACTAATTTGGAATTAGCGATTGTAACTAGCTTTGCTTGTAGCGTTGATACTCCAGGGAGCATCACTGTTCCAGCCAAGTTATTTAGTGCTTACTGTAATTTGCTACTTACTGAAAATATTGAAATTGAATTACAAGATCTTAGTACACTCCAAGTAAAAAGTGGTAAGGATCTCACAACATTCAAAGGAATTGATGCGCAAGAATTCCCACTGATTCCTCAAGTAGAAGAAAAAATTCAATTTACATTGCCTTATGACAATATTGCCAAAGGTTTAGAAAAAACTGTTTTTGCTGCCGCTAGTGACGAAACTCGTCCGGTACTAGCTGGTGTGCTGATGTATTACAAAGATAATGTTCTCAAATTGGTCGCTACTGACAGCTATCGATTGGCTGAAATGACTATTCCACTCGCTCTCGATCACAAAGATGAGATGAAGATTATTGTGCCTAGTAAGACTGTTTTGGAATTACAGAGAATTATTGCTAAGCGTCAAGAAGCAGTACAAATTGTGGTAGGAGAGAATCAAGTGAAATTTGTAGTGGGGGATGTGACTGTCATTTCGCGTTTGATCGAGGGCAACTTTCCTCCTTATGAGAAGATTATTCCGGCAAGCTTTAGTGCTTCAATTGAAATCTTCCGTGATGATTTCATCCGTGCCGTAAAGAGAACTAGTCTTTTTTCTCAAAGTGGTACGCATAACTTATATATTGAGCTCAAAGATGGCGAATTGATTTTGTCTGGTGAGACCCAGGAGATTGGTAAAGATCGCTCAGTATTATTGGGTGAAATGACTGGTGAAGAAAAGAAAATCACTTTTAGTGCCCACTTTTTGTTGGCTGCTCTAGAACATATTCCTGAAGACAAGATTCAACTCAATATCAATAGTGATAGTAGTCCAGGTCTCCTTCGTGGCAAGGATGAAAGCTACATCAATATCATCATGCCTCGTAAAGTTTAAAAAACTCTTTCATGAAAGCAAAGCTATCTGAATGGTTTATCTTGTTACAGATTGGATTAGATATTGGAGCTTCAATCTTTGCTTTTTTTAGTGCTTTTGTTTTGAAGGTCAATGGTCATATTGGTGGTAAAGAATATGTGCCAGCGCTTAGTAGTTATTTGCCTTTCTTTGGTGTAATCCTGCTGGTGCAGTTGATTGTGTTCTTTTCGCTCGGTCTTTATGCTTTCAAAAGAAGAAGCTTTTTGCGTGACTTGAGCTTATTGTTTTATGCCACTCTACTTTGGTCAGGCATGGTGTTGGCTATTCTTTTCTTGGAACAACAGTTTTACTTTTCACGTTTGTTGTTGATTGTGGCGTTTAGTTTATTTTTTGTTTTGGCTTTTATCTTCCGTCTGATTATTCGGGTGTTGCGTCGATTGATTTACAAAATGGGTGTAGCCGTCAAGGAAGTATTGGTGGTCGGTAGTGGAGAACAAGCTCAGTACTTAGCACATGCTCTCCATGATCTGCCTGGCTATCATCTCAAAGCAATGCTGCCTGATGAACAAATCGAGCTTGAGAATCTAGCTGAACTATTTAGCCAATTTCAATCTGATCGCAGTAATGATCTTGCCCTGGATGAAGTTTGGGTCGCTACTGATCGACTCAATCAAATCAAACAAGAGGATTTGTTTGATTTCTGTGCTGATCATCGGATTTTGTATCGCTATGTACCTAATGTTTTTGCCAGTAGTGCTAAGAATGTGGATGCTCTCTATGTCGGGGACTACCCATTGATTGAAGTAGTGGCTACTCCACTAAAGGGATGGGGACGAATATTGAAGCGTGTTTTGGATATTGTCGTCAGCTTGGTAGTAATGATTATTCTTTCTCCAGTATTTTTGCTGATTGCGATCTTAATTAAGATTTTAGCTCCAGGTCCTGTCTTCGTTGGTCTCAAACGTGTGGGTAATAAAGAGTTTAAGACTACTTTTACCATGTACAAGTTTCGTTCGATGATTGTGGGAGCACACAAGATGAAAAAAGATTTGATGGCTCAGAATGAAAGAAAAGGAGGTCCTCTTTTCAAAATGAAAGATGATCCTCGGGTCACTCCAATTGGAAAAGTACTAAGAAAATTTCGTTTGGATGAACTGCCTCAGCTTTGGAATGTACTCAAAGGCCAAATGACTTTGGTTGGACCTCGTGCTCATGAACCGGAAGAAGTGGCCAAATACAGCACTAAACAATTACGTCTTCTTCGAGCTAAGCCAGGTATGACGGGCATGGCTCAAGTAAGTGGTGCTTCTGACTTGTCATTTGACGAAGAGGTGAGACTAGAAAGCTATTACATCCAAAACTGGGCATTTTTACTAGATATTCAAATTTTGCTTCGTACGATTTGGGTGGTGATCAACAGAAAAGGCGCAGCATGATTGATATATTGCTCAATGCTTTTCCATTGTGGTTTTGTCTCTATGCTCTTTTGGTGGGGCTGATTGCTTTTGTTTTATTGAGAAAAGCGGTAGTGGTTTTCCCAAAGTGGGGATGGAAAGACCGCACAGAAAAACATAGTACGCATACTGTACCAAGAGCTCGGGCGGGCGGAGCAATTTTGGCTGCTTTATTTTTTGTTTCACTTCTACTGATTTTACCTTGGGATCAACATCTTTGGGGCTTTTTGATCGGGGGAATATTGATTGTTGGGGTTAATTTTATTGATGATAAGTATAAACTGACCTGGTGGCTTAGATTGGCGGTAGAAGTAGTGGCTTGCTTAATTATCGTTCACTTTGGTATTCAAATTTCTATTCTTACCAATCCTTTTACCAATGAAGCATGGTTTTTCCTAGCTAATAATCCTTGGATTGCTCAAGCTTTGACTATTTTTTGGATACTGCTGTTTGTGAATATGATGAATTGGCTAGATGGGATGGATGGTCTAGCCAGTGGTATTAGTTTGGTTTCTAGTCTGACATTGGCAGCTCTAAGTCTTTTGTCTTTTGTGAATCAGCCAACCATTGCTCAATCAGCTTTTTTACTTGCTGTGCTACTTTTAGTATTTCTTTATTTCAACTTCTTTCCCGCGAAGATTCTTTTGGGTGATAGTGGCTCGACGTTTTTGGGCTTTACATTGGCGATCCTGGCGATATTTTCTAGTGCTAAAGTAGCTAGTTTCTTTTTGGTCCTGGGTATCCCTTTGCTGGATGCTGTTTGGGTAGTAAGCAGAAGAATTTTGGTCGATAAAAAGTCGCCTACTCAGGGTGATAAGAAGCATCTCCATCATCGTTTACTCAATCTTGGTTTAACGGTACCGCAAATATGTGTGCTGCTTTATAGCATTGCTGCTCTCTTTGGTATGGCTGCTCTTATTCTCCAAGGAGCTCGCGCTAAACTGGCTGCCATCATTGTGATGTGTGTCTTTGCTCTAGTGTTCTTTACCGTTATTTACCTTTTGGAGCGAAGAGCGGAGCATAAACTAAGATAGAAGAAAGCGCTGGACCGGTAGTTGGTAGTAGAATGCTTGGAATTACTGAAATACTGGATAGACTGGCTGCTGTAGGCATTTCAATTCTAGTTTGTTTGCCAGATCCTCTACTGACTGTAATCGAAAAAGGTGATTTTGTTGTAGTCGGCGTACTAGTAACCTTTGGTCCTACTAGATTAACAATACCGCCCTGTTTGGTAGTGACTGGCTGTTTTGTAGTATTCGCACCATTGACGCTAATGCTAATGCCGGAAACTCTAGGCTGTTTTGTTGCTACTGGTGTTGCTGGTACTACTGCTTTACAGAGATTGACTTTGTTGGTTGGATCCAATGGATTGGTTTCACCACAATCAAAGCTACCATTGTGATTGGTATCTTCATTGCCATCGATAATCTTGTCGCCATCGGTGTCGGCTGTGAGAGGATTGGTTTTGCTTAAAGCATCAAGATCTGGTTGGAACTTTTTCAAGTCAGTATTTTTGCCTTGCGGTTTTCTTAAACCAATTTCTAGCCCATCTGATAATCCGTCACCATCTGTATCATAACGGTTTGGATCAGTTTCACCTGGATCTACTAAACCACTATGGTTGGTATCTTCGTTGCCATCTAAAATACCATCTCCATCTGTATCGTCTTTACTGGCATCGGTGTGAGCTGTTTTTATTTCTACTCCGTCTGATAGACCGTCATGATCAGTATCGGCATCACGAGGATTAGTTTTGTAGACAAATTCTTCTAGATTGGTCAGTCCATCCCGATCGCTGTCTTCATTGGCATCTCTAGGATCGAGTGGATTGAGCTGGTAAGTGGTCTCAAAACCATCCGGCATGCCATCGTGATCAGTATCTGCTAAACAAGGATTGGTTTCACCGCCATCGGTAATCCCATTGTGATTGCTATCTTCAATACCGTCACGAATACCATCGTTGTCTGAGTCAGGATTGGTTGGACTAGTACAGCCTATTTTTACTTCTAAGCCATCTGCCAATCCATCATTGTCGGTGTCGGCTAAGTTGGGATTTGTTCCTAGTCTATCTTCAGTCGCATTGTCCAAACCGTCATTGTCGCTATCGCCATTGCCCATGATTACTTGGACCGTGTTTGTATTGGATTTGTTACAGCTATTGGTGACTGTTAATTGAAAACTGATCGTAAGGCTATCATCTGTAAAGGTGGGGATAGTAAAGTTTGGCGTAGGACTTTGATCATTACGCAAGTCTACCCGTGGGCCACCGGCTAATTGGCGCCAGTAGTATGTAAGTGGTAAGCCATGCGGATCAGTGCTAAGGCTACCATTCAAAGTGATGATTTTCCCTGGTGTATTTGCTGTAGTGATATTGGATCCGGCTACTGCTAGAGGTAAGTCAGTAGAACAAGTAGGAGCTGGAGCAGTAGTACTAGTGGGTGTCGCTGTCGGAGTAGCTGTTGGTGTACTGGTTGGTTGGGTGACAACGGATTGGACTACTACGGTATCGGCTGCACTATCTGCTGTACCATCATTTACAATCAATTCAAATCGATAATCTCTGGTAGCACTAATGGTGCTTGGTAAAGTAACTCTAGCTAAACTTGCTGAGCTACTTGTTTGGTTGATAGTGAGCGGTAGGTCACTGCTGTTACTAGGAATATGTCTAAAGCGAAATTGGCGAACTGAGGTAGTGCTGTCAAAAGTGCTGCTGCTGCCATCAAGTGTTATTTCTGTACCAGCAGAAAATGTAGTACCGGAGCGAACGCTCAGTATGGCTACAGGAGCTGTCTTGGTACGAGTGATATGAATGATCACATCATCACTGCTTTGTGCTCCATGGGTGTCGGTAACTTGCAAAGTAAAATGGAGATCTGCTTGTAGCTCGCTAATAGCTGGGCTAATAAACTGAGGCCTGCTGCTTGTTGTGCTATTTAAGGTCACATGATAACTGTCACTAGTAGCTTGCGTCCAACGATAGGTGAGTACATCACCGTCTGGGTCACTGGAAGTAGATCCATTGAGTTGGGTTTGACTACTACTAGATACTGTTTGATCTACCCCTGCATTTGCTATTGGTGCCCGATTGATGACCTCCGCTTGTTGCGCATTTACAGTAGTCGTGGCGATGTCACTTAATCCTGTTTCGTCTGTCACTCGTACTGTGAAAGTAAGCGCAGTAGCACTAGTAACTGCAGGAACAGTAAACGTAGTATCGGCTGTATTTGGGCTGCTTAGTGTCACTGTAGGACCAGCTGTTTGGGTCCAGACATAATTTAATTGATTGCTACTACTGTCACTATCAACGGTGGTGCTGCTGAGATTTACCAAGGTACCAGGCTGAGGTGAGGCTGGTGAACTAGTGGCAGTAATTGATGGAGATTGTTTATCAGCAATGACTATGTTGTTGGAAAATGCAGAAGAACTATGGTTCAAGCTTTTGACTGCTGACAAAGTATCTCCTAGGATCAAGTCAGGATCAGTCAGTGTGAAGAGAAATCGACCGACTGTCGGGTCTTCATCGCTGTTGCTATCAACTACTAAACTTTGCAGCATTCTGAATCCTTCGCCGCCTTGCGTATCCGGCGTAATAGCGGGATTGCTTGCGTTATTTGCCTTGTAGACTAGCAGCTGACTTTGGCTATCGGCTGTCCCGGCGATTTTGACTGCACTACCTGATCGATAAGCACTAGTGAGCACTGCTTTTGATTCTTGGTTGTTGCCACGACTAGCTATTGCTACTGCTAAACCGCTGTTGTTGAAGAAGCGGTTGTTGAGGCCGATTTCGTGGCCAGTACCACCAATGATACTTATTCCGTTTCGCCCCGCATTGGCAATGATGTTACTTACGATACTTGTGTTGCGACTTTCCTCACTAATATTAATGGCATCATTACCGATACTTGGTAAATTAGCTAGTAAATCAGTAGCACTACCAATACCAAACAAGTTTGATTCGATTGAGTTTTCACTGCTACTGCCTTTAATCGCAATACCATTATCGGTTTGGCGGCCGAAAGTATTGTTAGTTATTATTACATGATCAGCATCGGCGAGTTGAATAGCTGTATTGTTTGGTTGTGTGCCAGGATCTATCTGACCAAAGCTATTGTCACTCAATGTTACTTGGGTATTGTGAATACTTTGGAGCAAGACAGCTGGAGCGGAGAAACCTTGAAAATCAAAGTTCTTGATAGTGATGTTACCAATATCCTCACCAATCAAAAAAGCAGAAGCTGGTGGTGTGGTGGTGCTAGGTACAATTTTTGTTTTGGTGCCATTAGACTTTCGACCATCGAGCTCAATCGTACAGTTGTTACAATCGGCAGAAAACTGAATAGGAATAGTATTGAATAATCCGATTGTATTGAGGTCGTCAGCTATAGATATTTTAAAATTGCGATTGCTGTTACCTTGGTGGGCTAAGCTGAAACTGATAGCACCGGCACTACCCATGAAGGCATCGCGGAAAGAACAGTCATTGTTGGCCATGCCAGCATTGGCACAAGGTACTTCATCATGGTGATCGGTGCTATCTATAACTATAGCATAGTTATCAGCGAACGCTTCAGGTGTAAGTCGAAAAAAACATCCACTAATCAGCGTGGTAATAATCAGGAAGCTGGTGATGTGATGTTTTTTGAGAAAGTTCATGAATGCCTTTTGGTATTGGAGAACGAACAACTATCAGAACTGGAGAATGTAAACGTTAATGACTATATGTGAATGAAGAAAAGGGAATGGTATAAGTGATTAACTCTTACCTCTTCCCTTTTACTTCTTATCTACGCGAAGCGTTAAACTATTTCTTCTTGCGAGTAGTAAACACCCAAGCCAAGCTAGAAACTACTGAGATCAAGACTAGAGGTTCTGCACCTGTTTTAGGAAGAGCTGGAGGTGTAGGAGCAGGAACATAGACTGGAGCTGGAGGTAATGGTGCTGGTGGAGGAGGTGGGAGTTCTTGTTGGATGACTGGAGTTGGAGCTGGTTCTGAACAGTTGTCGATGCTAGGTTTCTTGCTAAACACCTTGGTAACATCGACTGTGACATACTCAGTAGCAAAGGCAGATTGAGTGCCGATGGTCATATTGACTCGGTTTGGTAACTGCACACCGATGTTGAGTAAACAGATTGCATCGATATCTACACCAGGTGCTTTTGCTTTCACACTTGATGACTCATCTGTGAGACGGATATAACGGATCCATGACATTTTTGCTTTGCTCAAGTCATAACGATACTCATCAGTAGAGCGAGGGTTGATAGTCTTGAATGTAGTACCGTCTTGAGAGACTGACACTTTCAAGTCTTCACCACTTTGATCTGTATCATCGACTGAGTTGTTGATAGTACGGAGAGCAAAGTCATCACCACTACCGTTGACGATTACTTTGGTACCCAGGTTGATAGTCATTTCACCATCAGAGCCAAGTGAGACAAAGCGATCATCTGGTGCACCCAAGATATCTTCGGCACGTTTATGGCTGTTATTTGAGTTGCCGATATCATCTTCGATATCAGAGTCTTTTGAAGCATAGAAGTCATCATCACGAGCAGGATTGCTGTTTTCTTTGAGATCAAAGAGATCGAGGTCAAAGCTTGATTTGTCAGCAATAGTGCCATGGTAAGTCACTGTAGTAGGAGTGGTACCTGTAGGAACATTGATATTACCGAAGTTGAACATAGTGCTTGTCAGTGATTGAGTAGCACCAGTAGGGAGTGCATTGATAGTCATACTCTTGAGCATGCTATGGAATACATCTTGGAGAGTGACACCAGTAGCTGCTACGGCACCGCTATTGAGCAATGACAAAGTATAGTTGACTGTATCACCTGGTTTGTAGATTTTCTCGAGTGCACGGTCACTAGAAGTGACGTTGTTGTCAGCACGTTTACTGAGGCTTACTACTGGGACATTGGTATTGCCACCGTTTGAACCAGTATTTGGATTGACTGTGAGTACTGCAGTATCAGTTTGGCTCAACGCTACAGCATCAGTACTACGAGTACCGGCGATAGTGGTAGAGTTGGTGACTGATTGGGCAGTAGTAGTAGCTGCATTGACTGGTACACGTGCTGTGTAGGTCATAGTGATACTAGTAACGGCTGCATTGATTGTGCCACTAAAGAGTGTGCCACCAGCTGGTGGGAAAGTAGTAGGACAAGCAATTGTTTGTGATCCAGCAGGTAATACTGTCACTGAAGTACAAGTATAGTTGCTGAGCGCTACAGGTGTAGTAGGGAATGTATCAGTCCAAGTAGCATTGTTGATCGCAAATGTATTTGGTTTGCTGAGAACGATAGTATAAGTCACATCTTGGGTAGCAGTAGTACTAGATGTCACTGCTGTAGGATTTACCTGTTTGTCGATAGTAACTTGACCAGGAGTAGTTACTGCGATAGTCACAGTGGCTGGGTCGCTACATTGTGCTAATGCGGTAGTACAACCATTGCCAGTCAGTGAAGCTGTATTGGTAATGGTACCAGTTGCTGTGCTAGCTACTGTTGCCAAAGCATAAACATATGCGTATTGGTTAGCAGTAATAACTTGGTTATTAGTATTGATGAGTTGTACACCACTTGTAGAGTCGAATGTACATGGGCTACCTCCAGTAGGACGAGCAGCACTAGTACTGAGCTGAGCAAGGCCGCTATACACTAGACAGCTATTTGCTGAGGTGACGAATGTAATACCTGTAGGTGCTGGATCTTTGAATGCAAATGTTGATCCAGTATTTGAAGTAGCTTCTAAACGGTATTCGACTGTGCTTCCAGGGGCAACGCCACTGATACCAGTTTCATTGAAGGCACCAGTACATGTATCTGCTGTAGTACCTGTACATGCACGTACTTGTTTGTGGAGAGTAGGTGGAACTGGTGCTTGTGTTGTAGGAGGCGTAATAGTAAGTGTGGTTGAGTCACTTTGAGTAGCGAAGCCTGTACCTACAAATTTTGCTGTATTAATAATAGTCACTGTAGCATCACTGCTTAGCAAGGGGTTGGCCGGAACTATGCCACGATAGGTAATTGTAATGGTGAATCTGTCATTCTCTGTGAACTCTGGGAATGTGCCAGCAATAGAGGCTCCATGCCAGATAGCTAGATCGTTCAGGTTGGTAGAGTTGATAGATCCAAGTCCATCACATGGAACAGCTGTACTAGCTGCGCCAAGATTTCTTTGCATGGTGATCTGACAACCGTTACTACTATAATCCACATTCTGAGTAGAGCTGATAGCTCTAGGAAAGTTATCACTAATAATAAGTGAAGTAATATTGTCTTTTGTTACACCAGTTACCTCAGTTTTGATTTGATAGTTAACTGTAGTGGCAGCGGTTGGACCATTAAGGGTCTCGTTATCACGGTTACTATTAGTGTCAGGTGACTCAATAGTTTTGATGAGTGATGCTGTTGCTGGAATAGTAAGTTGAACCGTAGCTGATGCTTCACATCTATCAGTTGTTGTACAGCTGGTACCAGCTGCAGAGGCTAATGCTGTATTAGTGTAAGAACCTGATGCAGCATTTCCGTCAGCTTGGGCAATAGCATAAACAGTGATTCGTTGGTTTCCATTGAGTGGAGTACTTGGTACAACCGTTATTTGATTGTCGTTTGCAGAAGTACAGTTGAGTGACCCGGTAGATGGACGATCTGTTGGTGCGGTTGACAGGTTAGTAAAGTAATTACATGTCCCACTTGTCCAAGAAAACTCAGAAGGTAATTGATCTGTGATATTAACGCTTGAAGCAGGGGCTTCAGAGTTGTTTAGTCCTTCAATTCTGAACTCAACATATTCGCCTGGCTCAGTACTTACTGAAGACGAAAATGTTTCGCCTGCACAATCTGCAGGTAATGGTCCAGTACAAGTACGTACAGTTTTTGTTAGTCCCAAGTCGGCAGCTGGCACGAAAGCGTTCCGACTAAACTCAGAGGTATTGGTGAGTTGTTCTAACATAGTACCAAGAATTACGTCTGTAGTAGTAGGAGAGAATCGGTCTAATTGTCCTACACAACCACTAGTACTGCTTGTACGTGATATGTATGTAGTGATGGCTTCGCATGAAAATCTTGGAGCATTCAAAGGAGTAAGTCCAGGGAAACCTATTAATACAGATGGAGCTGTTGGTGTCACCAGAACTACTGATGTATCAGGTTGAGTGTTTGGAGGTGGATCACTAGCAGTTGATGAAATTCCTGTGCTAGAGATAGGCGCGGTCAATGAAGAAACTGTTGAAGTAACTAACCCACCTGCGAATGTATTGCCGAAGTCACTAGGATCACAAGACCAGTTTGCTGGGCTTGTTGTCTTATTGACGTAAGCTCCACAAAGGAATTTGAAGCCTTGACCAAAAGTTTTATGATCTGTTTGATCATCTAGACTTGGACTGTCGGTATCACAATTTGTCGCAGAGTTTGCCCATGCTATCGTAGGAGTAGTGCTGTTGAATTCAGCAGGACAGTTTACTGCAAATGCTTCTACCCAATAACGACCATTTTGACTTTGTGATAAGTTACCTCTAATTGTTCTAGCTGTGCTCATACTGCTTTCGTCTGCGCCACTACCGTAAAGTACTGGTGTATTAAGCACATCATTACCACCTAGGTCAGTATCGTTAGTATCGTTTTCAGTTATGTCACTGTCATTAGTAGTACCTGATCCAGTATAAGGAGCTGTAATGGTAAGATACTTTTGTTCAGTTGCATCATTATGACGTTTTAAATCGATACCGATACCACCTTCTGGGCTACCAGTACACTGTGACTCGATACAGAAGTTTGCGCCATTGTATGGTCCGTTACGAACCAATGAATTTTGAATTAAAGTATTTTCGCAGTTGTTAGTTGTTACTTCTGTTGTAGGATTTAAGGGATCTAATGAAGTCTGAGAAGTCGTACATGTTTGATTGGTGGGAGCTAGGTTGTCTGGATCCAAATTAGAAATTGATCGTACTTGTATACCGTCAGCTAGATTATATTTAAGAGTGTTCTTAAATATTTCATTTGATGATGATGGTTGGTACTCAATATTAGCTCCTCCACCGACAGTGCTACTGCTGCTGTTCTGTCCCATCCCACCAAGAATCTCAATACCATAACCAAGGTTTGGGGTGATTTCGTTACCAATAGTATTATTATAAATTGATTCATTTTTTACCCAGTAAAGATTTATCCCTGTGCCGCCGCAGGCGTTAGTATCTGCCTGAGTAGGATCATAAATAGACTGGAATATGTTTGTACAATAAAGATTAACAGCAGATGGTGCTAGTATAGTAAATATATTAGCAATATTATTATTTACAATAAATGATTTTTCGTCGTTTTTTATTACCCTAATTCCATAACCGACGATTCCCCAATCAAAATTTGTTGCATATGTACCGTCTGAGTTTTTTACAACACCGATATCATTATCCTGTACTAAATGTACCGATTGTTGAATATCAATACCTACATCAGGAAGTGGAAGTAATCCTAAAGAGTTAGCAATAGTATTTCTCTTAATTTCTGCTCTATTGAGATTACATACTTTCACACCGAACAAACTCCATGCTCCCTGAATATTGGGGCCAGAATAGTTTCGATCAGTAATCGCTTTGTTTTTATTAAGCCCAATAATATTGTCACTAATATTATACAACCCTGATGCCTGACCTATACAGCTTTTATCGTTAAAGTCACTACTACTACCCACTTCTATACCAGCCACACTGTTGAATATATCGTTATTTGTAATTGATATGTTAGACACAATTCCAGCAGGTACATACACCTTCACAGCTTGCCAAATGGCCTGTGATCCTACTAAAGTCAATCCATCACGGGTACCAAAATAGTTGTGGTTGATATTAAGGCTATTGATATCGGCTGGGTCAACATGAGTTGTTGTCGAAAGAATATCTGATGTAATTGCTGCTGCGCCAGGCATGACTAGACTTGAGAAAGCGAAATTTTGAATTGTTACTGTTTGAGGGGTATCACTCTTTGATATGCGGAAAAAGTGACTTAAGTGGTTATTGCCAGCTGTATTATCATTTAGTGTCATTACATTCGATCCCCCCATAGCTCCATCCAAGATGACTGGACCTCCTGATGCTCTATCAATGTTAGGTAATAGACTTGTTAGATCAAGATGAAAAGGTGCAGGGTTGAATGATAGTGGGTGAAAAGCAATTGTAAATGTATCGGTGCCAGGAGTGTCATTAACTACTTTAATCGCCTGGTCTAAATGACAACCAGTTGTTACTGTTGTTGTAGGATAGGCAGCATTTGCTAAACGAACGATACATGAAGTTGCAGCTGTTGCGAGGTTCCCATTTCCTAAAGTATCTACCAGAATATAGTTGTTTGTTGGTGGTGTTGGTGGTGCCGCAGCTGTCACATCTCCGCTACCTTCGTCTGCTTGACTAGGCACATCTCGATAGAGCTCCGGAGTCAAATTAGCGACAAAGGCAATAACACTCATGAGCGCGATCAGCTTCACGGCTGTTTTTTGCTTAAGAGCAAACAAACTAGAGAGACGAGAGAGGAATGACATACTGTTATGTTTAGGTATTTATTTTTGGGGGTTTTTTGGACCTTCCTTATATTCTAGCATAATTTGGCTTGAGATACCAAGCCCCCCCTTGCTGGGGAGGTAAGAAGTAAGGGGGAAGAGGTAAAAAATGTATTTGGGGAAGTAACGATTTCATTTTTGTATTTGTATACTGGATGGTGATCTTAACTTCTTTTTTATGGCTTCTAGTATTGTTTATGAGAAGAGTTTTTATTTTTCTTTACGGATTATTAAGCTTGCTTCGCGCTTACAGGGACAGAGAGAGTTCTTGCTTTCTAAACAGTTGGTTCGTAGTGGCACTAGTATTGGGGCTAATATTGCTGAGGCTGGGTTTGCTGCTAGTCATAAGGACTTTTTGAGTAAAAATCGGATTGCATTGAAAGAAGCAGCTGAGACTAAGTATTGGTTGATGTTGCTACAAGCTAGCGACTTCTATCTTGAATCACTTGAAGATGAGATCGATGAGGTAGAAGAAATTATTCGTTTATTAGCAGCCATCGTAAAAACTCTCTCTAACAAAAACTGATTCTTCCTCACTTTGCTCAATCACTTCTTACCTCTTCCCTTTTACTTCTTATCTCCCCAGACTATAATCCAAACGAATTTCTAAGTGAATATGCCCCTATCTTATAGTTTGTACCTTGCACTCGCCTCATTCGGTCTCGGCAGCGTCTTTAGTATCTTGTTTGGTCGTTGGAAGAATGTAGCTCGCATGGCCTCTTTATTTTGGGGTTTGCTTGGAAGTGGCTTGCTGATTTATTTGAGTTGGCAGTTGTTCAATCTAGGTACTAGCTTGGATTTTCAGTTGTTTGAGGGTATTCGTACTATTACTACTGCGATACATATCGATATATTTACTGCTTTCTTTTTGCTTTTGATCGGTATCATTGGGCTTGGTTTCTTTAGCTTCTGGTCTACCGAAAGCACTGATGAACATTGGCTTGGTCATGCTTTAGCTCACGCTGTGTTTCTGATGATTACTTTAGTGGTTGCAAGTAGCAATGTATTATTTTTTATCTTTGTATCACAGTGTTTTGGTTTAGGTGGCTTTCTTTATATTCTGCTTAGTAAGCGGGTAGCACCTGCTGTACAAAAAAAATTAGCTGGTACCTATTTAGTGCTATTGGAAGTAGGTACAGTTTTACTGACGGTGATGTGGATGTTGCTTGCTTCATCTGCTCAAAACCTTTACTTCGGAGCGCTAGTACAAGGTGTAGGTGCCTTACCTGACCCAGTTACCTGGTTGGTTTTGGGTACTTTGGTGATCAGTTTAGTAACATTGGCTTTTTGTGGTAAACAAGTTGCTCGAGCGGTTGGTCACTATTATGCAGGTATGTATAGTGCTTTGATGTTGACCTTTATTGTTTATTTGTTGCTGAGAATAGAGTTGTTCTTTGTCCCAGCAGTATCGCTATGGTTGGATATAGCAATTGCTGCTTTGGGTTTATTGTTACTGGTGTTCTTTAGTATGTATGCCTTGATCAAAAAGACCGTGCTTACCTTGTGGTCTTTGGCGTTTTCTTTGGTTTTGGTGCTCACTGGTTTGTTCTTGTGGGCTATTCAAGGAAACATCGCCGCTATCGTTTCTATTTGGGCTGTGGCTGTGTTTTGGGGAATACTTACCCTGGTGATCAATATTGCTTTGTACTATTGGGCTAGACCTTACAAGATTATTAATCAAGCACGAGTGGTGATTTGGGGGGCTGGACTTTTTACTACCTTGTGGCTTTTCTTCCAAGGTCTCTGGCAGTCAGTGGTACTGGTAAGTGATTCTACTTGGCATACTACTATGTTGGTTATCTTGGTTGCGTCAATTTTAGTTGGCCTGCTTTATACTGTGGCAAGCTGGTATCGATCAGCAGCATTTGAACAACTAAATCTTGGCTGGAAACAAGTAACACATTGGGGACTATTGCTGTGGTCTGCTGCTGCTTTAGTGGCGGTGTTTGCCGCTGGTGGCATCATCAATTGGCTTGGCTCATACACTGCTAGCTTCTTGGGTCTCAGTGGGACCTTGGTAGAAGGTACCTGGTCTTCTTATAGTATCAGTATGCTTGGATTTGCTAATACTATTCATCTGCCTTTTGCTTTGTTGTTGGTAGTTTTATTTTGGTTAGTAATTAGTTTGCTAGCTAGCAGCAAACAGAAACGTGCTATTGATACCACTATTTAATCTCTTATGTCTGTCACTATTGTGCTTATTCTATTTGCTCAAGTGCTCCTGACTTGGTTACTGGCCCCTTTATTGGCTGGTATTGCTTCAGCTATTGGTTTGCGTGATCCCAAGAAAATCCTGCAACCATATCGAGATTTGCTGGTGTCGTTACGGGGATCAGATCAGGTGTCATTGATTGCTTGGGCAATACTGATGATGCTGGTGCTGCTTATTCCAGTGATAAGTTTGCGGGCACCATTTGATTGGATGGGGGATAGTATATTTATGTGGTTTAGTTTGCTTATTGCTCAATTACTTTCGGCTGATCACGCTCAAAGAGTAAGCGTACTACTGGGGAATGTCGGGTTTTTATTTCTGCTTCTGGGTGCCGCCTTTGCTACCGAATCTTTTCATAGCACCGTGATGCTAAGTAATGGAATTCATTTAAGTGTGCTTGCTCAAGTAGCAGCTATTATTCTATTGGTGTTGATCCTCATCTTCTGGGGAAGAGTGGTTGGCTCTGTTGCTGGTCAATTCAAATTAAATGAGTGGTCCCTTTGGACCAGTCTCTGGCTAGTGGTGCTTTGGACTAGTGCTATTTTGTTTCCAGCAAGTTTAGCAATCAGTTTCAGTGCTAGCGCTCTTTTGTTGGCTGCAGGGTTTTTAGTAGTAAAGTTTGTAATTGCTATTGTTGTTCTAAGCTTGGCTGTGCTGTTCTATCAAAAAGTTCCTAATCGCATTGCCACAGTTATTCAGGTATTGCTGGTGTTATTGTCAGCCGGTTTCTTCTCCTATTTCGTTTTAGCTTAATCACTATGTCACTTTACTTACTTCTGCTGCCAGTACTGTCTATTGTTGTTGCTCTTGTTGGTCGATGGAGAAATTGGTCTCTGCTTCCTGTTGTTTTATTACTATTAGTTTGCCAGGCAGGATTACTCTGGTGGTTGCCAGTTGGTATCTTTTTGGTTTGGGCACAGAGTCTGCAATTAATTTGTCTATTTACCTTTGTAGTAGTGCTCTTGATCAGTACCCAAAAAACTTCAGCTGAACGACTGATGGGACAGGTGTATTTGACCCTTTTTAGTTTCTTTACCTTTGCAGTTTTACTGATGCCTGCTTTTTGGCAACAAGCAGCTATGGCTTTAGCTTCTCTCGTTGTATTGGTGATTTGGTTTGCTAATCAAAAAAAGGCCCGAATCAACCTAGGGATTGCTATGATCAGTTGGTTTTATACCGTGATGGCAATGGCTATGCATCTGCATGTATTTACCTTAGCTACAGCTAATATTATTGGTACTGCACTGTTAGTGATTGCTCTGATTGGTATGGTGATTTTTTATTACCATCGTTTTTGGTTGTCGCTTTGGTTCTTTTGTTTTCACTTGGGGCTGGCCTTACTTTTACTTTGGGCTCCGGGTGGATCATCTGGCTTAGCTGTCTTGCTTCACACTACGTTCTTTTTGGTGGCTTTGATGTTGGTGACTTTAGTCCAGTATTTTTTTCAAGACGGAGAGGAAGAATTACTTGAATATGAAAATGGCACCATGGTCACTTTAGGCTTCTGGCGAATCTTAAGTAGTATTGGTGGGGCGGTGGCGCGTTTTAGAAAAACACCTGACTCTGAGCGACATGTGAAACCATTTCCCAGCCACTTCTCACTGGCACACGGTTTGCTACTAGCTAGTATTTTGCTGATTTGGTGTATGCCACCAACTGTACTGTTTTTAACAGTCTTTTTATTGTTTTCACAAATAATTGCTGTCTTTGCTACCAATTATTTAGTATTAGGCTTACTAGCTTTGGGCTTTATTCTCTTTACTATCCTTGGTACCAAACGTTTAGTGATGCTTTGGCTTCAGGCTACACCGGTTGATCTAATTAAAAAGAACAAAGCACTCGTTGGTCTCTATGCTTTGCTCCTTTTAATTGTTCTGATTGGTTCAACTTTCTGGCTGCCTGATCAATTCATGGATGCACTCCAAGCAATTGGTGTGTCCATTCAAGCTTAGTCGAGTAAGTTGGCAATAACATAAGCAGTATCTGCTCTGGTAAGGGCTGTGTTTGGTTGTGCTTTATTGTTGTTGGCTGACAAGAGTTCTTGGCTCAGTAAGTAAGCGATATAAGGAGTGAGATCACTCTTGGCATCTAGATCTGTGAAACCCGTACGACTGATATCTGACGTAATACCGAAGCCTTTCAAAATCATTTTGCTACCTTCTGCACGAGTAACTGATTGATTTGGGCGGAATGTTTTATTGTTATAGCCTTTTATTAGGCCACCATTGTAGGCGTTGATAATGTAGCTAAAGAGCTCATGAGTAGTCTTTACATCACTAAATGGTGATGTTTTTACTGTGGCTAAAGGTTTATCTAATGCCTTGTAAATCATTTTGAGCAATTCAGCTCTTGTGACTGGTGCGTTTGGTCTAAATGTACCATCAGCATACCCGCTGATCACACCAGCTGCCGCTAACTTTTCGATTGCTGAGAATGCTTTGTTGGTGGTTGCCACATCTGCAAATGTACTTACTTTTGCTAGAGTTGTTGGTTGTGCTGAAGCGGTTGGAGAGGCTGATGCAGTAACTGTAGCTGTCGGTGCAGCGCTTGGCGATGCAGTTACAGCAGGTGTGCTACTAGGAGTAGTTGTTGGTGTCGCTACTACAGTAGCTGTAGGTTGTGCTGAAGCGGTGGGTGAAGCTGACACAGTTGCTGTTGGAGTAGCGCTTGGGGTCGTTCTAATCACAGTATCACTAATGATTTTGGTACTATCAGTACTTTGTTCGATAGTGGCTGCACCTACTTTGATACGAGCATCATTGAGCTCAGATGGTGGGAAGTAACTGTTGTATTCATCTGGTTTGGTTTGTAAGACTGGATCGACTGGTTTAGTAACATCTGGTGTACTTGGAGCAACAATGTCTTTTGTTGCATTGGTGATCTCACGGGCGCCAAAGTAAGTTTTCTGCCAGTATGTACTATTCTTGATGTCCTCTTCTTGTACTTTGCCAGTATAACTATTGGCATGAGTCATTTTGACATCATTGCCAGAGATAGCGGTGATAATACCGACATGCGAGATATCTTCGCCACCTGATGTTTTGAAAAATACCAAGTCACCGACACCTAGGTCAGCAAAAGCAATATTGCGTCCTACGGTGTATTGATCGCGAGATGTTCTGGGGAGGGTGATGTTGAGTGCTTCTTTCATTACCGAACCGGTAAAACCAGAACAGTCAAAACTAGTAGGACCTTGGCCACCCAATTGGTAACCGATCCCTAATCGAGCGCGTGCTGATGTCACAATGGCGCTTTTTTGATTGAGTGAAAGAATACTAGCTTTAAATAAATTTTGGATATTGCTGCTACCAAAAATGATAGCAATTACTAAACCAAGTCCGACGATAGTAATGTCTACCTTGCGATTACTCTTTGCGCCGATCGTTCTTTTTGTCAATGCTTTTCTCGCAATCACCGTGCGAGGATGAGCGACTTTTGTCACTTTCTTTTGACTGAGACCAGCAATCCAATTCCAAAATAGACTTGGCTTTGCTTTAGCTTTAGGTACGTGCTTAGGCTTTTTAGTTTTTGTATTTGGCATGTTTGTTTTTTGAGTATTCAAGTGATTATACCATCTTGGGAGGTAAAAGGTAATACGTAAGAAGTAAAAAGTGTATGGGCTAGCTGTCCGCAATTGCGGAGGGAACTCTGATTATTTCCTGACTTATATACTTCTTCACTCTTCCCTTTTACTTCTTACCTCGTTGGTCCAAGGCAATTTATGTTCTTTTGAAATAGCTTCTTAGCCACAATCACAGACAAGCTAATGAAAAAACTAATCAGTATCACCAGTAGTAACTCACTTCCCGTCGTTGCCAAGGATCGATCTACAGTCCAAACAATATCTTTATAATCCACTCTCTTTTGAGAGTCACTGCCGCTGGCGATTGAGTCTGCTAATGCTAGGTTTTTGATGGAAGAGGCCCCGGCTTGTTTTCGGAAGTGCAGAGTAACTATTGTGCCCTGACTGTTTTGAACTGCTTTACCTAAGCTAGCAATGCCGATCACTAATGTCTGCGGGGCATTTTTCTTGGGAGCGATGAGGTAGGTCACTTGGTTGTTTGCTTGTTCGAAAAATTGGCCTGGATCATATGATTGGTAGCTGATTCCTTCAGGTAAATGCAGCAAGGTACTAATACCGATTAAGGGTTTATTAATTGTGTTACTTTGGAGAATCAAGCTCAAGCTGGTAGCAGTCTCTTCTTTCACGCTCAAGTGAATGCTCTCACCGGAAGCAGCTAACGTTGGGGCTGCAAAAAAACTATTGAGTAGCACAACACTAATCAAAACAAAGTAGCTTAAAGATTTCATACAGTGATCAGTTAAGAAATAAACCAGGGAGCAGATGTTGGTCTGCTCCGCCTGGGATGATTATTGGTAGGTCTTGGCCCAATCTACTGCTAGGTCAAGTAAGTCTTCGCCGCCAATTAGTCCATCAATGTTCGTGTCTACGGGTGCCTTGAATGCGCTATCTGTACTTTCAGTAGTCCATAATCTGGCTATTTGTTCCAAATCATTACCATCTACTTTGTCTGTATGGTTATTGTCTGCTTTTAGTCCACGCTCATCGCTACCACTAATCGTTTGCGCAGTGGAAAGGTCACCTGAGCTGACGCGATATTGATACTCCATTTGGGGAACAATATTGCCGCCCAGCACGACGCCCTCATGATCTAGAAAGCTAGTAGTGGGAGTGGTTCCTAGTAATTGCCACTGGTCATTCGGGGCCTCGCGATAGACTTGAAAGGGGCCATTACTAGCACTGTCCCAGTTGAGCTGAATACTGTAGCGCTCAGTTCCTTGTGTCGCTCTCAAATTACTAATGGTATTTACCGTACTATTTTGAATGGTGAGAATGCTGTTTGGCCATAGAGGATTAGGAATGTGGCTACTCGGGGTGCTCAAAAAGCTGGTTGGTTTGATCTCTATTGTAGTTGATCCGTGCGCTGAGCTAGTAGTATGAAAGTTGAGCGTAAACAAGGTCCCGTTACCATTTTTACCGGTCAGTGGATTCTCGGTTCTCGCTGAGCCGATCACAATATTTCCTGCATGGTTGTTGAGTAAACCACTTTGAAAGCTAGTGCTGCCACTGCTTTTCAAAAAGTCACCTTCGGTAGCTGAACTGAAACTAAGCATGGTGGGATCATAACTAATATCAAAGCCAAAATTACTGATATTGCCAGCGTTTTGGATTTGGTAACTCACGCTGATATCCTGGTCATTTCGGATGACACTAGCGGATAGAGAACTAGTAATACTGGTGCTCTCTGATGGTGTGGTGGTACTGCCTGTATTTGCTGCTTTGGGACTACCAACTATTGTGCCTCCACTACTGCTGGTAGCTGTGGCGATGCTAGCACCGGAATGCCAATTGGTTGCTTGATCTCCGTCACTTTGCACGTTGATACGCTCCATAGTGGCATGTGTAGTATTTGATCCAGCAAACCAAGCGGCATTGGCACTGTTGACGGTATCAACTACATTTTGGCTAGCATCCTTTACTACTAAGCTGTCCCCGCTATTACTCAGGGACGTACTTTTGATCATGTCCCCAACAATGCTAGTAGCTATTTCCCGACTTTCTAATAAGAAATAACTATGAGCAGCGATTGTGCCTTGGAGCGGATACGTCTGAGCGCCATTATGATCATCAATCACCCAACCGGTTAGATTAATTGCTTGGCTGGTGTTGTTATAAAGTTCGATCCATTCATCACTAGAGCTGTCGCCAGATCCAGCCCAGGCGACCTCACTGATCACGACATCACGTAGCTGTGCGGCCCGGGCCACAGCTGGCGCAGTAAATAAAGACTGTCCATAGCTTAGACAAGCTAGCAAAAGAAAAGCGGCACTGACTTTTTTGGACATAGAGTGAAAGTTAAAAATCCTCCTTCGCGAAAAAGGTACTTTGATACTAACAAGTCAGTTATGAAATAAATTTATTGACTAAAGATTAATCCACTACCAGATCCTCAGTTGACCACAGAAGCTCTTTCAAACTTCTTGTATGTGTGTAGACTAACATTTAGATGTAAACTTCATTCACCAACTGAGCGGATACATTTCTTACCTCTTCCCTCTTACTTTTTACCTCGTCAGCCGATGTTCTTTTACCACGTCTTACTACCGGTAGACTTCTGTCTCAAAGTCGGTGCCCTAACATATACCGCTAGTATTGAGATACAACCTGGCACTTTAGTAAAGCTGCCTTTTCGCAACAAAGCTAGCTATGGCATTGTGGTAGAAAAAATCACACCGCCCACCAAGCTGGAGTATAAAGTGCTCTCGATCGAAGCAGCTTGCGAACCACTTTTGTCCCCCGCTCAAATAGCGATCGCCAAATGGATGGCAGACTATTATGGTGCTCCTTTGCTCAAGACATTTCTTACTTTTTTGCCTCGGGAACATTGGAAGATTACTCGTGCTAGCAACAAAGTAGCCAAAGTTTTACCAAGCATCGAGCTATCTACTGAGCAACATAAACTCACGTCGGAACAACAAAAGATAGTAGATGACATCCTCGCTAGTAAACCTGATACGTGGCTTTTACATGGCGTGACTGGTTCAGGTAAAACGGAGATCTACTTACAGATTGCGAAAGCAGTCTTGGAGCAAGGTAAGCAGGTGATGATCCTGGTGCCTGAGATTGCACTTACTCCTCAGACGTGTGCTCGTTTTGAGGCCAGATTTCCCAACCAAGTGGCCATTCTGCATTCCGGTGTCACGCTTTCTGGACGCAAAAAGTTGTTTGAACAAGTGCGTACAGGTGAAAAAAATGTGGTCTTGGGTGCGCGTAGTGCTTTGTTTGCTCCTGCTTTTAAACTAGGGCTAATCGTTATTGATGAGGAACATGAGGCTAGTTATCACCAAGAACAGTCGCCACGTTATCATGCGGTAGCTGTGGCTAGAGAACTACGGAAGCAGACAGATAGTGTCTTGATTCTGGGTAGTGCCACACCAAGGCTAACTACTGTGGTCGCCAAAGATCAGCAGACGGTGCATTTACCTGAGCGGGTAAATGGGCTATTACCTACTGTGGAATTGATCGACATGCGAAACGAACTGAAGGCTCGCAACTTTTCACCTTTATCTCAGCGTCTCCAAGATGCGATCGTGCAGGAGATTGCTCAGAAGAAACAAGTGCTACTTTTTCTGAATCGCCGGGGGTTTGCTACTAGTTTTTTGTGTCGAGAATGTGGCAAAAGAGAGGTTTGCCCTGATTGTGATATTAGTTTGACTGTTCATTTGCAAGCGAGCAAAGGTGGCTATGATCCTGAAGCGAAACTGATTTGTCATTATTGTGGTTTTACCAAAATGCCGCCGACTGTTTGTAGTCACTGTGGTAGCGTCACCTTGAAAGCTCTCGGCAGTGGCACCCAGCGTATTTTAATGGAGCTAGAGCAACTTTTCCCTACCGCCAGGGTTATAAGGGTGGATAAGGATACGATGACCTCTCCTGAGAAGTATTACGCGTTTTACCAGGATGTCCTTGATCACAAATATGACATCATCCTGGGTACCCAAATGATTGCCAAGGGACTGCATTTACCAAAGGTTAGTTTAGTGGGTGTCATCTTGGCGGATTTGTCATTTCATTTTCCTGAATACACTGCCCAAGAAAAGACTTTTCAAATTCTCACCCAGGTAGCAGGTAGAGCTGGTCGTTCTGGTGAACAGGGGCAAGTACTTATTCAAACCTATGATCCTGATTACGATGTCCTAAAGCATGTGGTTAATCATGACTTCGCCCACTTCAAAGAATCAGAGTTGGGTTACCGCCAGGAATTTTGGTATCCACCGTTTTGTGATGTGATTCGGTTGACCGTCTATGATGTGAAAGCACCAGAAGCTGCTAAGAAAGCAGGTAAACTAATGGAGATGTTGGAAGCCCAAAAGATTGCTCGCAGTTTGCAGTACGAAGTACTAGGACCAGCACCTACTTGGCTTTACCGCAGAGTGGGACAGTTTGCTTACCAGGTGTTACTGAAGTCTCCACTCAATAGTCAGACCATGGAACACCTTGTTACGTTTTTACCAAAAGACGTGATGATTGATAGAGAATAGGTCAGGGGTACGAGGTCAGAGGGCAAAGGTCTTTGGTTTTAACTTCTGAGTTTGTCAGTTAGTATGCAAATGTAATGAAATTATATGCTGGGTTTAGCTAGTCGGGTGACGGAATTGCCACGGGTGGGGGATGTGATGGCCAAGAACTTACAAAAGCTTGGTATTTATACTGTGGCTGATTTGCTGACTCACTTCCCTCGTGCGTATGACAATCAAACTGATATTCGCCAAATAGTATATGCCGTTCAGAATGAGCAAAATACCCTGCGAGTGACAGTTCATCAAATTAAGAATATCCGTACCAAGAATAGAAAAGTTTTAACAGAGGCTAAGGTGAGTGATGAGTCTGGCGCTTTGGCTGTCGTTTGGTTTCATCAGCCTTTTCTAATTAATCAGATCAAGGTTGGTATGGAAGTTATTCTATCTGGCAAGATCAAGTTCGCTTTTGGACGCATGAGTATGCAGAATCCCACCGTGGAAGTGGTGAAGGATGAACAAATTCATGCTGGTAGACTAGTACCGATCTATCCTGAAACTGAGGGTATTACTTCTCGTTGGTTGCGTACGCAGATTCATCAACATTCCAGCCTGGCCAAAGGATTTCAAGAATTCCTACCTGAATCTATTCGAGAAAAATATAGTTTGGTCCCTCGAGCCTGGGCGATTGAACAAGTGCATTTTCCTCAGGGAGAAAAAGAACTCCAATCTGCTCGTTTTCGTTTGGCTTTTGAAGAAATGCTTTTGATGCAGCTCCAAGTCCAGCTCAAACGACGAGCTTGGCAAATGGGGGAGCACCATGGCAAAGCGATGCCTCTTTTGACTGAAGAGATCAAACTCTTTGTCAGCCAATTAGCCTTTGCCCTGACCAAGGATCAAAAGATTGCCACCTTTGAGATTCTCAAAGATATGGAGAAAAATATCCCTATGCTGCGGATGTTACAGGGTGACGTAGGGTCTGGAAAAACAGTAGTATCTGCGATCGCTTTGTTCCAGGCTGTGAAGTCTGGTTACCAAGGTGCCTTGATGGCACCGACAGAAATATTGGCCCATCAACATGCTGAGACACTGTTACCACTCTTTGGTAGGTATGGTATTCGAGCCGAATTGCTAGTGGGATCTACTACAGAGAAACAGAAGAGTGAGCTAGTGCTAGGGTTGAAGAACAAGACTATCGATATCATCATTGGTACCCATGCTATCATTCAAGAGCGCGTGGGCTTTTCCAACCTAGGTCTTGCTATCGTAGATGAGCAACATCGCTTTGGCGTACAGCAAAGAGCTCAGCTCAAAAGCCATGGCTCACCACATCTTTTGCTGATGACTGCTACCCCTATCCCTAGAAGCTTGGCTTTGACATTATATGGTGATCAAGACTTATCTTTGATCAAAGAGTTACCCCCTGGTAGACAAAAGATTATTACCAAGGTAATTACTGAGAAAGAAAGGAAGCAAGCCTATCTTTTTATTGAAGATCACATCAATAAGGGGCGCCAAGTATTCGTGGTTTGTCCTTTGATCGAAGAATCAGAGTTTCTAGACGTGAAAGCAGCTACGCAGGTGTATGAGAACTTGAGTACTATTATTTTCCCTACTAAAAAAGTGGGACTACTCCATGGCAAGATGAAGGCCAAAGAAAAAGAGGCAATCATGCAACAGTTCGTGGATAAAGAACTAGATATTTTAGTTTCTACGTCAGTAATTGAAGTAGGAGTGAATGTACCCAATGCCTCTATCATGATGATTGAAGGGGCTGAACGTTTTGGATTGGCTCAGCTGCATCAATTTCGTGGTCGTGTCGGTCGTGGTGAGCATCAATCCTACTGTTTGCTTTTCACTAGTCATGAAGCTCAGGGAGGCTATGCACGACTCCAAGCTATGGAAAAACACCATAGTGGTTTCGATTTAGCTGAGCTTGATTTACAACTACGTGGACCAGGTGAAATTTATGGCACAAAACAAAGCGGTCTGCCCGATTTCAAAATGGCCACTCTGACTGATAGTGATTTGATTTATAAGACTCGAGAGGCTGCTATTTCTTTGGTAAGTGAGGATGCTAGCCTGAGCCAGTTTCCAGCTTTGAAAGGGGAATTGGAACGTTACCAAGCCAAGCGTCAAATCGGCATGATCGAGTAAGCGAGCATGGCAGTTTTGTTATACATTGCTTGTTTCTTCGTATTATATTTTTAGATGTGTATTAATTTTTGTAATCAACGTGTCCAAATTTAGAAATAGTCCTGTTATTTATCTTACTAGCAAGTTGTGGAAGTATGCCCAAAACAATCGGGGGTATGTGGTACTTTATTTTATCCTGTTCCTTTTTGCTAACGGTATTATGTTTTTTGAGCCGTTGATTGTTGCTCATCTGCTCAACACTATTCAGACTCTCGGGATCAATACAGCTAGTATGCCAATCTTGTTGTGGGATCTAGCCTTGATGGTGATCCTAATAGTAGTTTTTTGGTGCTTGTTTGGCCCAGCGCGTGTGATCGAAAATAAGAATGCTTTTCTAGTGCGTGCTAATTATAAAAAGTACTTGCTTGATGGGGTAATGGCTTTTCCAATGGATTGGCATACCGATCATCATTCAGGCGATACGATTGATAAAGTAGAAAAAGGGACTACCGCTTTGTACAAATATTCAGGAGAGACATTTCAGTCGATCGAATCCATTGTGCGATTGATTAGTTCTTATTTCGCTTTGATCTATTTTGATATCCATGCTGCTTATATCGTTTTTATTATGGTGGCTCTCACCATCTTTTTTATCTTGCAGTTTGATAAAGTACTCATTCGGCAGTACAAAGAAATTTATGGTGCAGAAAATAAAATTTCAGCCAAAATATTTGATGTAATTAGCAACATCACTACGGTTATTATTTTACGAATTGAAAAGCTTGTTGCCTCTTCCATTTACAAAAAGATTAAAGAGCCATTGGCTTTGGTAATGAAGAACAGTAGGATCAATGAATTGAAGTGGTTTCTAGTTAGTCTTTCCAGTACGATAATGACAGCTTGGATTCTTGGTTCATATTTGTTTGGTCATCTGGCTTCTGGTGAAACAGTTTTGATTGGTACCCTCTATGCCCTCTATGGTTATTTAGTGCGTATTACTGATCTGTTTTTTAGATTTGCCTATATGTACGGAGATATAGTTCAACAAAAGGCAGCAGTAATGAATGCAGAAGAAATTGCGCATGACTTTAGTGATGCACCTAAACTGAAGGGTGTTTCTTTAGCCAAGAGTTGGAAACAGTTGGAAATTAAAGGTTTGAGCTTTTCTTATCAAACAGCGAACCAAGGCCAATTACACTTGGATAATGTTTCCCTTACTTTGAAAAGAGGAAAGCGAATTGCGGTAATTGGTGCCAGTGGTAGTGGTAAAACTACCTTCCTCAAAATAGTGCGGGAGCTGTATCAACCAAGTCAGGGAGAGATCTATTTAGACGGTAAATTGCTACCTCAAGGGTTTCAGTCTATTAGTACCGAGATTGCTTTAATTCCTCAAGATCCAGAGATATTTTCTACTACGATTAGAGAGAATATTACGGTAGGAATTAATCACACTGATGCTTACATCAAAAAGTTTACTGATATGGCGTGTTTCTCAGATGTAGTTAAGCGCCTACCTCATCAGCTTGAATCCAGTATTTTTGAAAAAGGAGTCAACCTTAGTGGTGGTGAGAAACAGCGTCTAGCCTTGGCTCGCGGCTTGATGGCCAGTGAAGATAAAGCAATTATTCTGTTGGATGAGTCGACTAGCTCAGTCGACACCAAGAATGAACTTGCTATTTATCAGAATGTTTTCCGTTCTTTTAAATCCAAAACTGTTGTAGCTTCTATTCACCGCTTGCATCTGCTTAATCTCTTTGATGAAATTTACTTTTTCAAGGCAGGCAAAATAGTTGCTTCAGGTAGTCTGGAATCATTATTGCAACAGTCTAAGGAGTTTAAGGTGCTTTGGGACCGATACCACAAGGCCGCGGTTGCGGCCTAAGAATAAAGATTAGAATAAAAATAAGAGTTGCTTCTGGTCAAGATATACAAAAAAGCTCTAAGTTTTTGCTTAGAGCCTATTGATTTTGAACTGGCGGAGAGGGGGGGATTCGAACCCCCGCGCCGACTTGCGCCGACCTACAGGTTTAGCAAACCCGCCTCTTCAACCACTTGAGTACCTCTCCATATTGGGTTTGCCCGCCCAGACTAACCAATAATTGGAATTGTGACAAGTGATTATGATGATCTGAGATCAGAAAGCTTTTTTTGATTTTGACAATTTGGCACTCTCTGGACCAGTTTGCTACAATCAATCTGTTTAACATCTATTACATATGTCTTTCGTTATTCCATACGTTATTGAGAAGTCACATCAAGGGGAGAGAAGTTATGATATCTATTCACGGTTGCTCAAGGAACGCATCGTTTTTCTTGGTTCACAAGTCAATGACGAAGTGGCCAATAGCATTATGGCTCAGTTGCTTTTTCTAGAGAAAGAAGACTCTACCAAGGATATTATGTTCTATATCAATTCACCTGGTGGTTCTGTCTCTGCTGGTCTCGCTATCTATGACACCATGCAACACATAAAGGCGCCTGTATCTACTGTTTGTATTGGCTTAGCTGCCTCAATGGGATCAGTGCTTTTGGCTGCTGGTTCAAAAGGTAAACGTTTTGCCCTCCCAAATAGCGAAGTGATGATTCACCAAGTCTTGGGTGGAGCTGAAGGACAGGCTAGTGATATCGAAATCGCTGCCAATCATATCTTGCGTACCAAAAAGAAACTAAATGAGATTTTAGCTAAACATACAGGCAAGAGCTTGGCACAGGTGACCAAAGATAGTGATCGTGATAATTGGATGACTGCTCAAGAGGCGCTTGATTATGGTTTGGTTGATAAGATTATCAAGTCTACCAAGTAGCTTTTAATTCCTCGAGATGGGAGAGCTCTTCATCGGCATCAAGCAAGGTGTAGAGCTCCTCTAGTCGAGAGCTGTGTTGCTGTTCGCCGAGTGCTACTTTATCAATCAATTCGCTAATGTGTTTGCTGGCAGCTTTCTGCAGCATCTTTTTGATATAAGCAATTTTAGCTTCATCATAGTTGAGTCGATCACAAAGCATTTCGTAAGCCGAAGGTGATGCCATTAGTCTTTGAATAATGACAGGCATGCCAGTTGTGTCATGGATCTTGAGTAAGGCAATAGCGGCTTCGTAGCTAACGCTTGGATCAGTAGAATCAAGTCTGTCCAATAATACTTTTTGTTCTTGTACTGATCTGATTTCGCCTAAGAGATAGGTACTAGCTTGAATACCCTGAGGGTCTTTGCGATTCATCATCTGCACAATTTTCACTAGAAGTTCTAAACGATAGCTAGGAAATTGCCAGAGAGAGCAGATGCTATAGGCTTGAATCCAAGCATTGGTGCTATCCAGGTATGGTTCGATATAGTAATGAATGTGTGGATCAGAGAAGCGACCAATGGTGCGAATAACATATGGTTTCACTTCATCATCAGCTTGCTCCAAAGCCTCAATTAAAAAGTCGATAATATGTTCGTGGTCAATCTGAGATAGTAACTCTACCATCAGAATTTTATTTTTGATTGCTGTTTCTTGAGTAAAAGTTTGGCGGATAATTTCTAATAGATGGTGCCGAGAAAAGCCATTGTCCATTAGCTTGTCATCCTGCCAGCTATATGACTGTAGAGATCGTAATGCGTGATATCTCAAGTCAGCATCTTCGTGTTGTAGACATTGGAAAATTACTGGTAGTGACTCAGGATTATGGAGTGATCCCAAGGTCAGTAAAATCTGGTTTTTTACATGGAGTGCTTCACGTGGAACCTTGATGAGCCGATGCAGGCTCGCTACTGCTTTTGTATGGCCAGGTTCTGCCAAGATCTGAATCAGATTAGCCTTGAACCGGTCAGAGCTTTGGTGAATATGGCTAATAATATAATCAGTGTAATGAGGCTTCAAACGGGTAAAGACGATGATGGCAGCAATACTAATTAGCAGAATTAAATTGCCTAGTAAAAACCACAAGTCTGGTCCATGAATAATGTGCTCTAAAATGACTACAGTCAGTGAAGCTATCACAATTGCTCCTGGCACAATGTAGCCTTCGATAGTGGATTTTACTTGTAATCTACTGTGCGCAGGCAGCGCGTAGAAAGTAGTGCTATAGCCAAGTCGTAAAATCGGCAAGAAACTTTCGTATACCAGTCGTACAAGCACTGCTGTAGTAAGACCTGGTAGCAGTAAACTAGCCAAGGTCATAATTCCTGTAAGCATCGGTGAGGTCAGGATTGTATTCATACTGCCAGCTTTGGTCAGTAATTTTCGTCCTACTAAAAATTGCATGAAAAGGGTACCGATGCCTGCTACTACCAAGAAAAGTGATAGGCCGGTGATAATGCGCGCGCTTCGTTCACCAAATATACTGACAAAAGTGGAGGTGAAATAAAGCTCAGTAAGTGGCAGCAGCAAGAACAAACAACCAATCATCAACTTCAGGGCCCCACTATAATTGGTTCGTTGTTGCTCTCGGTGTTCTTCTTTTGGTAACAAATGGTAAAGCGATGGAAATCGAGCATTGATACGAAGCCAAAAAATCAGAATCAAAGTAAGCAAAATATGGCTACCCAACCAAATCCAAAGTAAGGCATGAGGGGTAAGTCCGAGACTCAATGCTGTGATCATACCAAGACCTCCTATGACTAAGCTGACACCCTCAGCTGACTCTATCACTGGCAAATTCTTTTTCGCCTCCAAAGGAGAGAATAGCTCTTCAATGTAAAAATTAACCATGATGCTCAGTGGCATGTGCACTAAGCCAAGTGCGATGACTATTCCAGATACCAGTGCTCCGACTGAATGAAGAGAAAATATGTACGGTAATGAAACTAGTAGTACGGCGCTATAGACTAAAATAATATGTTCTTTGCGAACACTTTTTGGCAAAGATCTCTGTAAAAGCGTACCTAGCAAACTCATCAGACCGATACCTAAAAATAACCATGGAGCACCAGCAATACCAAAATACTGAATAGTAAAAGCTAAAGCAGTAGTATGTCCGATTGTTTGAGCTGTGATCAGGAAGAATTTGAGGAACCAGCTCACTATGGTGCGTTGGGTTTCTTTTTGCATTTAGTTTTTGTTTCTTTTTATTGTATCATATTGCCTCAGAGGGCAGAAGGGCGACCATTGCTCAATCCATCTCTTGTTCTGTTTGCAAAATCTGATTATAGTGGCGCTGCTTTCAAAGCTTCGGTAAGGGCACGTAGCTCAGTTGGTAGAGTGCTACATTGACATTGTAGAGGTCTCCGGTTCGAGTCCGGACGTGCCCACCATCCCGCATGCGCGGGATCTCGCCGTTAATCGAGGCGTCTCATTCCTTGCTCCTCATTCCTAAATTTTCCAACCTAGGTATATTTCGCGAGATCAAGGAAAAAGGAACTGGGAAATAGGAATAAAATTGTAGATCTTTTGTCTTTTTATCTTATTCTTATGCATCTCTTTCCTCGTAAGGCTAAATCTACTCCTGGTGCTTTTTATTTTGGTGAGTTTGATGATGTTCCATTGGCTCCGTTTAGTATCTCTCTGGCTACGATTTCCAAGGCTACATATGTTGCTGAGAAGAAGCATTATCATACGAAGCATCAAAAAGTGTATGTTACTTTAGCTGGAGAGGGAGTCCTTAGTGTTGCTGGCCAAGACATCGTGATGCGTCCAGAAGAAATGATTCAAGTGGAACCAAATGAAGTGCATTTTGTTAGAAGCGTGACGTCAGATTCACTCAGTTTTATTGTTGTTTTAGGAGCAAAAGAAAACGACAAAGTAGTTGTAGACTAAAGTTTTTTGGGTTTTAAAAAAGCCCCGGTCATTTTGTGATGAGCGAGGCTTTTTGTTGTATTTAGTTTGCTTCTGAATTTTGGTGGAAGCTGATCTTGTTAAATTTCAAGAATTTAATGATCATTTCACGTTGTGAAGGTGCCAGGTTTGGTGGCATGTTGTTGAGGTCAAACCATTCCCAACGCTCGACATCCTCGTCTCCAGCTGCACATTCGACCGCATCTTTGTCAGCAAAGTCTTTGATCAAGAAACCAAAGTGAAGATAATGTTTGTTTGAAAGTGTGATTGGTTGTTCTACTGAAGCGAATTGCAATGCATGGTGTGCTTCGATACCTGTCTCTTCCATCAATTCACGGAGAGCACACTCGTTGAGTGTTTCGCCTACATCCAAGTGACCACCAGGTAATCCCCAGTTGCCTTTATCAAAAGGATCTTTGCGTAATCCCATCAAAAGTTGGCCTTTTTTGTTGATTACGAAATCTTGTACGCCGATTTTGAAATGAGGATGGATGATATCGTAAAGATTGCTTGAAGCTTTCTTCTCACTATTGAGCATTGATGTTACAAAGAGATCAATGATTGGTTTGTGAGGAAGGAAAAGTTCTGCTGGTAATTCTTGGAGATCAAAGAACTTCCATTCGCTGCAGTACTTGTGTTCTTTGAGCTCAAGAATTCCTTGCCATTTGTCTGAAGCATAACCCAGCTCTACTAATTGGTAATCAAGTCCTGTATCCACCATCTCGGCTACGCCTACTAGTTCCATATCTTGTAAGTCGATGTTCACCTCACCCATGACTTCACGCTTAGCACATTCCATCACGCTTTCACCAATTTTTTGATGTCCACCAGGTAGTCCCCAAGTATTCTCGCCAAGTACATTTTGGCGTTTTCCTAAAAGAATTTTGTTGTCAGCATCTTTGATAATTACACAGACGCCTACTTTTAATTTTGTTACTTGACTATTACGCATAAAAAATGGTTATGAATTTAAGTTACCCTTTAGAATAGCACAGGTCTTAGGGTACTCGCTAGACATTTGGTCAGAATATTGTGCTTTCGTGCGCCAGACTATCTCACTTGTGACACTAATACAAGGGATTGATTGGTGTTTTAGGTTGGTTTTGATTTGCCCCACTACATCATCTTTCTGCCAAATAATATCTTGATAGATGGTCTGAAAAGGGAAATTTAAGCCGATTAAATCTAAAGATTGTTGATTGTGACTCACCATCAATATACTTCTTTTTGTTCTTTGGAGGCGCTTAACATAGCTTTCGAGTAGTTCTGGTGTGATCAAGGTAAACTCTTTGGGACAAATAAAAATAAAGTCATAGTCTTGGTAGTCACCACAATAATGAGTGATTTCTGCCAATTTTTTACCCAGTGACCCACTATAAACTAAACAGTTTTTACTACGTACAAAGTGATTACTGATCAGTGCTGACTGGAATTTTTCTTCGCAGCTAAAAAGTACATCAATTGTAGCGTGGCCAGCGAATAAGCTAAGTAGTTCTTCGACATAGGTGGTATAGAGTCGCAATGCTTGCTCAGCATCTTTTTCAATACTAATACCAGCTTGGCCCAAAATAGGAGTGCTGATGAAAAGGACTAGAGCCGCTTTCATAGTGAGAATTCAAAAGGAAATTGGGGCCGATCAATCTGAGCAATGCTATTATATTTTGTTGCTACCGCGATATCGTCTACAGTGACGCGTCCGCTATAAAAAATATCATCTACTTTTTCTAGTTGGCTCAATTGATTATAGCCAATAAAATAAACTGATTCTCTACCCCAGCCGCCAATCGTATTGGTATTGGTGGTACCACGTTTCAGCCGAATATAGGTCTGCCAAGCATTTGCGGGCTTAAACATACTCAGCAGTAGACTCATCAATTCTTTTCCAGTCAGTCGATCTGCTTCCTGTGCTAAAAAGGCATCTCGTGCTGCACGATATAAAATATTCGCTTTATACTCAGGCGTTGCTAGGGTTTCGTGCCATACTGCTAATCCCTCTTGGCTGTAAATATAGCGAGGAAATCCATAGCTGAAGATATGCCATTGTTGTTTTTCGCCATTCTCACGAGTGATTGCATGCGCCATCAACTCATGAGCGATCAATTGTTTGATGCGATGTGCTGCTACTTTTTTATGCTCAGGGATACCGATGGTATAGTTACTCTTTACGCGAATGTTGGTGGTAGTGATTTTCTCGATCTTGGCTTTCCAGCGGTCCAGATGAAGATTCTCAATCGCTTGGCTAAATGCTTTCTGGATGACCGTCGCATCTAATAATTCATCAGGGTTAGCTTTGAGTGAAATGGGATTAGCGACCAATTCTTCCATCAATGTTTTTTCATCGAGAGTCAGTGGTCTGAAGAGCTCTTTACTGAGGGAGACATAGTTATCAGTACCAATTGATTCCAGTAAGCTAATTTGTTTCAATATCTCTTTTGCTCTTTGGGTAATGCACTTTCCAATGTCACTTTCAAACTCCGGAATAGTTTGTAATTCGCTACGCATGCTCTTGTAGCTATCTGGTAATGTGCGATATTCCAGCTGAGGAATATACTCATGGTTTTCTAGCCATTTAGTATGTTCTTCCGCGATATTTACTGGATTTAAATAATGGAGAAAATTGAATTTATCGTAAATTTCTCCTATGAGCTGATCAGCTTCTTTTTCTTGTTCTAGGGTATTAGAAAGCTGGTTCGGTACTTGTAGGTAGTTGCTAGGTAGCCCTCTGAATGGGTCGATCAAGGCATCACGAAGATTTCTCCTACCCACCACCACTTGGTAACTTTCTTTACTGTAATCCTTGATGGTCACAAATGTTCGCCGTTTTTTCTTACCTAGGGTCAAAGTAATCCGAAAAAAATCCGTCTTGCCCTTCTCTTCATATTGAGGAGAGATTAGTCCCAGCTTTTGAGCCAACTTCTTATCGAGTGATGTGTAGATTTTACTGGTATCTACTAGCGCGAGCGTATGTTCAACCTGATTGTTTTTGCCGATTAGTTCTACAGTTTCATATGAACCCAACACTTCTTTACCAGACAATTCTTCTATTTCACTTTCTAGCGTGTCAGAAGTTTTGTGTGTACCAAATAGCTCTTTGCCAATGCGAACACCTTTGGCTGGGTCTTTAATTCTGAGTCCCTGAATACGATCCAGACGTTCGCGTAATTTTGCTTTATTAGCTACCTGGATACTCAGTCCACCACGAGCATTCATTTCTAATACCAATGGGTCACCCTTTTTATTGAGCACGATATCGATCGCCAAATAGCCAATGTTTGAATAGAGTTGTGCTCGAGATGCGATTAGTAGGATTTGATCCCAGTTGGGGATAGTAAAGCCAATGATTGGCTCGGTTTGGTCCGGTAAGGTTTTGACATATTTACCATGAATGACAGCATGGGTAATCTTTCCTGTAGCCAAGTCTATGCCGGCAATTGCGCCACCTGCATGATAATTTGCTTTACCGTCAGATTCCTTGGTAGGTAATCGCAGCATTGCCATTATCGGAATTAGATTGTGAACGATTACGCGTATATCTGGCAGTCCTTTATAGCAAAAGGCTGAAAGCTCAGGATGACAGATAATTCTTTGCTCAATCAATGCAATATCAGGCGCGCTGGTTAAGGAAAAGCTCCCGTCCAAGATATTGGCAATGTGGCTTTTGAGTTCCTTTTTTTTGTCTTCGGACAAAGTGTCTTTCTGCAAAATAATTTTAATACCCTGGCCACCAAAACCCCGGTTTGGTTTGATTACAAAGCTTTTAGCTGCAATATCTTCAAAGCGAAAACTCTCTAATTCTTTTTTGTTGTGGATGACTTGATATACAGGAGCAGTCGGGATTTGATGATTTTTGAAAAATACTTTTGATTGGAGTTTGTGATCTGCCAAATTGGTTGCCTTTTTTTTATTAAAAGGGCGAATATACAGTAGATTTCTAGCGTTGATACCTAGGATACCAGTAGCAAAGATTCTCATAAGGTCGAGGTGACTTATTCTTCTTCAGCGTCTTGCTCTACCGTGTCTACCAATTCTCTAAAACGGAGGATTTCAGAAAGACGTAGACCTGTCCATTTACCAATCAAATAATTGAGTGGAATCATCAAGAAAATAATCTCAGGGTAAGCCAATATTGATTCTCGCGTATGTTGTAAGATCAGATAAATCACTATGGCAACAATGATTGTTTCGGCAAACAATAAACTGGCAGACTTGAGCCCACGTTCGAGCTTTAAGCTGATAAAACGTTCTCCCATGGTGAGCAATAAAATCACAGGGAAAATATCAATAGTAATCAAGAAATTGAAGCCAAAGTAAGCAGATACTGCGAGAATGCCCAATATCAACATGCTTGTAAGCATCAAAATCATCGCTACTTTGGGGACGTACATAATCCTCACTTTATTGAGAAACTTTTGGAGTAGGATGCTAATTACAGCAATGACGATAAAGGTCATACTTCCAGTAAAACCACCGATGAGGAGGAAGATTATAGTAAAGACTGTTGGGGTATAGATACCAAGAGTCGCAAGACCAATGAACTGACGAGCAAAGCTAATCATCGTTGCAATCAAGGGGATACTGAGCAGTAGAAATAGAGTCCAGTCTGGAGCGCCCTTACTGCGGAGATAATTGGTGATGGCGAGCATAAAGTTATCGATACCAATTGCTTGCTGAGTATTGACCTCGACGAATGATAACTTTCGGTTGGTCAACATGCCAGTTAGCTCAGCGATATTTGAAGCTTCTAAAACTGATTGGTTTGTCACACTATCTTCATCTGCTGCTGTGATTGGCGCGAGAATAATTTTGTTGGCACCAATGCTACTAAAAGAAGTTCTACTAAGTCTCTCCAGAGTCTGAAGATTCTCCTGACTCATAATTACTACGGTATTTTGACTCAATGCGTCATGTTTTTGATCACTAACCAATTCAGCCGGGTGTAGGTAAGTGAAAACAAAAGTACTGCGACGTAGGAGTAGTTCCTCCTCTGGGCTCCAAATCCGGTCAACGTTGAGCTGGTGAAGGTAAATATTTTTTTGTCTCAGGTGATTTACTAAACTATCTCTCTGCGACTGATCGCTGGTTTCATTCACTAAAAGTGTTTGCACCTGGTTGTATACGAAGAGTTCTTTGCTGCTTTTGATTGGTTCGCTAGTACCAATATCTCCATTGTTGAGTGTGAGTGTAATAGTATAGCGACCAGGCTTGCTATAGGTATGAAAGATATCTGGACCACTACCAACTGATTGATCGCCAAAATCCCATAAGTATTGAGTAGTTTTGATCGTGCCAGTAGATCGCCCAGCTTCAAATAAAACGTTTTTATTTGCCTCACTTGTATCAGGGCTATCAATCACTGCTTTTGGTGTAGTAACCACGGTTGCAGCCTGAGTGGGCAGAGTCAAACACATACTTAAACCAAGTACTAACAACACGTAGCGTAGGATTTTCATAAATAATGAAGCATAGGAGCTTTGCGAAACAATGGTAGCACAAAAGTAAGAAGTAAGAAGTAAGAGGTAAGAAATCTATGAGCTGGGGGTTCCACAGCTGTGGAGATAATTGGCTTTAGAAGCCACACTCTGTCCATACACTTTTTAACTCTTCCCTTTTACTTCTTACTTCTCAACTTGATTCAGATACTGGTCCACTATAGTAACTACTTCCGAAGCGGAATTGGTTTTGATCAAGGCAAGTCGTAAGTCTTTAGCATTAGAAAAACCATGTATGTACCAGCTTAGGTGTTTTCGCATTGGGTGAAAGAACTCGGTGCCAAACCATGATTCATAGAGTTTTGCATGTTCTACTGCAGCATTTAAGCGTTCTTCTATTGTTGGTACATGACCTCTAAAAATCCAAGGGTTACCAAAACATGCTCGACCAATCAAAACACCATCTACTTTGTACTGCTCTATTTTTTGCTGGGCGTCGGCAAGGTCTTGAATGTCACCGTTTCCTAAAACTGATGTTTCGGTTTGGTGAATAATTTTCACTGCTCTACCGATGGCATCCCAATCTGCTTTGCCACTATACATTTGTTCCAAGGTACGACCATGAATGCTTATATTGACCGGGGTGCATTCAAGTAGCGTTTCTACCCATTTTTCAATTACAATTTCGTCATAGCCGATGCGAGTTTTTACTGATACCGGTAGTAGCGGGCGCTTCTCGGCCGGACTAGGGTAGTGTTGCCAAAGATAGTCTTTGGTTCTTTGGGGGATTTTGAGGTCATCTATGCCTTTTCCTTGCTCATAGTCCACTACACCTTGTTGTACTGCTCGAATGATTGCTTGGGCGAGCTCTGGTGTGCGGATTAAACCAGCACCAGCGCCTCGAGCTGAGATGTTTTTGGCTGGGCAACCCATATTAATATCAATGCCATCAAACCCCATATGGGCGACCATGATCGCGGATTGGTAAAAGGCATCTGGAGTGCTACCAAATACCTGGGCCACGATTGGATGGACATCTTTTTCGTATAAGAAAGGTGTGAATACCTTCTCAGGATTGCCTACATTCATCCCTTCTACTGAAACAAACTCAGTGATCATGAGATCTGACGGACTATGCTTTGCCATCATGGAACGGAAGACCACATCGGTCACTCCGTCCATGGGAGACATGCCCAAAATAGGATACTTGAGTGTTTGCCAAAAACCTTTATGCATGCAAATAACTATTGGTAAGTGGTACTCCAGCATTATTGGTATAGCCGTTGCTATAGCTAATCTGATAGAGGTCAGTGTCGCCGTACGTAAATGTGGCAATACAACTATTTAAATACATTCGGTAAATTCTGATTGTTTCAGGACTGACTATTTTGCTTACTTTGTCTATATTCTTTTCCATGTTTTCCAACCATGCCTGTAGTGTCAAAGCATAGTGTGGTCGTAAATTCTCTAGCAAATAAACTTCCATTCCTACATCACGAAGCGCGTTGATCAGCTCACCTGGTTCAGGTAAATAAGCGCCAGGGAAAATATACTTATTGATCCAAGCATCAATATTGCCACTTCTCATGTTGCCGATCGTGTGTAGTAAACCAATACCATTTTCTTTGAGTAATTTGCGGTTGGTTTCTACATAGGCATGAATATTTTCCTTGCCTACATGTTCCATCATTCCTATGCTGACGATTCGATCGAAGCTGAGATCTTTGGTCGCTAATTCACGATAGTCAGTGAGTAATAGCGTGATCTTGTCAGATAAACCTGCAGCATCTACGCGTTTTTGTGCTTCTGCCAATTGGTTCTTGCTAAGTGTGATGCCTGTAGCTTTTACTCCATAGTTTTTTGCGGCATGAATTACTAAAGCTCCCCAACCACAACCAATGTCTAGTAATGTTTGACCTGGTTTGAGTAACAGCTTTCTACAAATATAGTCTAGTTTGTCGGTTTGGGCCTGAGAGATGCTATTAGCTGGGTCCTTGTAGTAAGCACATGAGTATACCATTTTGTCATCAAGCATCAGGCTATAAAATTCGTTGCTTAAGTCATAATGGTGACTAATATTCTTCTTGGACTGACTAATGTTGTTTCTAGATTTGATTCTCAAGCGCGCAATTTTAATCATGGCGCTTAAGCTAGGTTTAATTGCTTTGACTCGAGGGTCATAGACTAATCCACAGAGGCGTGGAAAATCTCCGTATACTTCGATGTCTCCACGAGTATAGCCTTCACCAAAGCCTAGACTGACATGACGTAAAATATCATCTACCACTGCTGGATTTTTGAATTCAATCGTAAAAACTGGTTCCCCGCTATTATAACTTTTGCTACCTTCGGTCCAGTAAATCACCTTAAATGGCATGTGAGTGATCTGGCTAAAAATGTGATCTAAAACTTGATAATGTTGGCTATTCATTTGGATGAAGTAGGTGATGAGTGATTTTCCAATTGTCTCCAGCCCCTATGGTGAGGAAGAGATACGGTTTTGTACTATCTGGTAGTGACTTGATATACGCTTTTGTGTCTTCTTTCGTCAAGTAACTAGCTTTGGGATGATATTTTGCTGTTTCTTCTGCTAAGCGTTCGCCACTAACTCCTGGCAACGGCGTCTCGCGTGCTGAAGCGTAAATCTCATTGATGATTACCTCGTCTGCTAAACTAAAGGCTTGAGCAAAATCCTTCATGAGCATTTGGGTGCGAGTGTAGGTATGCGGCATAAAGGCTACAATCATTTCATGATCGGGATAAAAGTTGCGCAAAGCATTTAAGCTAGCACTGATCTCGACTGGGTGATGGCCATAATCGTCATAGAGCACTGTATTTTTGTATTCGCCAATTCTTTCTAATCTTCTAGTGGTAGATCGATAGTTACGTACGGTATTCTGCAATTTACTGACTACCTGACTAGTGTGGTCTTTACCTAGTAAAGTTAAACATAATGCAATCACTGCTGCGGCATTGAGACAATTATGTTTACCAGGAATAATCATTTCAAATGCATGGGTGGTGCTACCTGTTTGGATTTGAAAGCTTTGTTGATTATTACTTACAGTGTGATTGATTACTCGATAGTTGGCATCCACACTTTCACCGTAAGTAATGATGCGAATATCAGTGCGGCTAATTTGTGGTAGTAATTTCTGTACACCTGGACTATCAATGCAAGCAACTAGAATACCATTGGCAGGTAGCTTTTCTACATATTGTTTGAACGCAGAAATAATGTCATCAAGATCTTTGAAATAATCTAAATGGTCAGCATCAATATTGGTAATAATAATGTGACTTGGGTGAAAGTGGAGAAAGTGCCTGCGGTATTCACATGTCTCCGCCACTAAATAGTTTCCTTGGCCAGTATAGGCATTGGTATAGCCAAATTGCGGTACTTGTGAGCCGACTACTGCTTGTGGATCTAAATCCATATCGATCATAGCCAGTGCCAATAACGCTGTAGTCGTAGTCTTTCCATGTGTGCCAGAAACACCAATGCTTTCTTTTGTTTGTGACAATAATCCAAGCATTTCAGGGTAGCTGTAGGTTGGCAAGCCTCTCTCGCGAGCTGCTTCAGTCTCGGGGTGACGATCCCAGGCTGGAGAGTAGACTACCCAGTCAGTCATTGGGGTAATGTTTTCTGGTCCCATCGATGTTCTCACTGGTATAGCTAGTTTGTTCAAAATCTGATCGGTAAAGAATACTTCAGGTTGATCAGACCCAGTGACCACTTTGCCCATACTCAAAAGTATTTGAGCGAGAGCAGTCATTCCTACCCCTTTGATACCAATTAAATGAAAATGCTTTGCTGCTAGAAATGAGTTCATGTTTGAATCTGAATAGGAATTTGGCTTATCCGGCAATCTGGGCAAAGACCGTAAACGTCCAGGCGATGTTTTTCTACTCGGTAGCCAGTAAGCTTGGCAATTTCTTCTTCCAATGACTGAATAGAGACACCAAATACGTCCTCCATTTTATTACATTTCATACATATCACATGATAGTGAGCTCCTTTGCTGAGCTCATAGCGACTAGAGTTTTTGCCTTGGCTGTGTTCTGCTAGTAAGTGATGGTGGGTGAGTGTCTCTAGTGTGCGGTAAATCGTGGCTAGGCTGATATTTTGTCTCAGGCTGGAATGAAGCTCTTCAGCGGTTGGGTGATCGTTCCTTTTCATCATCTCCTCTAAAACTATCCTGCGTTGGAGTGTCAGCGGGATATTCTTTTCCGTGAGCATTTTTACTACCAAGTCAGTTGCTGAGATCGCCATATAAGAGAATGCTTTTTATTCGCAAATATAGGTTAGCAGTAGTTCAGGACTCAATCAATGGTAATTGCTGTGACTATGTGGTTGTGCTTGAGGTGGAGCAAATTCGCCTGGTTGCTGGTGGGTTCTATCCATATTTACGAACAGAATCTGTTCTTTCTTGTAGCCTAGTTCTACTCGGCCAGTAGGACCGGCACGATGTTTGGCAATAATAATATCCGCTGTACCTGGGCGAGCGCTATCAGGATTGTAATAATCATCACGATAAATAAAGAGCACGATATCGGCATCTTGCTCGATAGATCCTGAATCTCTCAAATCTGACAATTGAGGAATCTTCTCTGGACGGCTTTCTACTGTACGAGAAAGCTGTGATAGCGCGATGATTGGTACTTGTAGTTCACGTGCCAACAATTTGAGTGAACGTGATATTTCGGAAATCTTTTGGACTTGGTTGTTGTCTCTAGTGGGACTACTACTGCCCATTAGCTGTAGGTAATCAATTACTAACAAATCTAAGCCGTGTTCTTGCTGGAGGCGGCGAGCCTTGGTACGGAGATCAATAATACTACATTCTGGAGCATCATCAATATACATGCTGATATTATTGAGATCTTGCATCACAATGCCAATATTGCTCAATTCTTGATCTGTCAGCTTACCATTACGTAGTTTCCATGAGTCGAGACCCATCATTGAACAAAACATACGTTCAACTAATTGATCTTTGGACATTTCCAAGGAGAATACTCCTACTGTTTTCTTGGAATCCTTGGCTACGTTTTGAGCAATGTTCAAGGCTAAGGCTGTTTTACCCATAGATGGACGGGCTGCCAAGATGATTAGATCAGAGGACTGTAACCCAGAAAGATGATGATCTAGCTCATGGAAGCCAGTAATAACACCACGGAAGGCATGGCCATCACGTTCATTGGCTGCATGGAGCTCGGCAATGCGATCATATGACTTGTCCAGGATCTCTTTGATATGGACAAATTTACTTTTTACAAAGGTTTGAGAGACAGAAAAGAGCAGTTTTTCAGCGTTTTCTAGTACTTCCTTTGTTTCTGATTTTTCATCATAACCAAGCGCTGATATTTGCTGACCGGCAATGATCAGCTTTCTCAAAACTGACTTTTGTTTGACGATCTGAGCATAGTGATAGACGTGACTAGAAGTTGGTACGGTCTGAGTCAGTTGAATCAAGTATTCACTACTACCGATTTCGGTGAGTTTATTGTGCTCTTCCAAGATATTGGCAACCGTGAGTACATCGATTGGTTGATAACGTTGGAAAAGCTCTAGAATAGCGCCATAAATTTCTTGATGACGAGTGTCATAGAAATCATTGGCGTTGATGAAGTCTGAGATGCTGATAAAAGCGTCCTTATCTATCAAGATAGAACCAAGTACACTTTGCTCGGCATCGTTGCTTTGAGGTGGCAAAAAATTATTCATACCGGGATAGATTATGCTGCATTGAGAGGCGTACCAAAAATTGCCTGTACTTTATTCAGTATTTCTTGGGGCTGGGCAAGATCTTCCTTTACTTTGAAGGTAACGTCAAGCGCTTGACCGAAGCCGCTCACGATCGCATCGCGAATCAACTGGATGCTCTGGGTGGTATTGATTTTGTCTAATACAAATTGTGAGTCTACATACACGATCAATTTGTCTTCATCTTTACGAATATCACTATTACGAATCGCCATCTTGGTAGTTGGATGGGTGATGCTTTGAATTGCCAACTGCCATTTGGTTTGGAGGCTGTGCACATCTGGAGAAGAGGCTGCGGGGGAGGGCAGAGGTACGAGATCAGCGGTCAGAGGTTTTGGAGCGGGGATTGTTTGTGATATGGCGGCTACTACTGGTGGTTTTGGTAGGGGGGGGGCTGCTGGAGTTGAGGATTGGTTTGTTGGTAACGCTGGTGCTGTAGGTGGTGTATTTGGAGTTGTGCTTTGAGTTGTGCCAAGTCCTTGAGGTTCTAGGCTCATGTAGGCTAGTTCTAGTGCTAGGATTGCTACTGGGGTGTAATGTAATTGTCTTTCACAGTTGATCAGTTGTTCTAGACATTTGATGTACCAGTTTTTATCTTGAGGGTTTTGACGGACGGCTAAGTGAAGCTGTTGTCTTGCGTAGAATATGGCTTGTTTTACGAACTGTTCGACGATGATGCCGTCGGTGTAGAGCTTCTCTAGATGAGTAATCTTTTCTTCACTGGTGCCGTTTTGCCACAGGGTGAAGAATTGTTTCATGACATCGAGACTGACAAAACCGAGCTGGGCACTGACATGGGCCATGCTAATCTTTTTGTCTATTACAGATTGTTCTAGCAAAGTCAGCGCATCTCGTACGCCACCTTCACTGGCAAGAGCAATAATCTCCAATGTACCAGCATCTGCTTCAATACCTTCTTGTTTCAGTACGTCTTGTAGTAAACCAATCACTTTTTCTTCGCTAAGCGGTTTCAGTAAAAAGCTTTGGGTGCGAGAGATGATAGTAGCTGGTACTTTGTGCCGCTCAGTAGTAGCTAAAATAAAATGTACATGTGCTGGTGGTTCTTCTAGCGTTTTGAGCAATGCATTGAAGGCTTCTTTGGTAAGCATGTGTACTTCATCGATGATGTACACTTTTT
Organism: uncultured Candidatus Peribacteria bacterium; assembly: GCA_964514565.1. Lineage (GTDB taxonomy): Bacteria > Patescibacteriota > Gracilibacteria > RBG-16-42-10 > RBG-16-42-10 > JAGNZB01. The sequence goes on along the minus strand of CAZERA010000001.1, from coordinate 48,179 downwards.
TCTTACCTCGTAGTGGCATGAAGTTTACTTTGTCTTTGAGGTCACGGATATCATCAATGCTGCGATTGGATGCTGCATCAATCTCAATGATATCTGAAAACTGGCCATCTCGAATCTCAGTACAAATTTCACAGGTATTACATGGTTCACCATTAGGTAGAGGGCTTAAACAATTTACCCCTTTAGCAATCAATCTAGCCAAGGTTGTCTTGCCGGTTCCTCTGGGTCCACATAGTAAGTAAGCATGGCTGACATTGCCGGTCTTGAGCGCTTGGAGTAGGGTATTGGTTACTGCATCTTGACCTACCACTTGGTCAAAATTGCTGGGGCGATATTTGCGGTAAAAGACGGTGTAGGACATGTGGCCCGATGGGGTTAACGGTGTTGATCTAGAGTGATATTTACTAATCTATCTGCTTCAGTGTTCTTTTCTCTAGGAATGTGTTGGTATGCAATCGTTTGGTCTTTACTGAGGGTGTGCATTTCAGCAATCAAGGGTTTGAGATGGGGGGCCTTGATCTTGTAGTTGCCTTTGAGTTGCTCGATCATCAGTTTGCTGTCGGCGAAACATTTGATTTGATGACCTCCTCCCCATTGGCTTTTGATATAGCGCAATGCTTCGATACAGGCAGTGTATTCCGCTACATTATTGGTTGTGATGCCCAGGTAGCCTCCCTGACCAGCAATTTTTTGACCGTCTTGGTAGAGGACAAACCCCCATGCCGCCGGTCCTGGATTACCCCGCGAACCACCATCTGTATAAAATGCAAAATTCATCTCAAAAAAGTATTCACTACTATCAGTGTATACTGGTCAAAATTGGAAACCGCAACGACTTAGTCTCGACGGAATGCAGAAACGATTCTTAGACTTTTTTAATGCTACTTTTGGCTGTTTGGTCTGCGCTCTTTCTAAAAGAATATTGCGATGAGGGCCGGAATAAAAAAGAGGGCGAATAGGGTACTAAGGAGGACCGTAACAGCTGCCTTTTCCGGTTGGGCTTTTAGCTCTGTAGCAAAGGTGACAGTATTGGCAGCAAGAGGTACACAGCTCAAAATAATCAATACTTGATTGGTAGTGGGAGTGAAAAGATGGGTGAACTGATGATCAAGAAAGATCGCTCCTAAAATTGTAAGCGGCCAGACTAAAAACTTGGCTAGAAAAGAAAGCATAATCAGCTTACTGTCGACCGCTAGTTTTGATGCCTGACTCAAACCAATCCCAATAATCATCATGCCCAGGATAGTATAACTTCCCTTGAATTGTTCTAGGATAGTATGAGCCACATCAGGTAAGACCAAGTTCCCTCTGCTCGCTAGTAGCCCCAATACAAATGCATACACAGTAGGTAATTTGGCTAGTTTTATTAGACTTTGGCGAAAAGTGTATTGGTTTCTGGCGACCAAGTAATACCCCAAAGTATTTTCATACAAAAGAAATCCCATCGTTGCCAATACCACCGTACTCAAAATAGTGTTTCCTAAAATGAGCGTGATCACAGGTAAGCCGAAGTAACCAGTATTACCAGTTCCTGCCGTAAATCCTAATATGTTGCCAGTGCTATCTGACCAAATCCTTTTACCAATTCTAAAAAAGAGTAAAGAGATGGCACAAGCAAGGGAGAATGTTAGAATGGGAAGAAACAGTAGTCCAGGCGTCAAGCTTGCTTGAGCAGTACCATAGAATATCACTGCAGGTGCAATGATATAGATCAAAAGAGGAGAAATACTTTCTTTATGCACCCGCAAATATTTCCCCGCCACATAGCCACAAGCAATGATCAAATAAAGCGGAACAAGTTTCAACAACAAAGCAATAAAAACGGCCATATAACTATAAATAATGTGTTCCGTGCCATCTTGAAACCTCTGCCCTCTGACCTCGTCCCGCGTTTGAGGGACTGACCTAACTTAATAGGCTCCCGGAAATCTTCCGGTCACCGCTGATCCATCACGATAATTGGTATAGGCTTGGTTGCTGACTGTAATATTGGTAGGTACACCAGTACCAGGAACATCAGACCATGAGAAAGAAGGGAATGGAACTGATACTGAAGCAAAGTCTGCTCGGTTTTGCAGTTGGTATTTGCCAATACTAGGGTTATTCAGATCTGGCTCAGTAGTATTGATAGAGTTGGCGGCTCGAAGTTGGGTTTCGTTACAGGTTGGATTGCTATCAAGACATCCCTGGTCATCACCTATACCGAGCGGCGTGTCTGATGATCCATTCCAAATTACATTCCCAGCAATAACTAAGTCACTATCTGCTACTGCGGGATTAGGTGCATTGGATCCACTAGGTGTTGGTCTAGGCGTATAAATAGCAAAAATCGTGTCGGCAGGATTGGTCGGATTATAAACTACATTATTTAAGATGCGGACATGCTTATTGCCAATAAATACTTCTGTACCAGTACCACTTGGTCCCCATCCACCGAGGTTGTGATGAGCTGTACAGTTTGCTATTTCTCCATCACATGAGCGACTACCAAAAACTACCTCAATAGTATGGTCACGAGAACCGACCTGATACATCGTGTTATTTGCCATCAAGATATTGTAGCCACCATTCACACCCAGGCCTGCTCCTTCAGTATCGTGGATAATATTGTTGACTACTCTGATGTCATACGCTTCGTATTGCAGCCAAGGCGCAGTCATGTATTCAAAACCAGTACCTTGACCGGCTGTAAATCCACCAGTGCCACAATCAAAAAATTCATTGCTTTCGATTTGCAAAGAAGCTGAGCCTCCTTTGGTATACATACACCAATCTTCCGAGTCGTGAATTTTTGATCGTACAACGTGTCCATATTGTACAGCGACAAAGTCTACTGAGTTGTCATGAGCACCAGAGATATCACTATCTTCTACATATATATATTGAGATTGATTAACCTTGAGACCCTCTTGGGCACTGCGACCGGGTGATCGAAGTGTTACATTGCGTAATAAAATATGGTCACCTAGCTCAAAGTGCATGATGTCATTGGGACTAGTATAAGAAAGATTGATGAAATAAACATACTTCAAATTCCGAGAGTTGAGGTTGCCATTGATTGAAACTGAGCCTTCGCCTTGGAATATGATCGGTGCTGCCGCTGTTCCAATTCGATCCTCGATATAAAGGTCCGGTGCTGCATAGGTACCTGTTAAAATATGAAAACGATATCCTGTAGTAAGAGTAGTATTGAGCGGTACAAGTGACCAAGCATGAGTAAAGCTAGCAAAAGGTTGGGCCTGTGTGCCAGGGTTACTGTCATTACCAATGGTAGAGATCCAATACTCATGTACATTGGGTGACCCAATATTGTACGTCAATGCTGTTGTAGGAGGTGTGGTAGGTGTGTTGCTGGGAGTTGGTGTTGGCGTGGGAGTTACACCATGAGCATTTTGAATAAGTAGACTAAGGATCTTACTCATTTCAGCACGAGAGATTGAACCATTAGGGCGGAAAGTACCGTCACTATAACCATTTACAATGCCCAAGCTTGATGCTTTTGCGATGTAACCGCTATACCAAAAGTTATTATCTACATCACTAAATCTAGTGGTGCTACCTTGAGGGCTGATTGAGAATGCTCCCAAGAGAATCTTAAGCGCCTCTGCTCGAGAGATTGGATTGTTGGGTAGATACACTTTGCCTTTGCTGCAACTACTAGCAGTACCACTGACAATACTGTGGTTTACTAATGTTTCTACATAAGGAAATGCCCAGTCGCTAGCAATTACATCACAAAAAGTAGCTGAGCTGGCAGTTTCTACACTCAAGATATGGGCTGACTGACTACCAAGCACAGCCATCTTGGCTAATTCTGCTCTACTAAGGGTGTGATATGGAAAGAAGCTAGCATTGCTAGTAGAAATAATATTAGCTTGTGCCAATTGTCCTACATAACTAAAAAACCAGTCGCTAGCATGTACATCATTGAATGTAGTAGCTGCTGCGACTGGTATTGAGGTTGAAACTAAACAGAATACGGCACAGGCACTGATGATTTTTATAAAGCGAGAGAGCACCATAAAAGGGAGGTAAATCCCTTTTAGCTTACTTCTCTTCCTTTACTCTTTCTACAAAGAGACCTGTTTCAGTGTTGACCATTATAGATTCTCCTTCTTCGATATAGAGAGGGACAGTAATACTGAGCCCTGTTTCTAGTTTGGCTTTTTTGCTACCACCTGTTGCTGTATCACCACGTACACCAGGAGGAGTCTCAGTTACCTTCATTTTTACTTTAGCGGGGAGCTGAATACTAATTGGTTTACCCTGGAAGTAGACGATATCAACATCGTTTCCTTCTAGCAGATAACTTGGACCATCACCAATTTGGCCAGCAGTCATTTCAAATTGATCAAAGTTCTCTTGATCCATGAATGTGTAGTTTTCACCTTCTTTGTAGAGGTACTGAGAGCGGCGATTTTCTAGAGTGGCCTCTTCGAGGTTTTCTGATGGCTGAAATGTGCGGTGAAGAGTACGTCCAGTAATCAAATTCTTGATAGTACACTTTACAGTAGCCTTACGCTGCTGCATGCGCATGAATTCGTATTCAGTGACGATCCAAGGATCACCATCAATAGTGATTTTGGTTCCCTTGCGGAGTTCTGTATATTGCATAAACGATCGGTAAAAATTGTCCCTGCCAAGGTAGCATGAACCAGTCAATTAGCTCAAATCGACTTGAGAAGTAAGAGGTAAGAGAGAAAAGGTAGGAAGTAGATGGGCTGGAGCAGTCAATCACGAGCTAACGTGCCTCCGCCACTGCGGACTGCTAGTTGTTACATTTTTTACCTTTTACTTCTTACTTTTTCCCTCCAAAGTGTGGTATTCTTAAGAGAATACAAAAAACAAACATGTCCGCTATTTACAATCTGAAAGAATTATTGACGCCAGCGTATAAGAATAATTTCGCAGTACTAGCTTGTAATATCCGCCACCCACTCATAATGCGGGCTTGTTTAGAGGCTGCTTTTCAACTGAAAGCTCCGATTATTTTGGAGATTGCTGAGAGTGAACAGGCTTATTGTAATTGGTCCCCTGAACAAGTTGCTGAAGAAGTGTTGGTGGCTATCGAGGTTTGCTCTCACTATTTTGGTTACCGAATCCCCGTAGGCTTACATTTAGATCATGTGCAGAAGGATGAGTCTTTGATTGCTCGGGCTATTAAGGCGGGATTTCGATCTACTCTCTTAGATCTCTCTCGCTTATCTGATCAAGAAAATCATGCTCGCTGTGCGCATCAAGCCCAAATTTTACATGCTCAAAATGTCAGCTTGGAAATTGAGCAAGGTTGTATTGGTTTTGCTAAAGACTTACCTCATGATGTATCGCAATTGTATGTTACTGTCGATCAAGCTGTTGCTGCAGTAGATGCTGTGCACCCAGATGCTTTAGCAATTGCTGTTGGCAATGGGCATGGTCTCTATGCTGAGACTCCTCACATTGGGTTTGATCGAATCAAAGAAGTGGCTCAGGCCTTGCGAGGTACAGAGACACCATTAGTTTTACATGGTGGAAGTGGTCTGAGTCTGGAAGTTTTTAGTCAGGCTGTCGCTTCAGGTATCAATAAAGTGAACTATGCTACTGCTTTGTCTGATTTTTTATTTGCCCATTTGCCAGCAAATTTACTGGCACAGATTGATCAAGCAGCCGAGCAACAAAAAGTAGAACAACGGAAAGTATTGGGTCAGTTCAAAGATATGATTAGAGATATGCCCAAAGAAAATAAACAAGCTGTGCATCAGGCTATTGTGGACAATGTAAGTAAGCTGATTGTGACTAGTCTTGGCTCCTCTAATCGACTAGATCTATATGCCTAGGCATCATGTTCACAAAAAGATTGTTGCTCAGAAAGGGTTCAAGAAAGCACTTCCGACTATTCATCAATTTGATGGCGAGTCTATTCCTATTGGTGCCAAAATTGCTGAAGGCTTGGCGCGTTTTGTAGGAAGCTGGCAATTTATCATTGTTCAAACCAGTATCTTCTCACTCTGGATAGTGGCCAATGTAGTGGGCTGGATTGAGCATTGGGATCCTTATCCATTTATTTTGCTCAATCTCTTCTTGTCTTTTCAAGCGGCATACTGTGGCCCAGTGATTATGATGGCTCAGAACAGACAGGAGAAGCACGATCGGATGAGGGCAGAGCTGGACTTTCAGGTCAATGTAATTGCTGAAAAAGAAGTAAAAAAACTACTGCAAGAATTTGATGCTAGTCGAATAGCCCATGTCGCAAAAGTAGAACACAAACTCAATCAGTTATTAGTATTGCTCAAAAAACGTTAGGCAAAATGACTGGAAAGCTTTATTATTGGGCTAGTAAAATTGGATTATGGCTATAAAAAAGAAGCTGCCTGCTAAATCAAGCAAATCGGTTCCCCAAAGATCTAAGAGTGTTGCTGCTAAAAAGACAGCTACAAAAAAGGTAGAAAAAAAGGAGCCCAAGAAAGTAAAAAAAACTATTGCAAAGAAATCAAAGAAAAAGGTAAAGAAAGGAAAGAGTCGGCTGACTATTACTGAACAGGTTGAGAAGGTGCTAGACACTCTTCGTCCTTATCTCATTTCAGATGGTGGCAATATTGAGCTGCTTGGTGTTGATGAGACCAACGGGATTGTTACAGTTCATCTGGTAGGTGCTTGTGCTAGTTGTAGTAGTGCACAAGTAACTCTCTATGCTGGTGTAGAAAAGACTTTGAAAGAGAAAGTGCCTCAAATCAATGCTTTGATTGCGATATAAGTATATGTCAAAGTCTCGTATTTTTCTTGACTACGCTAGCGCTACGCCTGTAGATCCAATTGTTGTGGCTACAATGGCACCATATTTGTCTGATTGTTTTTATAATCCCTCTAGTCTTTATGCTGGTGCTAGAGCGGTACGCCAAGCTATTGATGCGGCTAGAACAACTATTGCTACTAGTATTGGTGCTCATGCAGATGAGATTATCTTCACAAGTGGAGGGACTGAAGCCGATAATTTAGCTTTGCTGGGAGTAGTAGCTGCTAGTACGAAATCATCCATGCATATTATTGTTAGTAAGATTGAGCACCAAGCGATTCTGAATACTGCTAGTGCTATGGAAAAGAAAGGTGTGAAGGTGAGTTATGCTCCAGTAAATGAGCAGGGCTTAGTTGATCTCAAAGCATTAGACTCACTCATTACTGCTGACACCATTTTAATTTCAGTGATGTTAGCCAACAACGAAATTGGGGTGGTGCAGCCAATCAAAGAAATTGCTAAATTAGCTCGACGTCATAATGTTTTGCTTCATACCGATGCGTCACAAGCACTTGGTTTATTGCCTATCGATGTGAATGATCTACATGTCGATTTGCTCACTATCAATAGTGGCAAGGTCTATGGGCCCAAAGGTGCTGGGGCTTTATTTGTTCGTAGAGGCACTGCAATTAATGGTTTAGAACATGGAGGTTCACAAGAAAAAGGTTTGCGACCAGGCACAGAAAATGTAGCGGCTATTATTGGTTTTGCTAAAGCTTGTGAGTTGGTTCTGGAGTTTCAAAAAGAAGAGTCAGCTCGTCTAGCTTTTTTGAGAGATAAACTTATCAGTGGCCTCCTGTTGATGCCGGGTACTCAGCTTAATGGCCATGCCACTCTGCGACTAGCAAATAACGTCAATGTTGTGTTTTCTGGTGTGGAGGGAGATGCTTTACTGTTGTTTCTAGACGAGGCTGGAATCATGGCTTCAGCCGGATCTGCGTGTAAGGCTACTGATGTTTCGCCTAGTCATGTGCTTTTAGCCTTGGGGCGAACTGAATTGGAGGCTAAGAGTAGCTTGCGTTTTAGTTTGGGTAGAGGTACAAAAACGGCTGATATTGATTATGTATTGGAAGTGTTGCCTAGTATGGTGGAGCGGTTGAGAAAATGAATAAACTGCTAACTATGCTCTTTTGAGATGAAATAGAAAGGTGAGTCGTCCTTTATGCATTGACATTTTGGCGATGTTGTAATAGAATCCACGTGGAGTTTTGTTATGGCGGATGATCTCCGAAAATTCTACGCAAAATTTTCCTACATCTTTTTAGAAAAGTATGTAGGTGTAGAATATATAAGGAATTAGCGGCTATACAAACTTCTTTTATTTTGGGCCAGTTTTTATTTCTGACAGGTAGTACAGTAGATGGTTGTTCTACCCTGTAATTTCTGGTGGGTGAGTGGCGTTTTACATTTGAGACAAGCTAATTTCTTCCGTCCATAGACAGCCAAGAATTCGAGGTTGTTGCCTTTTTTGCCGTTGGCATCGATGAAGTGAGCAAAGCTTGTACCTCGTAGGTGAATAGCTTTTTTGAGGATATAGCGAATAGCATAGAGTAGTCTGCTCGCTTCTTTTTTGGTAAGCGAATTACTTTTTTGAGTCGGTAAAATTCTGGCATGGAAACATGATTCATCAGCATAGATATTGCCGATGCCAGCAATTTTAGTTTGATCGAGCAGAAAGCTTTTTATAGTTTGCGTGCTTTTCTGTAGTTCGGGAAAAAACTTTGTGTCTAAGCTAGTATCCCAGGGCTCAGGTCCCAATTTACTAATACCGGGCAGGTCTTCAATCTTCTTATTGATTGTGAATGTGATTCGGCCAAATCTTCGCATGTCTTCAAAGTGAAGATCGTGCTTAGTAGTGTAGATTGTTGCTCGAATAAATTTTTCTTGACTGGGGGATTCAGTTAATCGGCCTGTCATTCTTAAATGAATGATGATTTTTTCATCATGTTGGCCACAAATAATAATATATTTTCCTCGTCGCTCGATTTCGGTCACTTTGAATGGATGAAATGGCTCTAGTAAAATAACGGTCTCTGGTTTGTATGACTTTATTTTGGTGATCTCTTGTTGGGTTATTTTGTCTCGTAGGGTTTGAACTACGGTTTCTACTTCTGGTAATTCTGGCATGTGACTATAGACATTTATATTAAATATGTCATAATTATATGAAAGCAATCAAAACAAAAACTAACTATTTCTATGAAAAGGCTATCTGGTTTGATCCTCTCGTCAGCTATGCTGAGTATAAGTATTTCTCCTGCCTATGCAATGGAAGAGGCTACTTCAATCGTCGTGGAACCAACACCACCAGTATATGCTTATCGATTTGATACGCCGGCGATGTCGCTTTCACTTGGTCATGATACGCATTACCAATTTACTGTGGCTCTGACTAATCAAAGTAGTGTGGCAGTCGCTACTGACGGCGCATCATCGACTCCATTGCGTTTAGCAACTGTAAGACCACATGATCAACTGATCAGTCCCTTTTACGATCCAAACAGTAATGTGGGTTGGATAGGTACCAATCGTATTCGTTCTGATTTTGAGATGACAGTAGAGCCAGGCATGCAAGCAAACTTCACTGTGGAAATGAAAGCTCCAAGCATTCCTGGCAAATATATGTTGGCTTTAGCTCCAGTATTAGAAGGTCTGACTTTCTTTCCAGGTGAACCATTGTTGGTAGAAATGACTGTAGATAGTGATTCCACTCCTACACCTCAATACTTACAAGCAACTGAAAAGAGTTTACTGATCGATATTGGTCAGCAACAAATGCATCAACAAATTGGTGGGGATGATCTCAATGTATTTGTGGTTTCTACCGGTAAGTCTGGTCATGATACGCCACGAGGTGATTATACTATCGATTTCAAAAATGATGTGCGTTATTCTAGTGCGTATGGTTTGTACATGGACAACTGGATGGCTCTCAGTAGTTCAAAGTATGGCTTCGTCGGGTATGGTATTCACAAGCTTCCATACTGGAAAACTAAGAGTGGACGTATTTATGAAGGAGCTGATCACTTGGGCCGCAAGGTCAGTCATGGCTGTGTGAGACTTGGTTATGAAGACTCCAAAACTATTTATGATTGGTCTGATGAAGGTATGAAGGTGAAAATAATCTAGCATTTGCTACACTAGGCATGACTCTTTAGTTGAAAAGAACACTGTCATGTCTATAGCCGTCAATAAGAAAGCAAGATTTGAATACGAAATATTAGAAACTTTCCAAGCAGGAATTAAACTGTCTGGACCGGAGGTGAAATCTGTAAGAGCTGGCCATGTGCAATTGGTCGGCTCTTATGTGATTGTGCGTGGCACACATGTGAGTTTGCTCAATGCTCATATTAGTCCTTACAAACCAGCTTCACTCAATAATGCTGAACCAACTCGTAGTCGCGATCTATTACTGCGTAAAAGTGAGATAGAAAAGATCACTCGTCAGGTAGAGAATGGTATGACGTGTGTGCCGCTTTCTGTATATCTAAAAAATAATCTGATCAAAGTAGAGGTTGCAATTGCCAAAGGTAAAAAGCTGCACGACAAAAGAAAAACGATCAAGGAGCGTGAAGGCAAACGTGAGGCTCAGCGAGTTGTTAAATATCAGCGATAATAGTACTAATCCATTTTTCTATGGCAGAACTGCTTTCACTCAAAAAGGGTATTGATTGTATCGGTGTCTGTGTCGTGTACTACTGTCATGATGGCAAGGGCAATCTACTTCTGATGAAAAGAAGCCAAGCCTCTCGTGACGAACAAGGGACTTGGGATGTTGGTGGGGGAGCGGTAGAAATGTTCGATACTATAGATGCTACTCTGCGCAAAGAGATCCAGGAAGAATATATGACGGATGTAGTTAGTTATGAGTTTCTCAACTATCGAGATGTGCATCGTGTACTACCCAATGGTCAAAAAACTCACTGGTTAGCTTTAGATTTTATTGTTCAGGTGGACCCCAACAAAGCTCAGATTGGTGAACCTCATAAGTTTGATGAACTGCGTTGGGTGACTTTAGATCACCTTCCGCAGCCTCTACATTCGCAACTAATGATTAGTATTGAGCAAAACAAAGCAAAGTTACTTGCTATTCTTGAGCGAAAATAGCTAATGGAAACTATCACTTGGACTGATTTCGAAAAAGTAAATCTAATAGTCGGGACGATTGTTCGAGTAGAAGATTTCCCTGAAGCACGTAAGCCTGCGTATAAACTTTTTATTGATATTGGTGCAGATACTTTGAAACAATCCAGTGCTCAGGTTACTAAGCTTTATAGTAAAGAAGAATTAGTTGGTACTCAGGTTTTGTGTGTAGCTAACTTCCCACCGAAACAAATAGGGCCGTTTGTTTCTGAAGTCTTGGTGACCGGGTTTATATTAGACGATGGCGAAGTGGTGCTTGCTAGACCGGAAAGGACAGTACCCAACGGTAGTAAACTAGCTTAAAAGCTGACATCTTTACGTCCTGCTTTGATCTCACCGTGCGACTTTTTCTGATCAAGCATTTTCTCTTTGGCTCTTTTTGACCTCTTTTGTTTCTGTTTTCTTAACTTGAAAATCTTTTGGGCTTGCAGTGACTCTTTACCGCGAATCTTAGTTTCAATCTTTTGAATCAAAAGCTTATATGCTGACAACCTATTCTTAGATTGTTCACGATGCTTTTGACAACGTACTTCGATCCCAGTTGGCAGATGCTTGAGCAAAACGGTGCTAGATGTTTTATTAATCTTTTGGCCTCCTTTGCCACCACCACGCACAAATTGTTCCTCGATATCAGAGGCAGAAATCCTAAGCGCTAGTGCTAGTGATTGATAATGTTCGTTGAGAGAGACTGGAAAAGACATGCTATGTAAGAAGAGTGATTAGAGCATTTCGCTTCATACTATAACATGATCATTATTTTAGTTTTAGAATTGGGCTCCCCATCTTTTACTTCTTACCTCTTACCTTTTACTTTCAGTGGAAATTGGTCTATAATGCTATGAAGGTAAAAGTTCCTAAAAATAAACATATGCCAAAAACAAAGAAAGTGCAGAGCGCAAAGAAATCAGTGACTGCTAAAAAGTCGTCTGTTTCTCAACTACCAGGAAGCTTGATCATCGTGGAAGGAATTGATGGGTCGGGTAAGAGTACCCAGCTTTTGATTTTGAAAAGTTTACTTGAAGCCAATGGCTTTGCAGTAGATTTGTCTGAATGGAATTCTTCTTTGGCAGTGAAGCCACTCAATAAGAAAATCAAGGGGCAACGTGATCCTAGTAAGCTAGTCGATCCACGTACTTTTCATATGACTCATGCTGCAGATATGGCTGATCGTTATGTGAAGTTGATTCGTGGCAGTCTCCGTGCTGGCAAAATCGTGCTTTGTGATCGTTATATGTATACCGACATTGCTCGCAGTGTCTCTCGTGGTGTGGATGAAGCTTATATCCGCAAGGTTTATAAGTTCTTACCTAAACCAGACTTGGCATACTATTTCCGTGTGCCAACAGATGTAGCAGTAGAGCGTGCTACTGGTCGTGCTGATTTGAAATTTTATGAAGCTGGTATGGACTTAGCTTTGTCACCCAATATCTTAGAGAACTTCCGTTTATTCCAATCGAAAGTAATTGCTAATTATGAGCGATTAGCGAAGCTGGACGGGCTTGTTGTGATTGATGGTACTCAAGCTGTATATGCTACTACTCCTGAAGTAAAAGATGCACTTCGTTCTTTCATCAAACGCAAGTATTCAGTTTCCATGATGTAATTATGAAAACCACTAAAAACAAAAATATGCCTACTAAAAATACTACCAAAGGAAAACTGATTGTTTTCGAAGGAATCGATGGATCAGGTAAAAGTACTCAGATCAAAAAGATTAAGAAGTATATTAAACAAAACTTCGGTCGTGATGTGGTGGTGTCTAGCTGGAAAAGCGGACCTATCACTAGTGACTATCTTCGTAATCTAGATAAACTTGTAGAACAACCATCTGCCTTGGCTTTGAGCTTAATTGTAGCTGCAGATCTCAATGAGCGCGTGCAAAAAGAAATTGCACCAGCGCTGGAGCGTGGCAAAGTGGTTTTGTGTGATCGTTATACCTATACCGGTCTAGTACGAGACAAAGTAGTAAACGGTATTGATACTGCTTGGTTGGAAGATGTTTATAGCTTTGCACCCACACCAGACATGGTGTTTTACTTCCAAGTAAATGATGCGACATCAGTACAGCGTGTTGATCACCGTATGCAAGAAGGTTTGGCTAGCTTAGTAAAGAGACTACGCCAAAAACATGGCAAAGTTTCTGAAAAGAAAGTAGGCAAATTGATTGAGAAATTGAAAGGCTCTATGACCAATGGTTCTATGGCTGGTTCGATGGTTGATACACTTCATGCACTTCGTAAAGGAGAAAAAATCTATCAAGTAAATGGGGACCCACTTACTGAAGAGATCGCTCACAAACAACGCATGCAATTGGTGAATGACTTGATTGCTGAATACAATGTTTTAGCAAAAAACCAACGTTTTGTGAAAGTAGATGCAATGAAACCAATCAAAGACGTTTCATGGCAAATTGAGCAGTCACTACAAAGTTTGTTAAGCAAAAAAGCTTAAACTACTAAACTGAAATTATTGAAACGGTTCCTAACCACAAAAGGTTGGGAGCCGTTTTTTATACAATATTTATTGAGCAAAAAAGATGGCATGTATCAAATGCCATGCTTCCCAGAAACCCCAGGCGGCAATAATGACGAATGCGAGGCTTCCGAAGAATGAGATGATTGGGTTCTTGACTGCACGGATGGTGGTTTGGGGCGAAAGGAATAGCGCTATATTGAGAATCATGTGTCCCAAGAATACTCCTGTGGCAAAGCCAAAGACATTGACGATATTGAAGAGCGGAATATAGCCTGCGAAATCATCTAGACCGAGGATAAATGGGATGCTAACTGATAGTATAAGCAGTGCACCATAGCCTGCTTTTTTACTGCTACTCGCTTTGGTATGTGGGATGATTTTATTGAGTACAGGTGAAAAGAAATGATTTACTTTTTGGAGAATAGTTTCAATTGTTTGAGCTATTCGGCCAAGTGGACCTTTATAATTACCGTCTGCATCTTTGACATGTTGCAGTCCTTCTTCTGCCATGCGCAGCAGTACCAAGCCAGCAATGATGATCATGATTGCCATCAGCCATTTAATCTCTCTAAAGACATCCCATAAAATCAAAATAGCGACTGTGCCGGCAATGTTGCCCAGTGCTGTACCAATCTCGATCATGACGCGGTTTTTCCAGCCAGGATAATCACTCATTAGTCTACCAATAAAGATAGCAAAATCGATCGCTGTCTTGAGGTAAATAGTCATACCCACTAATACATCTTGCCATCGTAAAGTGGGGACAATTTGTTCGCTGCCACCGACTAAATAATTGAGCAAATAAATTTCACCCCAAAGCAAGCCAATACCCGCAAAAAACACAATAACGGTCAGTAGTAGAGGAATGATTTGGTTGGGGTAGAATGGTTCTTTCATGCAAGTTATTAATGCTGATCGTAGGTGCTTAAACCTTTCGTTCACGAGCTACACTTTGGCGAAATGTCATCGTGAGGGCCATGATAATACAAAAAGCGGTGAAGGCCAAAAAGGGAATAGTAATGAAATCAAAATAGGCTACTTGGAGGGCATTACATGGATTGGCTAATGTACATATTGTGCTACTTTCAATCGGAAGCATTTGTAGCGCATAGTGATAGAGCGTGAGCGGCATGCCAAGTACGATTAGTGGTAGCAAGTAACTAGTGAAGTTTTTGTCTTGTTTCCAGATACCTACCATCGTGATCGCTACCATGGGATACATCAAGATTCTTGCCCACCAACAAAAGTGACAAGGTTCAAATGCTCGAGCAAAATCAAATAGTACGCCGTCCATTATGTTCTTGATTGGGTCGCCAAAATTACTAAAGTACAAAGAGCCCAACATACCTAATAAGGCTAAGATAAGAATGCTATAGCTTAAGCGTTTTTGTTGTAGGGTAAACATAGAGATAGTTAATCTCCTCTAGTGTGGCCAAAAAAAGAAGAAATGACAAGAAGATTACAATATTAGCGCCGGTGGCGTAATAAAACTGGTGTGGATTTGTATGAATAAATAGAGTTTGGTTTTTGGCGAAACAATCCAAACGCTATATACTCTCACTCGTACCTCTATTATTTTTCTATGCCTTCAAAAGATACTACCAATAAAGTAGTTGCTGCAGTTGCGTTTGTCATCATTGTCGGTAGCGTTGCTAGCTATAGTATGCTCGGCCAACAAACATCAGCTCCTGTGGTGACTCCTACCAACGTACCTACGACTACTATGTCTACACCTACTAGCGTGATGACAACAGTGCCAAGCACTATTACTAGTGTGCCAAGTACTTCATCAGCTGTTACGCTTGGTTCTTATAAAGATGGTGTCTACAGCGTGGTTGGAAATTATTCTTCACCTGCTGGAGCCGAACAAATTGATGTAAATCTTACACTCAAGGATGGTGTAGTCACTGCGGCTGAAGTAACTCCTCAAGCTACTGTTCCTTTATCCCAACGTTTCCAAGGTCAGTTTGTGAGTGGCTACAAAGCCTATGTAATCGGTAAGAAGATTGATGAAATCAGTATTACCAAGGTATCTGGTTCTTCACTTACACCAAAAGGCTTTGCTGATGCATTAGCAAAAATCAAAGCAAAAGCTAAGGCTTAAACGTGAGCTGGATTGAATATTCGTTTGAGGCGATCGGAACACACTGGCAGATTAGTTTTGATTATCCTGCCAACCAAGACTGGTCGCTGATTCGCCAGTCAATTGTCGACTGTATTGCTTCTTTTGAGGCTACTTATTCACGTTTTCGCCAGGATTCCTTGGTGGGAAAGATCGCCGTCGCTGCTGGTTCATATGTCTTGCCAGTGGAAGCTGAAAAATTATTTTCGCTGTATCATAAGCTCTACCGGTTCACTAGCGGTGCATTTACCCCATTAATTGGGCGGGCGTTAGTTGATGCAGGCTACGATACAAATTATTCGCTTGAACCCAAAACAATCAATATGGTTCCTGTCTGGGATAGTGTTTTAGAGTATCAATTTCCTCAACTGCTAGTAAAGCATCCAGTACAATTAGATTTTGGTGCTGCTGGCAAAGGGTACTTGGTGGATCTGGTATCTGAAATTTTACGCGTTCACCAAATCACATCTTTTTGGGTCGATGCGGGGGGGGATATTTTTTATCAACATGCTCAGTCTGAAATGCTAAAAGTTGGACTAGAGCATCCCCAGGATCCGAGCCGGGTTATTGGTGTGACAACAGTTTTGAATAAAAGTATTTGTGGCTCTGCAGGAAATCGTAGGGCCTGGGCTGACTATCATCATATTATTAACCCAGTATTATTAGCCTCACCTCGCCATATTTTGGCTACTTGGGTGGTGGCTGATGAGGCGATTATTGCTGATGCTCTTGCTACGTGTTTGTTTTTTGTTGACCATAAAGTGCTTGAGGCACACTATGCATTTGAATATGTCATACTTTTTGCTGACTACACCTTAGATCATTCGCCGTCTTTTCCCGGAGAATTCTTTATCAAGTAATTCTATTTTATGTCTTTCATCGATGATTTACTCAACAGTGTGACCATGTATAAAGTAGTACTTTATGCTTTGTGGGCATTAAGTGGAGCCTCATTGCTCTTTGGTTTGTTAGGATTGCTGCCATTTACACTCCTAGCCTTAGTTGGGTCTTTAGTATTGATCTTGGGGACTAGTTATTTATTTAATCAGCTTTTTGCCAAATTGTTTTCGGTGCCGGCTAATATCGAGTCAGTATGGATCACTGGATTGATTTTATTCTTGATTCTAGTGCCAGCTGCTACAGGCTATGAAGTCTTTGGAGTAGTACTCACCACTTTGATTGCGATGGCATCGAAATACCTACTTGCTTTAGAAAAGAAACATATTTTTAATCCAGCGGCTATTGCTTTGGTCGTCATGGGGCTCGCTGGCAGTGATTTAGCAATTTGGTGGATTGGTAACAATATTATGTGGCCGATAGTAGCGATAGTGGGAATTTTGATTGTGCGCAAAATTCGTCGAATGCAGATGTTTTTTGTATTTTTGCTGAGTAGTTTAGTCATGATTGTTTTGGTCGGTTTACGTACTGGAGTGTCTGTCTCTGAGTCGCTTTTGCAAGGTTTTGGATCATGGCCATTGTTGTTTTTGGGTACCGTAATGCTTACTGAACCACTCACAACTCCCACTACCCACACCAATCAGTTATTCTACGGTGTCATGGTCGGTATTATTACTGGTTCTCAAGTGCACATTGGTAATGTTTCTTCTACTCCAGAGCTGGCTTTGGTTGTCGGTAATGTGTTTTCTTATCTGGTCAGTGCTAAGCAAAAAATCATATTAACTTTGCTTGAGAAAAAGGCGATTTCTACTAGTATGTATGATTTTAGTTTTAAGACTCCTGAGAAATTGCGATTCCAGCCTGGGCAGTATGTCGAGTGGACTTTGGGTCATGCTCATCCTGATAATCGTGGGATCCGTCGGTACTTTACGCTGGCTTCTTCACCCACTGAGGACACTGTGCATTTGGGTATCAAGGTCTTTCCCCATGGTAGTACATTCAAACAAGCTCTGCTGGCTATGAATCCAGGTGATGATCTGATTGTGGGACAAGTCAGTGGGGAATTTTTGTTGCCATCAGACACTAAAAAGAAATTAGTATTGATTGCTGGTGGTATTGGTGTGACGCCGTTTCGTAGTCAGATTCAGTATTTGATTGATAGTGGTGAAAAACGTGATGTGATCTTGCTTTATGCTTGCGCAAGCGCTGATGATTTTGTTTACCAAGAAGTATTTACCCAAGCGCAAAAGGCGTTTGGTCTACAAGTGCATTATATTGTTACTGATCCTAAAAACTTGCCTGTAGATTGGGCAGGGAAATGTGGGCGTATTGATGAGACAATGCTCCATGAGTTAGTGCCAGATTATGCTGAGCGTACATTTTATATCTCTGGTCCAGGAGGGATGGTCACAGCGTACAAAGATTTGCTTCGTCGACTGCGTGTTGGTGTACGGTCAATCAAGACAGATTACTTCCCAGGTTTTTAAGCTGGGCCTTTGTAAGAGCTTTTACTTGTCATATCAACCGTTTCTGCGTTTGCAAGTTAATCGCATCTTTGGCTTAAAGCCGTACAGATCAGCTTGCTAGTCTGATTTCTCCAATTGAGATATTTTGTAATTGATTATGATTTTGTATCTATGATTCCTCCCGAAGCGAAAAAAGTGTTTAGCGGTAAAGTGTTTGAGGTCTGGCAATGGCAGCAGGAGATGTTTGATGGGACTACCTCACTCTTTGAGAAATTAAAAAGACCAAGTACTTGTTGTACTTTGGCTGTAGTGGGTGACAAGATCTTGGTACTCAAACAAGAACAGCCTGGTATCGCCCCGTTTATTTCTTTACCTGGTGGACGATTGGACGGTAATGAAACTACACTCCAGGCAGCTCAACGAGAGTTGTTAGAAGAAACAGGGTTGGTCTCAAATGATTGGCAGCTTTGGCTTCAGGTAGATCCAGAGGTGAAGATTGATTGGACGATTTTTACCTATATAGCTCGAAATTGCGTCATGCAAGAGCACCAGCATGCTGACAATGGTGAAAAGATTATCCCAGAGCTACTTAGCTTTGAAGACTTTTTGTTGCTGGCAGATAATCCACTCTTTCGTAATACCGATGTGGTAATGGAGTTGCTCCGTGTACGTTTGGATTCTCGACGAAAAGATAAACTCTATCAACTGCTTTTTAATGCTTAGCTTGTCGTTCAAGTATCGTTTTCTCTTAATGGATTTTGGGGTATGTTGCATGAGTACTAAAAGCTTCTTTATCTATTCGATATGATTGCCTTGATAATGTTGATGATCGCTGCTGTTGGCGTAATTGTGGCCGGTTTGTTGTTTGTGTATGTACTCAAACATTCACCTAGAGGAGTAGATCAAAGTGCTTACCTTCGGACCAACGGGCTAAATGGACAGGGAATTATTGTGGCAGTTGAAAGAACTAATCAAAAACTGGATGGGACTACGTACCCAATCGTCAAATTAACCGTGGAAATTTCTTTACCTGAGCAACCAGTTTATACGAGTACTACCGAGGTGCCTGTCGCTTATCGTGATTTCCCTACTGTGGGGATGACGGTGAAGGTATTGGTCAATCCTAAGCAGAAAAAGCAGTTTATTATCAACGAGTAATTTCAATATCCAAGAATTTTAAAAGAGATGCGACTTCTGGCAAGCTAAAGCGCGCTTTGGTCATTTTATTATTACTGGGATCGATCATGTAATTGCGGGCAGATGTAAAGTCGGCTTTTTCTAGTTTGCAGTTGTGAAAAAGAGTATTGGTGAGATCGGTATTGCTAAAGCAAGCTTCGGTGAGATCGCTATTGTTGAATATGCAGCTTTCTAGCTGTGAATTAGTAAACTTTGTTTTGGGTAGTTTGAGTGCGGAGAAATTAGTGCCATTGAGTACACAGTTTTTGAATGTGAAATGGAGTGAACCAAATGCGCCTACACAGGTATGTAGGTCTGTTCCTACTAGTTTACACCCATCAAATATGATGTCTTGGAGTTTGCAATTTTGGAGATTGGTACAGCTGAGATTACAACTAGTGAAGGTGACCGTATCAAAGCTACAGTTGGTGAGATTGGTATAGCTAAAATTGCATTGTTCAAACGTGCAATCTTGGAAGGTTTGGTTACTCAAGTCTTGGTTTGAAAAATCTACCCCTTTCTGGTGCTCATTTTCGGAATCTTTCATAAAAGTACTTATACAAGTGTATTGTAATCAAATCATTCTCTAGTGGGAATGCTGCTGTTGATCAAGTTTGGATTTACGTCAGTTTCTAGACCTGTATAGTGTAGAGTAAGTAAAGTTTGTTTTATGAACGCATTAGCTTGGTTTGATTCCATCAATGTTTCTTATCAGATCTTAGTCTATCCCACCACTATCACTACACCAGCTGAAGCCGCTGACTATTTGGGGATTGAACAAGATCAAATGCTCAAGTCATTGCTCATCAAGGCTGGCGATGAGTTTGTGATGATCCTGGTGCCGCTCACGCAACGTTTGGATATGCTGGCGATGGCTAATTATTTTCAAGTTAAAAAAGCACGAATGGCTACATCGGATGAAGTGTTTGCTACTACTGGTTACAAAGTAGGGTATACCTGTCCTTTTTTACTTAAAAATCCTGTGCGAGTCTTTCTAGCTAAAGCTGCCGCAAATTATCAAAATGTCGCTATTAGTAGTGGAGAGCCTGGGCAGGAAATAATGATTACTCTCGCTGACCTCATCAAGGTGACACAGCTTATTGTTTTGGCTATTTAGCTTTTTTGTTTGGTGAAATTGAGAATAGTTTGTAAGAATACTTGGCCAAATTGTTCTAATTTCTTGCTACCTACACCATTGATTTTGGCGAAGCTGGCTAAGTCTTGTGGTAAATAATAAGCCATTTCTTGTAATGCTTTGTCGCCAAAGATGACGAATGCAGGCACATTGGCTGCTGTAGCTAGTGACTTTCTGACTACTTTGAGACGAGCAAAAAGATCTTCGTCATACGTGAATGATACTTTTTTGTTCCTAATTCGTAGGGGAGAGCTGGCTTGAAATGTTTCTTTTTGGGGAGCACAAATATCACAGCTACCACAATTTTGTACAGTCATGTCTTCACCAAAATATTTGAGCAAGTAACGTTTACGGCAAGTGGTCAGTTTGGCAAAGTTACTGACCATATTGAGCTTGTCTTTGGCCAGGTACTTGAGTTGAGCATCATCAATTTGATTGATAAAGAATTCGTGCTTGCGAGTATCAGCATAGGTATAAAACATCACACATTCACTAGGTAAGCCGTCACGTCCGGCGCGGCCGATTTCTTGGTAATAACCTTCCAGTGTCTTGGGATAGGTGAAGTGTACTACTAGTCTCACATCTGGTTTATCAATACCCATACCAAAGGCAATAGTGGCCACAATGATATTTACTTTATCTTTGGTAAAAGCTTCTTGGATTTTGTTTCTATCACTTGCATCGAGTCCGGCATGATAGGCTTTTACATTGAATTTCTGACTAGCCAGACTACTAGCAATTTCTTCTGTTTCTTTGCGAGAAAAACAATAAATAATCACGGAGTCATGGCGAAACTTTTCTACCAAGTGCAGCAATTTTGGTAATGCTTGTTTTTTCTCAACTACACTAATGCGTAGGTTTTCGCGGTCAAAGCTAGAGACAAAGATGCGGGCTTGTTGTAACTGCAATTGATTCAAAATGTCTTCGCGTACTTTGTGGGTAGCTGTGGCAGTGAGGGCTATCAGTGGGGTGTTTGGAAAGAGCGATCGTAATGAGCTGAGGTTGCGATACTCGGGTCTAAAGTTGTGTCCCCACTCGGAGATACAGTGAGCTTCATCGACAGCAATCAAACTAATCTGCAGGGTTTGTAAAAAAAGCTGAAACTCCGGAATACTAAAGCGCTCTGGTGCTACATAGAGGATCTTGAGCTCTCTATCGCGGGCTTGGGCTAAAATTGCGCGAGACTCTGTGGGAGTAAGGCTGGAATTAATATAGGCCGCTGGCACTCCACAAGCTCGCAGGGCATCGACTTGATCCTTCATTAGGGCAATCAGTGGTGAAATGACCAAAGTCATCCCTGGAAGCTTTAAAGCAGGTAATTGATAGCATAGTGATTTGCCACCACCAGTAGGCATCAAAACAAAACAGTCGTTTTGAGCTACGACATGGTTGATGATCTCTTCTTGGAGCGGACGAAACTGGTCATAACCAAAGTATTGTTTGAGCAGAGCCTTCATGACAGGAGATTAACAAAATATTAAAAGTCGATTGTTGATTTTCAATCAATTCACCAATACGCAGAAATTACTATACAGGAAAAATTGTGAAACTTTTGGAAGTAAGTAGTCGATCGAGATAAATTAGGGGATAGTATTAGATATGATACATTTTTCTTGCTGATTGATTGCCTATGAATACCTTACAACTTACCCAATTTTTCCCGATCCTCAATGATTTACAATTGTTGCATGGAGACAAGAGTTTGTTACCAGCCTATGGTGCTGGCTGCGTTGGTAATCCGAAGGTTTGTTTTGTGTTCATGAACCCCACTGCTAAAAATATATCGACTAGCGCGGAGTGGAATGGATTGAGAGCGCCTTGGGTTGGTACTAAGAATATTTGGAAGTTATTATTTGCTCTACATCTGGTTGAACAAGCTACTTTTGACAGAATCCAAGCAATGAGACCGCATGATTGGACTGCTGATTTTGTAGTATCGCTTTATCAATCCTTGGCTGATAAAAAGGTTTATATTACCAACTTGGGTAAGTGCTCCCAGTTGGATGCACGCGCTTTGCCAGATAAAGTCTTACAAGCGTATTTGGAGCACACGTATGCTGAGGTGGCGGCATTGCAGCCAAAGCATATCGTTACTTTTGGTAATCAAGTGAGCAGTATTTTCTTACAGAAAAAAGTATCTGTCTCGCAGTATCTGGATTGTCAGTCTGAGCAACTGCAGTGGAATGACAAGATTTTTAATGTCTATCCTACTTATTATCCAGTGGGACTGGGAATGAGAAACATTCACAAAGCGATTGCTAGAGTCGCTAGCATCCTGCAGCAGTCCTAAGCTATTTGTTGTGCCTCATCTCAGCTCGGATAGCAGTCAAGAACTTTTCTTGATCAATTGATGCTACTCCTTCAGGCATCTCTATTCTTGGTTCTTCCCAAAATGGCTGTGGTTTTTTAGGTTCAAAGACAAAGCCATAGAAGTCTTTTATACCACGTCCGACACTCAACACATCTCTCTCGATAGTACATTTTTGCATATCACTTAATTTGACTTGGTTTGATTTACCACCTCTTTTCCAGCTCCACCGTCTTTCTAAAATACCATCCTCAATCTGAAGATAAGCGGTAAGGTCCAAATAAATTAAAATCAACATCACAAAAGTAATAGTGCTACCCAAGAGCAGAAACCAGGCGTTGTGCCTCAATAGCAAAGATATTTGTGCCCATGAAAGGGGAGTTGGTTGCTCGGATATATCGCCCATGATGATACTGATCCAAATAGCGGTCACGATTAGTAGCCACCAGCTTTTTAAGAAAACTACTTTGATGCTTAGCTTTGGATGTAATTCTTGGATCATAGTATGGGGGCGGTTACTAACCAATCTTTGAACTAAGCTTAGCAGATCATTATTGATAATAGTAATAAAATGGAGCACATTATTTTTATCACTATGACTAATGCTTTATGAAAGAATACAAAGTTTTGACTGACAAGGAAGGTTTTTTTGGTAATAATTTTGATACCCAAAAGATTGAGACGGTACTCAATGGTTATGCTGAACAAGGATGGGAATTAAAAGCAGTAGGAAGGAATGAATTCCCAGGTTTTGGTGGTAAGCGTGATGAGATCGTGATCTTCTTGGAGAGAGAAAAGGCAGGATCTTGAGCTAAAGGGAAATAATTGTATACTACTACCTTTGTTTCTTTTGTATGTTTGTTCGATCTGCTTTTGATGAACGGTATGTACTGAGTGATCAGATTTATAGGTTGCTTTCTGGGATGGGACAGGTGGTTTCTCCCTGGGAATGTATTGATCGTGAGTTGGTGGGTATTGATACAAGCAGAGAAGATCACCGGTTTCTTTCGGGATTTGCTTTGCGTCAGCTGGCATTTGCTCTGACTATGGCAGAGAGAGGTGCTACTGCGGATATCAGGAAACTGGTAACGGCATTTTTTTCTGAGGATGATGCTACTCGTAGAGCGATGTCTCCAAGTGCAAGCAAGGCTTTAGTAAATATTGCAGTTACCAAAAGTGTCTTGAATGGTCAGAGTGCTTTGGATTTGGGGTGTGGTACTAGTCCAGCTTTTGCTAGGACAGCTAGGACCATGGGGGCTAAGGTATATACAGCAGATGTGGTTGGGGTAGACAAGTTTGAGTCACTGAGCACTACTTTTGTAGCAGAGGATGAGAGCTGTCATGTTGTGTGTGATTTGAATGCCAGAAACGCAGCAGCTCTAATATTGGCTGCACATGGAAATGAGCGCTTTGATTTGGTAACTACAGCATTGGCGAATCCTGAATATGGGTGGAATTGGTCGCCTCAAGAGCTAGCAATAGTGCCAACACGACTGGATATGCAACGCCAGTATCCCAATGGCCGGATCCCGTTTGTTTGTAAAAATGCGAGAAGTCTTGCTGGAAAGTTGTTGAAACCTGGAGGCTTTTTCTTTGATGCATCACTACCCATGTATTGTCAGCAATTTAAGGTCTGACTCGTAACTAAGATCAGTATTATTCTATTCAAAAATAGAAGCTATTTATTGCTTTTTTCTTTCTTGCCATTTCTGATAAGTACCAATTACTCTACAAGTTGTAGAAGGCATAGCTAGCATATGTTTGCTTTGAAGTGAAACTGGGATTAGAGTAACGCACTCTGTTTTTATATTATGGACGGAATAGACATCAGTAATGTTTTTGATTGGTACCGACGATTAAACGGGCTACCATTAGGTTTTCCTGTTCATATATCTTTCTCACCTACAGAAGCTCGGACATTTATTCATACGTTTATTGCCGTTAATACCTACGACAACTGTCATGGTCAACCTGATCCTGAAGCTTTAAAATCAAAACCAAGCCTTGTATACCAATCTACGGATTCTGATATTCTCCAGGCTGAGGCTGAGCACAGGGCAGAGCTACATGCTGCTGCAGAGGAACAACTGATTACGCCAGGGTTTCCCTTGGATGCATACAACGCCTTTGAAGCACTAGTTGACGCTGAACGTCATCAAATGCGGCTTGATTTGCGACGCGTGCTTGTTGTCACTGATGCCAAGGGGCATTTGCATACACTGCTTCCGATTGAAGTACTAGTTGAAATTATTAAAACTAGTAAGACACAGCTTTATCCTTTAGAAAGTCTAACCGAAGAGGAACATAGAAAAAGTGTGGAAGATTTGATGGATCTTTATAGTGAATGGATGGTATGTACTGATCTCAATGAAGAATGCACTGCCAATGAAACATGCTTTGATATTAGTGTGATACTCCAAAATGCAGATTTATTGACCGAATTTACCCAAGTCATAAATCGTGATCGTAAAGAGTTGATCGATTCTTGGAATAGCGATAGAGATGAACAATGGCGAGATCAGGGTATTATAATACCAACTGCCAAGCTTGGTCAGTCACGAAACTAAAAAAATCTTTTGAACTCATACGTTAAGCGTCATCACTACAAAGTGCTTACGTACTCAACGTTTACTGGTGTGTGCTTTTGTGTTATATCCTTCATTCTATTATTTATAAATGAGCAGATTATTACGTTACTTAGATTGGGAAAAGAAGCTTACTGGTCCGACTACTGGCCCAGCTCATTTTGATTTTTTTCAAAAAGATGCTCGTGCTTTCTTGACTACTCTCTACGGAGCTAGTGGATTTGATCTTTTTTGGGACAATGCTGCTGATCCATTGATACAAGCTCGTAGCGTAGATGTTCAAGAGTCATTATTAGATCATCCTCACTTTCCAGTCGAAGCTTTGTTTGAATTGAATCAATTGGAGGACAGTATTCAGAACCGGGTACGAACTAATTTTCGTCGAGTGATCACTCCTACGGATCGGCAAGGAAAGTTGGATGGAATATTGCCCATTGAGGTACTAGAACACTTATTAGAAAAAGCTGGGCGAGATTGGCTGTATTCTTCAAAAGCGAAAGGTTGGTTGTTTTGGAGCGAAGAAGATTTCAATGATGCTTCTGCCAGTAAAACTGCAATTAACAACGCTATAGAGCCTTTAGCAGAATGGTTGATTGTGGATGACAATATCAGTAGTGATCGGGTATTTTGGGATCGTTGTCGATATATGAGTGTAATCATTTATAATGAACAGTATCGTAGAGCATATCGAAAACATTTAGCTATCACTAGAAATAAGCTGATTCAGACTTGGAATAATAGGCGAGCATCTCGAAGCTAAGGTTCAGAGCTTTGCATCACTACACGTTCTATTCTCGACATGCACTTGACCATAGGTGGGAGTAGAATCTACCTGGTCATAACTACGCAGTAAGTCGTTCTGAGTTGATAATCTTCCAGTTTCGCTTTGGTTGCCATTCTAATAAATGCGTAGTGCTGGTGGTATCAACTGCGATATAAGATGGTCCGATGCCTCCAGCTCGGTATGCATGAGTATAGATACTGCCAGCATTACCTACTATTGTATGCTGAAGCTTATTTGTTTTATCTAGGTAGGGCCAACGGTGCAAAGTGGGATAATGAGTATGACCTGAAACCGTAGCTCGTACACCAAGCGTTTTTGCTGCTGCTTCAGCAACCAAGCTTTCTTTGCGTAATAGGTACTGCCACAACTTGTTTTTAGTTGCCCTAATCCGTGCTAATAATTTTTCTTCTGCCAAAGTACCGATGCTGTTTTTTAGTTGCTCATTAAGCATGGCTAAAGAGCTCAAGGTTTTTTGATCATATCTCCTGAGTTTATTCAATGCCCATTTTTCCAAAAAGACACTGGTAATTTCATCACTGTTACCGACAGGCAATCTTTGTATCCACCGGCCTAAGTTACTAACCATTTCAATTAATCCCATGCCCAGCACAGATATCTCGCGGTCCCAAGCTTCTAAAGCTTCAGTCAATGTTTCATCACTAGTAAAAAATTGGTTGAATGTTTCCAATTGTTTCTCATGACGCTTTTTATCTAAACTGTTCATGTGAGTTTCTAGCTTATCCAAAACATCACTCGGCTGAGGACCTTTGCGATAAGTAATTAAATGACCATGATGTACCAAAACATTATGGCTTTCAAATATAAAAAAGCCTTCGTGTGTGATCACAGGAATCTGCCATATATCTTGCCAGTGGCCTTTAGTGATGACTTCATCATGATTACCTCTTATCCAATGAATACTACTGGCAAAGTTGTTTCGAGCTGGTACCGTATTCACATGCGTTTGAATAGCTTCAGTTAAGTGACGATGTTGTAGGATGCGGCGATAAGCTCCATTTTTGGTAGAGACTTGTGAGAGATCCATGGTGTCACCTAAGAAGCAAATCTCCGCGCCATGCTCTGTTGCTAGTTCAATCACTTCAGTTAGTAATTGATAGCGCCACTCACGACCAGCTTGTCCCAAATGAGTGTCGGGAATTAAAATTAAATCAAAATGCATACAATAATGAACTTACACAATGATAGAATATATTGAACTGATTCTAATTACTAATACAGGGAAAAAGCCTGTTATTATAAAACATCAGTTCTAGCTATTTCCTTAAAATGGTGCGGTAATCCTCGTTGGTTAACTCCGTTTCAAATCCAGCTTCTGTTCAATAAAAAGTGTCTTATGCTGCCAACCGCAAGAGGCTTACAGTCTATTGTTAAGATTGAATTGATAGAGAGAGCTGTAAGTATACTTACTTAATTCAAGTAAGTTAGCTAGTAAGAGCTGGGAGTGGTTAGAATTTAGTGAGTAGCTTGTATTACTGCCTGATAAAATGCTCTTCTTGTTCTATCCTCTCTGAGGTGTTGAAGTCCTTTGACTGCAATTGCTCTGATAGTATTTTTTATTCTAGGGTTTCTTAATGTCCTTACTTTAGTTACAAATTGTTGTCGCAACATTCTTAGTCTCCCCTCTTGATCATCAGATATTGCGTCAGATAAAGCATCTGGATTGGTAAGAAGTGTATATGCTCTTAGCATTCCATTATTCCAATGTTGATGAAGATAAGTAATTAATTCACTATCTAATTCTATGATATTTACTACTGCATTTTCGAGATGGGGATGCGCAAGGATATTGTCATGATCAAGATGATTTTGGCCACAGCCAAATGGCTTACCTCTTACAGTATTTACGATAGTTCCCACGCCTTCTTCTGCAACCATCGGTGCATCATGATGCCATCCACATGCAACTTGGTTCATTATGCAAAAGTGCTTTTTCTCTGAGAGGCTGGTTATAGGCGTATCTGTTAGAAGTGTGTATATATCTCCAGCTTCTTTTGTTTGAGGGAAATCACCCGCATGAGAGGTGCGATCCATATCATGCAGTAAATAAATGTCAGCTTGCTTAGCTGCTTCTGCCCGAAAATAATGATCGCCACTCATTTTTAATTCGAAGTCTATAGCGACAGTAATGTTTCTACCGGCTGAATTAGTATAAGTGAAACTCATTGACTTCTTTTTTGCTGAAGACCTTGGATCTGTAGATATTTCTGGATGCTCTTCTTCTCTTACAGAAAAATTTTGGGTGTTGCTACAGACTGCTACCGTTCTTCTTATATAGGAGTCAATTACTTTGTAAGTATCATCGTCTACCTCGGTACAGGTAAAATGTACTCTTTGAAGCGCACTTGACCTTTCTGCAAGCTGAAAGGCAATTTCCAGAGGAGAAAGTAAAACTCCTGCAGCAGGACAGAGGATTCTAACCTCGGGTTTTTGTAATAGTTCTGCTGTTTGAGGGGTATCTGCTAATTTTACGCCAATTTCAGTTAAAGCTTCTGAACTTGCTGTGATAGCCCATTCGACACTGTCATATGGTCTATCAGTAATAGAATCAATACCCTCAACTCGTGGAGCAGACAATCCAGGTGTGAAGCTGCGAGGATTATTAAATACACCCGCTTCTCGTAAACGGCTAAAAGTCGGTACTCCTGGCATAATTCGCACTCTTTCGCGAGCAGTATCATTTGCCTCAATAAGGATTGGAAGTGGTGTGGTTCTTTGACGATGTATGTGTCGTTCAGCTATTTGTGCTTGCTTAAGTTTTGCCAAATCATTAGTAACGCCAATAGCTGCAAGTGCTCCTACTCCCATAATCCTTAAGAAATCTCTTCGAGTCTGATCAGGCTCGTTAGATTGATCAAGTCTTTCGTTCTTTTTATCACGCTCCAACCATGAATCTAAGGGCATACTTAAATATAGTAATCTTAGTAGTATATCACAAGGAAACTATTGAATCTAACTAAAAATGGTGCGGTTAGCCTCGTTGGTTTCACTTCAATTCCCGGATTGTTCCTTTGGTTTTTCGAGACTTTTAATAATACCACTGAGCATTTTTCCAATCACAACTAACTCTGCTGACCAATGATCAAGTCTTACTAAATCAAGCTGGTGGCATCGTAATAAATTGAGAATAGCTGCACATTCATGACAAGAGCCTCGAGCAATAACATAAAAGTTTTTCTTATCCTTCCGACTGACTTTCCCACTACCTTCAGCAATATTTAAAACAATACTAGAGAGTGCTCGTTCAAGTTGATCTTTTAAGTAATCTCGTACTTTTTGAGGAGCTATATAAGGTACAATTTCTTGATATAGCGTCTCAGCTTTTTGATAAACTGGAAAGTTTTGAAATATAAACATACCTAGTATTAATTATTCGTAACAATACCAAGCAATTTATGAAATCTTTCTAATTCTTTAACTTATTCTGATTCTTATTCTTAGCAACGCAAAAATTTCTCTGGCTAAAAAGAATAAGCTAGAGAATTAGAATGAGAATAAGCAGCAACTGGCGTTGCTGGTGGAGACGGGCGGAATCGAACCGCCGTATAAGAAGTACTATGATGACCCTCTACGTCTATAGTTTGCTTTAAATTACGTCTTTGATCATCAAGAGCAAACAAAAAGTGATCCAAGACGGTATCCCCTAATACTTTTGAGTACGGAGAAACTTCTCAAAAGACATATCAAAATTTAACAGTACGTTGGGTTTGGATATGTACAAGATCCCATCATACTGTCCCCAACGAAAAGGCCAGGGAATTTTTGCCGAATATTAAGCAGCCATTGCGAAAGCATTGGTGTACTCAACATTGCGAGCAGCTTCTAAAGAATCTTTAGCAGTTGTTTTTCCCTACACGGATCTACCGGGGGCATAGGGGCCCCGTAGACGCCAATCATGATAGTAGGCTCCTTAGCAAAACCGATCGTCCCCACGAGTTGGAAAAGAACAAGAAACGCAATAGCTTTACTACTGCGTCCTGATTTTACCTTAGTTGTATCTGAATTAGTAGCTTGTTGCTAACTATAAAAAAAAGAGAGCTGAGATTGCTCTCAAGCTCTCTTTTTACAAAACACTTACAAATAACTTTAGTTGATTTCGAAAGTAATTGAGACACTAGCATGTATTTCTTCACTACCGGTTTCGAAGCTTGGAGCTGGTACTGCAGTAGCATCACCCATAGCACTCATTGGCATTGCTTTGTAGCTTGAGTACATTTCTGGATATGGCATCGCACTATCATCAGTAAAGCCAATGATTTCACCGAGACTTACACCCGCTTGGCGAGCCAAGGTAGCTGCTTTCGCTTTTGCTTTGGTAAATGCTTTTTCGCGAGCTTGATCTTGTAATTTATCTTGGTCATCAATAGTGAGATTGATGCTACCTACTTCGTTGGCACCTAAGCTAGTCGCTTTTTGTACTACATCACCGACTGAGTCGATTTTGCGTACTTTGACTGTAGCTGTTTGGCTCAATGTATATCCAGTAATAGTTGGAACTTGATTTGGAGCACGATCAATTGAGTAGTCTTGCTCAGGATTGAGATAATAGCCCGTGGTTTGAATATCTTTCTCATCGATTTGCATTGCTTTGAGAGCAGCGACCACATCACTCATCTTTTTGTTACCATCAGTAGTTACCTCAGTAACTGTTTTGCCTTTGCTTACTACAGACAAACTAATCGAAGCAATATCTGGTTTGGCAATTACTTTGTCATCAGCACTAACAGTAATTGTGTTGCGATAATCTTTCTTGTAGCTGTTGTAAGAAGTGTTGGTGGTAACAATGCCACTAATAATACCTACTACTAAAAATATACAGACTAAAGTTACTAATACCTTACCCAATTGTGTATTTAAAAATTCCATAAAACATGTGTTAATAACGTTCTTATTGTATCGGTAGGGAATTTTTGTGCTATAGGTAAGCCCTTTTTATAGTTGACAGCATTATTGCGTTTCTGGTGGTTGGTAAATAGGCGTGCGGGGAGTATTGACTGGGTAATAGTCTTGTTTGACCCAGTGCTTGGGATAGTTGTGCGGATACAAATAATCCTTTCCTCCTTCTTTGGTCAGGTGCAGCGGCGCTTGGAGATTAGTGTGCTGTTCTAAATATTCATCTGCTTTTCCCATTGCTTTAGTAATGTCATTACTTTTTTGGGCCTTGGCTAAGTAAATACAAGCATGAGCTAAGAAGTATTTACCTTCAGGAAAGCCAACTACATTGAATGCTTGCAATGCGTTTTGAATGAAAACTAATGCTTGTGGATCAGCCATGCCAACATCTTCTGATGCCAAAATAAGCATTCTTCTAAAAATAAACTGGGGATCCTCTCCACCGGCAATCATCTTCCACATCCAAAGCAAGCTGGCATCAGGATCACTGCCTCGTAAACTTTTGATGAAGGCAGAGATAGTATTGTAGTGTTCCTCACTGCGCTTGTCATAGCGAATGTGTTGTTTGGCTAAGAATTGGCGGATGCTATTTAAATCTGCAGTAGTTTTTTGTGTAGCTACTAAAAGTTCTAGAGCATTCAATAAACTTCTAGCATCACCTGCTGAAATAGTAACTAAGTAGTCCTGTACTGCATCACTCAACTTTACCTCATCCAAATAACCTTCATGCAGTGCTCTAGCTAATATTTTCTTGAGAGCGACATCATCTAAACTATTCAAACGGTAAACTGTAGTGCGTGATAACAATGCTTGGTTGATTTCATATGAAGGATTTTCGGTGGTAGCACCAATCAAAACAATATGGCCGGATTCTACAAAGGGTAAAAGCGTATCTTGTTGGCCTTTATTGAAGCGATGGATCTCATCTACGAATACAATGGTTCTTTGGTTGTAAGCTAGTAGTCGTTCTTTCGCTGCTTGGCTATGTTTACGCAGATCTGCCACTTTTGCTTCAGTAGCATTGAGTTCTACAAAGTGAGCATCAATGCTATGAGCAATAATATTGGCAATACTAGTTTTTCCTGTGCCCGGCGGACCGACCAAAATAAAAGAATGCAGTATGCCTGATTGGAGTAGTTTGGCTAAGTGCCCCTCTGGGCCAAACAGATGTTCTTGGCCATATAATTGGTCAAACTGGGTGGGGCGTATGCGGTGAGCTAGAGGCATCATAGGCTTTCAAATAACACCAAAGTATCATAGCCGTTTTCTTGTCACTGCCAAGGTGAGTGAGATTGGTTTCTTTGCTCTTTGCACTTTATCATGTTTTATGAATGTTTTGAGTATGTAAATTTGCAAAATAGTGCTTTATTCTTTAGCTTGATGCGTGTTGGTGCTTTTAATATAACACTTATGACAGTTGCAATCCTCTGTGGTGGCCCCTCATTAGAACGAGGTATTTCTTTGAATTCTGCGCGTTCTGTACTTGATCACTTGGGTAGTAAGGATATTGAAATAGTGCCATTTTATTTTGATCATAAAAAACAAGCTTATCGTATTTCTCAAGCGCAGCTCTACTCTAATACTCCCTCTGACTTTGACTTTAAGCTACAACAAACAGCCAAAATCTTATCGGAAAAAGAACTGGTTAGAAATTTGCAAGATTGTGATATTGTTTTTCCTGTTATGCATGGATCTTTTGGTGAAGATGGTACTATTCAGAAGTTTTTGGAGAAACACTCAATTCCTTTTGTGGGTACAGGTAGTAGTGTTTGCAAAAAAGTATTTGATAAGTTTACTGCCAACCAGCTGATCAAAGACCATGGCTTTTTTACCTTGCCATCGATTGTGTTAAAGATCTTTCATACGGATCACCAGAAACTCTTACAGGCTTTTTTCTCTCAATACGGGCTAAGGAGAGCTGTAGTGAAACCAGCATCAGGTGGATCAAGTATCGGTGTGTTCTCGGTAAGTACTGTAGAAGAGGCATTGGAAAAGGTTGAGCTTATTTTCAGTAAAAGAATGGATACCCGTATTGTGGTTGAGCCGTTTGCATCTGGTACTGAATTTACGGTCATTTTACTTCAAAACCGATTTGGGTTGCCTGTAGCTATTTTACCGACTGAGATTGAGACTGATTATACTGAGCATCAAATTTTTGATTTTAGAAAAAAGTATTTGCCCACTCGGCAAGTAACATATCACTGTCCACCCCGCTTCAATTTAGAAACTATTGAGAAGATCCAAGTGCAAGCTGAACAGCTTTTTGCTCTTTTTGGCATGAGAGACTTTGCTCGTTTTGACGGATGGGTCTTGGATGATGGCAATATCTGGTTTTCAGATTTCAATCCCATTAGTGGTATGGAGCAAAATAGTTTCTTGTTTCAGCAAGCTTCCAGAGTTGGATTCACTCATCAAGGAGTGCTTCGACATATTGTGCAGCACGCTGCTAGTCGCTACCAGCTTCCTTTTCCAAGCTTGGCAAAGAACCACAAGGCCAAGAGACAACCTGTTCATGTACTTTTTGGTGGGCAGACTTCTGAACGTCAGGTTTCGTTGATGAGTGGCACAAATGTTTGGCTTAAGCTTCGTGATTCTGATCTGTATGAACCTATTCCCTTTTTACTAGATATTGAAAACAAAGTTTGGCGTTTACCTTATGCTTTTAGTTTGAACCACACGGTAGAAGAGATTCAAATCAATTGTGAGAATGCTTCACTCAATCAAGAACGTTTGGTCGCTTTGGAAAAAAAGGTTCAATTACGTTTAGCTTCGGACCAATTTGATCTTGATATCAATGAATTACCTTTACGGCTTAGTTTAGAGCAGTTTATCAAGCAATCACCTGCCTTATTTATTGCTCTCCATGGTGGTGATGGTGAGAATGGGACGCTACAAGCTTTGCTAGCAAAAGAAGGGTGTGCTTACAATGGTTCCAACCAAAGGATCTCTGCATTGTGTATGGATAAGTGGTTGACTGGCAAACGAGTAGAGGATCTATGCATAGCTGGTGTCGTTTCTGCTAGCAAAAAAGTGTTGGTGCTTGCTGATATTCTTTCCATCAGTACTAAACGTTGTAAGCAGCTGTGGAACAATCTTTGTGAAGAGCTTGGTAGCAACACCCTTATTGTGAAACCTCGAAGCGATGGCTGTTCGTCAGGCATAGTTCATTTGTATTCTGCAGAAGAGTTCTATAGATATGTAGAGATCATTCGACTGGGATTGGATGCTATTCCCAAGAACACGTTCAAGAATCAAACTGATACAGTGGAGATGCCTCTGCATATGACGGAAATCTTGATAGAACAATTTATTGAGACCGATCTGATCCGAGTAAAAGGCAATGAATTGAAGCACTATGCTCGGTCAGGGTGGGTAGAGGTTACTGTTGGAGTGGTTGGTAAACAAGCTGATATGCATGTTTTCAATCCCAGCATTACTATTGCCGAAGGGGACGTGTTGAGTGTAGAAGAAAAGTTTCAAGGTGGTACAGGTATTAATATCACGCCACCACCGGCTAGTATTTTGCCCACCAAGTTGTTACGAAAGGTGAAAGCAAATATTAAGATTTTAGCTGATAAGTTAGGGATAGAAGGCTATGCTCGCCTTGATGCGTTTGTTCAGACTAAAACTGGCAAGATTATTTTAATTGAGGTCAACTCTTTACCTGGTCTGACGGCGTCTACGGTTTTTTATCAGCAAGCTCTAGAGGAAGAAGTGCCACTTTTTCCTGGTGCTTTGCTTGAGCAGTTTGTTAGGCTTTCTCTCAGCAAGTAAACTGTAGGGACTTATGCTATGTTGTGGTACAATTATATGACTGCTGATTTTTGATAAGTTATTTCTTATGAATTTTTCTTCTCGTCGCCGAATTATTGGCTCTTTAGCCTGGGGATTTACTGCTTTCACTCTTTTTCTTTCTAGCTTCAGTGCTACTTTTGCTGCTGAGACACGCAATGACCTCGTGAGCGGTGTCACTTTTGTGAAAGACACCACTAGTAGTGGTAGAGATTTGAGAGCCTTGGTGGCTGATACCAGTGTGGTGACTGTGCGACCAGAAGGTAAGACTAGCTGTGGTGCTAAATTTTCTTCTGATCAGTTCAATGCTTTAGGTAACACTAATAATGTTGTTGGTCTCATCAATGCCAATTTCTTTGATGGTTCAGCTGTGCTTGGCGACTATATAGGCAATCAAGTTTATTTAGGTAAGACGGGTAGTAGTAGTTACTTTGCCATTAAAACCGATGGTCAGTATGAACTAAACACAGGTCAACTCACGCCAGAGAGGGCTAGCCAATACAAAATGTATATTGGAGGTATTTATCGGATAGATTCCATTCAGAAACCGCTAGCGCAGATGACGGCTAGTGATATCAATGCCCGTTTTTCTCAGATTTATTCTCATGATGTTAGTGATGCGCAGGGTTCTATTGCTCGCACCTTTTTAGGAGTAAATGAAGCTGGTCACAAACTCATTTTGTTCACTGGTGGCCAAGGTGCCAATCGTAATCAAGGCGTGACTCCACAAGAGGGTATTGATTTCTTAAAGCGCCAAGGAGCTACAGCTGCCTACAATCTAGATAGTGGCTCTTCTACTATGATGCGTATCAATAGCCGTCTTTCACCAAGTGACCAAGGTGGTGGTACGCTCAATAACGGGGGATTAGCTACATTGCTAGTGGTTCGTACAGATACAAGTGCTCCAGCAGCTACGCCACTCAACTGTCGTGGTACTGACACAGCAGCTGCTACTAACAATACTCCAACTGATACAACCAATACTGGTTCTAATCCAGGTAGCGCTCCCGCTCAACAAGTAATTGTCCCTGCTGGTGCTATTCCTTTGGAAGCACCAATCAACGGGACTACTACTATCTCATCTGATGGTGGTGTGATAGCCAACTATGCTCGTATTTTATTCTCTTATGCAGCTGGCATTGCTGGTACTATTGCTCTTCTCATGTTGATTGTGTCCGGTATTCAAATCATCATTGGTGGCGGTGGAGAGCAAGCAAATAAAGCGAAAGAAAGAATCGTAGGCGTGCTATCTGGGTTATTTTTATTGGGTACAGGTGGATATATCTTGTATCTAGTGAATCCTTGTTTCTTTACCTTTGGTACCAGTACCGCTTGTCAGGTTCGTTCTACTCGTTATGAAAATCCCAACTTCCAGACTACAGGAGTAAATCAATTTATTAGTGGTCCTGCAGGTGGTCAGACTGCTAGCAATACTACCCGCACCCGTGCTCGTTCACCGCAAGTATATGCTCAAGAAAAATTATCGATGATCAAGGGCTGGTGGCAAAGTTATAATGCTGACATCGTTCGTATCAGCCATGCATTAGCGCCCAATGCTGCGCCAGAATTCTTTATGGGAGTAGCTAGTAATGGTGGTTTGCGTGAAAATACTACTGGTTTCCTGACTGGTCTTCCGGATGAAAGAGCTGCTGGGGTACAGCCACCACTTGGTGGTGTCGCTTCCCAATCTTTTCATGAGCTAGGTTGGTTTGGTGTAGAGGGTGGGCCTAGAGGTGGTCCTGCACCAGGTGCTGGTTCCAATTGGTCAAATATCGCTACCTCCCAAGAGGTTCGTACGCTTCTAAGTCGTGAAGGTGTCACTGCTCCAGGTAGCTGGGCAGGCGCCGTACCTGATCAGTTAGCTATTGGTATCATCAACAACCGTACTCATGGTCGCAATGTAAATAATGCTTTGCCTACCAATATTCAAGCTCACAGCGAAGATAGCTTATGGTTCCTAGCTATGACTACGATGGGCTGGAGTGCTGGTGATGCTCGTGCTGCACGAATTATTCGGATGGTAGCCAATGACATCGCGAGTGTGCCTGAGAACCAACGTTGGGGTGCCCTCGTGCGTGCATTCGCAGCTAAAGGAGCAGACGGTTCAATACTCTCAGTCCAAGAAAATGGAGTCTACGACGTCTACAATAATCCTTTCTTTGCCGTCATTCGTACGATGCAAAAAATTGAAGCTGGCCTAGCGTTAGCTCGTGATCATGGGGGTAATGTAGCTTTCTTCGAAGATGGCCTAGGCTCCAATCGTCAACAGATTCACACGACACTGACCAATTTGGCGTTCTACGGGACACCAACAGGACAATAGTTAGGTCAGTCCCGCATGCGCGGGACGAGAGCAAAGGTTAGAGGTTTAAATACAATGAAGGCTCAGGGAAAACCCTGGGTCTTTTTTGTGTGAATAGGCATCTCTGTAGGAGGCAATAAGCAGTGCTTATAATGGCGTTCTTATCTTGTAGGCAAGTTGACAGCTTGCTCTATTTAATCAGCTGCCACTGTCTATAGTGAACAAAAAAAGAGACCCGTAGATTGCTCTACTAGGTCTCTTTTCTCTAGCCGCTATATTTCTTACCTCTTACCTTTTCTTTCTTATCTTTGAGCTCCCAACTAACGCACTATATTATTAATCTTAGCTACAATCTTAGCTGCTTGTTCGCGAGTCAAAGGATCGTTTGGTCCGAATGTGTTTGCATTGTAACCATTGAGGACACCTTGTGCTGCTGCTACTTCGACGTAGCGGATTTGTTCTGGATCACGAACATCTAGGAATCTACTTGCTGTTGCTACACCAGGAGCGATACCAGTGATACGCATCAAGATGATAGTTGCTTCAGCACGAGTGATTGGTTTTTCAGGATAGTAGTAACGTGCACCATTGAGAGTCTGACCAGTAATGATGTTGTTTGCGACTGCATAGTTGATGTATGGGCGGAGCGCATGGAAAGAAGGTACATCAGTAAATGGGCTAGCGCTGCTTTGGTAAGCTGTTGTATCTCTACCACGAGCAATCAATGCCATCTTGAGGAACTCAGCACGAGTCACATTAGCTTTTGGGTGGAAGCTACGATCAGCATAACCATTGACTACATTGCGAGCAGCCAATGCTGTGATATATGTATAAAATTCTGAAGTACTCAATACATCGTAGAATGTTGTATTGGTGTTTGTGCTACCAGGAATATTTGCAGCACCGATTAATGTCTCAACCTTACTCAAAGCATCATTCATATCGCTAAGGGCTTTTTTGAGATCGTCATTTTGGCTACTGAATTCATCAGTAAAGGTTGTATTTGTACTATTGTTCTTTACCGCATCGCGAGCTTTTTTTACCTCTTTTTCGAATGAGTCCACTGCGCTACTTAGGTCATCGAAATCATTTTGTGTCAAAGTTCCGGTGATTCTCTTTAATCTGCTTTCAACATCGTTGATTGGAGAGATAACATCTTCCATGTATGTAGTAAGTTCAGTAGAGCTGTCAACAGTAGATGTGTTTGCTTCAGCTGCTTTACGTAAATCTTCAACTTCAGTTTGAGAGTCATCAATGCTGTTGATTGCTGAGTTGACTAAAGCTGTATTGCTAATACCGTTTCCTAAAGCTAAAGAACTAATGCGGTCAATGTTTTTGTCGATTACTTTCTTATAGTCATCTTTGAAACTACTTTTTGCATCTTGGAATGCTGTATCAAAAGTTGTGCCATAAGTTGTACTACCTGAACCGGCAATAGCTAATCTTTTATCACCCTCTTTTTTGAAATCGCTTGTTGCTTGGCTCAAATCATCTAAATCAACTGAAGAGATACTACCTGTGATGCGTTTAAGTTCGGAAATAACATCATCACCCTCGTTGTTGAGATCTTCAACAAATGTGTCTAAACGTGATGTACTACCTAATACCAATAAAGCTTGGCTGTTTAAATCTTTAACATTAGTAGTAGCGTCATCAATATTGCTGATGATGTTTTGTACTGCAGCGCTCGTGATATTACCGGTTGTGCCACTCGTTGTGCCGGTGATTTTTCCTGAAAGCGTACTTACTGCGTCACGGAGCTTCTTCATATCATCATCGAGGTTGCTCTTGTTGTCAGTATAAGTACTGCGGTATGCATCCAAAGTAGTATAAGTATTGGCATTGCTTACTGCTTTGTTTATTTCGCTCTTGAATGAACTATAAGCTTGATCCACTGTGTCAAAGTCATTTTGGCTGATTGGAGTGGTAACTGTACGTACCTCAGAAAGAACATCATCGATACTAGTACTTAAATCATCGAAATAGCTATTGATTTCAGAAGTAGTATCAAAGTATTGAGTACCTTGGTGTGTAGTGCGTTGATCTTTGACATCACTTTCTGTGCTGTCGATGTTGTCTGCAGCACTTGTAGCTGTCTTGGCTAACGCTAGCGGAGCGGCTTGGAGGGTAAGCATCAGGGCTATTGCTGTGCCGGCTACGATACTACGTAAAGTAGGGAGCTTGATCATAGAGAAATGGTTATTAAGAAAAGGCATAATAAAGTCATCGTGAACACATTACCTTTACTTCTAATACGGAGCAAATCCATAATTGTTACTCAAGCTTGCTGGAAAGAATGGCATGTCATGAAGTTATGCTTTATATTGCCACTGTCTTCCGGTCATTTTCATCATTATTATGGACAATAATCAGCCACAAAAAGCGCATCCAGCCGACTCCTATTCCTCTCTCGAATCACAAAGGAAACTACGTATTGATAAGCTCGACGCGCTCAAAGCAAAGGGAGTTGATCCTTATCCAGTAAAGAGCCATCGTGATGCCACCTTGGCTGAAACCAAACAATTATTTGATGTTAGTACTAGTGATTTAGTTGGTAATACTTCGAAGTCTTTTACTGTGATTGGACGAGTAAAGTCTAAACGTCTCAGCGGTAAAATTGCTTTTGCTCAGATTGAAGATGAAAGTTTACCAACTGGTTTTCAGGCAGTATTCAAGCTAGATATGTTGCCTCCAGATACAGCAGCACTTAGCTATGCTGATTTCAAAACTTTGATTGATGAAGGGGATTATCTCCAACTAACGGGATACTTAGAGCGTTCTCAAACAGGTGAACCAAGTATTTTTGTCACTAGTTATTTGATTTTGACTAAAGCACTTCGTCCATTGCCAGACAAAATGGAATATGAACATATTGAATCTCGCTACATGAATCGGGTGGCAGATTTCAAGATGAATACCAAGGATGAAGCTGAGCGATCTGTGCGTGATGTAGTCAAAATGAAAGCCCGGTATTGGGCGATTTGGCGTGAAGAAATGGCCAAGGAGGGATTTCTAGAAGTAGAGTGTCCAGTATTTGAAGCCGTACCTGGTGGGGCAGAAGCGAAGCCATTTACTACTTTTTATAATGAACTCGATCAAGAAATGTATTTACGCATTTCTTTGGAATTGCCACTCAAGAAACTGATTGCTGGTGGATTTGAAGCTGTTTATGAGATTGGACGTATTTTTCGCAATGAAGGATCTAGTCCACAGCATCTTCAGGAATATACACAGATCGAGTGGTATATCGCTTATCGTGATTATGAATGGGCAATGACGTTTTCTAAACGTGTGTATCAACGGGTAGTGAATGAACTGCTCGGTACTATGACTCAAGTTGATTACCATGGTCGTACTATTAACTGGGGAGAATGGTGTAGTACTGACGAAGCACAAAAGAATGGTTGGGAATTAGTTGGTGGATGGCCAAAGATTCCTTACTTTGAAGCGGTTCGTTATTTTTCTGAAGGCAAGATTGATACCGAAGGTAAAAGTATTGAAGAGCTTTGTGTATTAGCAAAGAGTGTTGGTATTGAGGACCTCGATCCCTCGATGGGCATGGCCACTGTATTGGATAAACTATGGAAGAAAGCACGTGTAAATACAGTTCATCCTTTTTTCTTGATTTTGCCACCAGTAGAGTTAGAACCACTAGCAAAACGTGATCCTGAACATCCTCAGCTAACGCAACGTTTTCAGGTGGTAGCTGGAGGAGCAGAGCTAGGCAAAGCATTTAGTGAGCTCAATGATCCGATCGATCAGTTTGGGCGCTTCTCTCAACAGCAACAAGCCCGTGATGCAGGCAATGAAGAAGCACAGTTCATGGATACCAAGTATGTAGAAGCAATGGAATACGGTATGCCTCCAATGGCTGGTTTTGGTACTAGTGAGCGTTTCGTATCATTTTTACTAGGCAAACATATTCGTGAATGTGTGACATTCCCTCACATCCGTAGCCAAGATAGTGCTAATGCTAAATCAAAAAAAACGATGGTAGCGCATGCAGTTATTCTCAATACTACAGATATCCCAATGTGGTCAAAGCTTAATGCCGCAGCTCATTTATCAGCTTCACTAGGCGCTCGGGAGGGGCAGAAATTGATCTATATTGATCATTCTACTACCAGTGATGGCGAACATATTCCGATGAATATTCAGCACGCGATTATGATGAAATCAACTGGCCAAAAAGCAGATTTAATTAATCTCAAGAAGCTTGCTGAAGCGCAAGACTTAGTCGTGACTTGTTTCACTGAAGAGATGCGTGAAAGTAGCAATGATGAGAAGGTAAAAGAAAAACAAGAAGCGAAGAAGCTAGAAGATATTGGCTTCCTTGGTGTTCTAGTTTTTGGTGAAAAGAAAGCAGTGGAAAGCCTAACTAAAGAGTTCCCGCTGTTTAGTTAACAATTTACAATTAACAGTTTGGAGGAAAGAATATTTTTACTCCAAGCTGTTTTTTATTTGCCTAGAACAATTTTATCCATTGCAGTGAGGAATCTTTCTTTGCTGAACTTTTTGGATTGTTCTTTGCAGGCTGTTTCCATACTG
This sequence comes from uncultured Candidatus Peribacteria bacterium, assembly GCA_964514565.1. Taxonomy (GTDB): domain Bacteria; phylum Patescibacteriota; class Gracilibacteria; order RBG-16-42-10; family RBG-16-42-10; genus JAGNZB01. The sequence continues at coordinate 6,763 of CAZERA010000001.1, read as the reverse complement.
AGAGAAAGCTCAGGTGTGAAGGTGTCGATGGCTTTGAGGATGTCTTCTGGTGTGGGGTTTGCAGGACACAGATAACCATTCTTCATGTGGTCGATCGTTTCTAGTAATCCGCCTTCACGTACACCGATCGTAGGGGTACCTGCCGCCATTGATTCCAATGGGGTCATACCAAAATCTTCATTGATTGGGATGTAGATACTGGCCAAAGCTCCTGCTAATGACTGCGATAGTTCGTCATCTGAAATCAAACCAACAAAGCTGATGTTGGGATATCCTTTTGCTTGTTCGATCAATTTTTCTTTGAGACTACCGTGAGAAGCAATTACTAATTTTCGATTGGGTCTTTGTTTAAATGCTTCGATCAAAACATCGATTCTTTTCATTGGTTCTAGTCGGGCCCAGCTAATGAAATAATCTTGTGGTTTTCGTTCTAAATTGCGATTGGCAATAATGTCACACGGTGGATAGACGATGGGCACTTCGATATTAAAATAATCTTTCAGTCGTTTTGCTACCGTGGCTGAATTGGCAATTACCACATCCATGGCGCGTAGATTTTTCTCAAATGACTTTTGAATGATGCTTACTCCCATGCGAAACAATGGTCGCATAAAACTAGGGAAACGTTTGCTATAATTATCAAGCTGGTCGAAGGCGTAGCGGGGAGGAGTGTGGCAATAGAGTATGCGTTTGCCTTTTACGTTTTTGACTGCCGAAAGAGAATTACCTGAAAAAATCACTACATCATAATCCTTCAAAAACCTGGTACCAAAGCGAAACAAAATATTCTGCCAGAAATGTCTAATACCTGGCATCAAAATTGGTTTACCCAACTGACGTACGCGCATATGACTCAAGTCGAATGTTTTGTCGGTAGCGAACCAAGTGACAATGTCTGCATCAAAATGCTCTGCGAGCAAAAGCATCATTCGGTCACCCCCACTCTTTGATAAAAAATAATCATGAATGATCGCTGTTTTCATATTTTTTGATGATATCGTTAATACCTTGGAAAAAACTTTCTTCACTGAATTTCACTGCCCGCTTAATGCATGCCTCTTTAAGATTCAGGGCGTTCTCTGGAGTCAGTACTTGTACAGCAGCAACAATGTCTTCTACGGTAGTTTTATCTAGAAGTATGCCAGTTTCTTTGGTCATGATTTCCGGGAATGCGCCTTCGTTGCTGGCGATGACAGGTTTTCCTGCTGATAAAGATTCAGTAATGCCCATACCAAAATCTTCATCCATAGAAACGTAAATTGAAGCAATACAGTTGCCTACTAATTCTACGATCTCTTCTTCAGATACCCATCCTTTGATCACAATATTAGGAAATCCTGCGGCAATTTTTTGAATCTTTTTTAATTCAGGTCCACCCGAAGCCACAATCAGCTTTTTGTCAGGCATTTTAGTAAATGCTTCTACAATTAAATCTACTCTTTTGACCTCTTCTAGTCTGCCAAATGATAGGTAGTAGTCACCTTGGTTTTGCCACTGGAAACGATGAATATTACAAGGTGGATAGACGATAGTACTATCATGACCCGTATAGTTTTTCAGTTTTTGTTGAATATTTTGAGAGTTGCTGATAATAAAATCCATATATTTCAGCAAATGCTCATAGTTTCTACGGTACATCCATGTATAGAACCGGTAAAATGGCTGAATATACCAAGGGAATTTACGTAAATAGTAATCTCGATCCGCATATACATGCCGAGGAGGAGTGTGGCAGTAGAGGATTTTAGTGACTGCTTTTGGTAAAAGAGGAGCGCTATCTAAACAGTTGCCAAAGTAAATCACTAAATCATACTTAGCTAAATCTGGCGTAATTTTTTGGAATGCTTGTCTTTGGTAAAAGTAACGGACTAGTGGTCTATCCATTCGTTCAAATACGGTCTTCACTCGCAAATGAGCAAGATTGAAACTTTCATTGAGCACATAGCCTGTATAGACATCAGCATCAAGTTTTTCAGCCAAGATCATCTCCAATCTTTCAGCCCCGCCTTTGCCCTGGAAATGGTCAACAACAAAAGCGATTTTCATGAATAGATATTAAGCTGTAGCAACAGGCGCTGGAGCCCTATGCAATGTGGGGTGACAATAACTTTGATTTTTCTCATCACAGGCTTCACAACAAACAAACTGACGGTGACAGATATCATCAATACAATTGATGTATCGAGCGGTTTTGATACCACAATGCTCGCACTCAGAGATGATAGTGTCGTTTGCTTTGACTGAGATGCGTTTGTCGAATACATAGCAGTGACCATCAAAGCCTTCGTTATGTTTCTCAATATATTTGATAATACCACCATGGAGTTGGTAGACATTCTTGAAGCCTTGTTGGCGTAAGTAAGCAGAAGCCTTTTCACAACGAATACCGCCAGTACAATAGGTCACTACTTTTTTATCTTTGAATTGCTCTAGGTCTTGTACCGCTTTTGGCCAGTCGCGAAAGTTTTCGATATCAGGTGTAATCGCATTTGTAAATTTGCCGATTTTGGACTCATAATTGTTGCGGGCATCGACTATCACCACATTGGGGTCGTTTTGTAACAGCTCGTGTAACTGATCCGGTTCTAGATAAGTGCCAGTCATAGCCATATCGATTTGGATTGGCGCTTTGAGCGAAACAATTTCGTCTCGCACCTTGATACTCATCTTGGGAAAAGCTGGGGAGCTGTCATTACCCAATTTGAATTCCATATCTGCAAAGGCCGGCATAGAATGCATAGTGGCGATATATTCATCAGTCGCTTCTTGCGTTCCTGATACGGTGCCATTGATACCTTCATGGGCAATAATAATGCGGCCTTTGAGGTGGAGTTGATTACACAATGATTTCTGAGCACGCATGAGCTCATGTGGATCAGCGACTGGTGTGTATTTATAATAAAGTAGAATAATCTGCTTCATAATCTTTTGATACTTCGATAAACATGGTAGACGACACTATTATTAGCAGGGATAGCTACTGTTGTCATCTTCCCGAGCGATTACTTATAAGTTTTTATGGGGCTTTAGTCTTGCTCCCGCTTCTTCGAATCTGAGTATTGTTACAATTTGGTCGTCCAAAGTACCGAGTACTAACTTGCTAGTAAACTTTTTGGCGGTATCAATGCTTTGGCCCATTTTTATTTTGCTATACTCATCATTACTGAGCTGATGGGTATCAAAGCCAGGAATCACTTTATCAAAGGCAATACTGGGACTGTCAGGTGTTAATTCACTCAACTGGATAGCATCTTCTAGTCTACAATTGCCGACACTAGTCCGTTCTAGTTTGGTGATATAGGCGCCACAGTTGAGTCGTTGGCCAATATCATGGATCAGAGTTCGAATATATGTACCTGAACTGACATGCGTAGTGATAGCTAGATTTGGATATTCATACTTTTCAATCTCGATACTATAAATACTAATCATCCGAGAGGGGATTTTGACTGTTTGACCTTCACGCGCATACTCATAAGCTTTACGCCCTTGAATCTTTACTGCTGAGTGTTGGGGAGGTGTTTGTTCTATGTCTCCAGTAAACTCTTGTACTACTCTTTTGACATCTTGGTTTGTCGGAATAGTCACATTCACATTTTGAATAATTTCTCCTTCACTATCGTACGTACTGGAAACACCCCCCATCTGAGCCGTGCAGGTATAGCGTTTATCTAAACCAACCACATACTCCAATAATTTAGTATCTGTACCAGTAGCGACAATCATGAGCCCTGAGGCCAAAGGGTCCAGTGTGCCAGCGTGGCCGATTCTCTTGATGCCAAGCGCTTTGCGCATTTTGTAGATGACATCGTGAGATGAGATACCGCTTGGTTTGTTGATTAAGTACAACATGTTTTTCTTTAGGCGTATGTTTTTAGCATAACACTTGGGAGGTAAAAAGTAAGATGGAAGAAGTAAGAAGTAAGAGATGTATGGGCTGGGTGTCCGCGATTGCGGATCTGAATTCCAGGGAACTAATACTCTGTTTATATACTTCTTCATTCTTCCCTTTTACTTCTTACCTCATCAGCCAAACAAAAGATGGTTTTTGGAAAGTAAGCCGCCATAATCAAACTATTTGCCAACAAAAAAAGCCGCCCCCTATTGCTAGAGAAGCGGCTTTTAAAATTACGTATGTCGACTAGTAACCACTAGTTAACATTGAGAGTCAAACGTTGTTCAGCACGAGAGCTGATAGCGTTGAGACGAGCAACTAGGTCGACACCTTCAGTGACTGAAGATGCTTTATAGCTTCCTACGAATACACCGTCAGTGGTGTTGGTAAGGTCAACGCGGAGGCCGCTGCTAGGTGAAGCAACATTGGTACCTTCGAGATTACCACTACCACGCACTACTTCAGTTTGTACCAAAGGAAGTGAGTCGAGGGTCAAAGGAGTTCCTTGGTCATCGCGAACGATAACAGTCAAAGGCACTACATTTGATGAACTCAAACGATTTGGCCAAGCGTCAAATGATAAAGTAGGATCTTGGATACGGTAGCTAGCTGTACTTTCAGGGTTGGTAGCTTGATTCAAGCTAACCTTGATTGAAACAGTTCCTACAGCAGCTGAATTGATTGTATCTACATTGAAGAGATAGAGACCACTACCTACACCATCAACAACACTAGGACTTGTCACAGTGTCATGGAGAAGATCTCTCGCAGGACCAGCAGCGATAAGGTCAATATTGTCTAAAGGCTGAATATCAGCAACATCAGAACCAGAGCGTGTGACCGCAAAGTCAGTGAAGTTGTTGGTTGGGAATGTACCACCAGCACGTTGTGCATTCAGAGTAGTAACAGGATCATTATTTTGATCACGCACGAATGCGATCAAAGTATTGTTCCAATCAGGAATAGTACTAGAGAAATTGAATTCAGTAGTAATGCGGTTTGGCACGATGTTGACTTGGACTAAAGGAGCTTGGAGCTCGACTCCACTTGAGTCATGTAATTCTACTCTCCATTCAGCCCGGTCAGCACGATCTTTAGCACGAGCAACCATGAAGTAAGCACCAGCACCAAGATTATTCACAATGAAATTCTGAGGATCTTGTCCAGAGTATGCAGTAGCAGTGTTACGAGCATACAAATAAACATTCTCACTCGCAGAGGCATTAACAGAAAGATAACCAGCTAAGCCTGGAACACCACTAATACGATTGATACCAATAGATGCGTCGGTATTGGCAGGAATGCCATTACGAGCATCAGTACAACCACTGAGAGCATCAAACTGAGGTTCACCGTTAGCATTTTCTGATGATGCTGATACAGCACCAGAAGCTGTACAAGAAAGACCGAAACCACGGCTATCACGAACAAACATGATAGTAGGGATGTCTTGGTTGATACCTACTTCTTGTGACATAGGCATAACAGTCAATTGACGAGCCTCACTTGGAAGACCACGTGTAGCTACAACAGTAACTTGACCTTGAGGTTGTTCAGCACGAGAAAGATCAGTTGCACGAAGATTGATTGTCTGATCACGCTCTGTTGTATCTAATGGCATGTAAACCTTAGCTGTGTACCAGCCAGAATCTACTTCATTAGTAGTACAAGGATCTGCAAATGCGCGAATGGTTACCTGACCAAAAGCAGAACCACCATTGGCATTGAGCAAGTTGCTTGAAATTACGCTATCAGAAGTAAGACCTCGGTAGTAACAGATATGATCCATAGTAGCGCTGTTCTCTGCAGCTGCACCATAAGTATAAGTACCACCTACTCCGACGCGTCCGTCACCACCATCAATTTGGAGGCGTAGTTCTTCACCGTTCACTGGCTTGCTTCCGTCACGGATACGAGCCATAACTGTGGTCAAAGTACTGGCACGAGCACGTGAGCTAGAAACGAACAACTCAACTTGAGGTTGGCGAACGTTAACATTGAAGCGAACTGAAGGTTGTCCAATTGCATCAAGATCACGACACTCAACTGTCAAAGTACCACTAGCACTACCAGCAATAACGTTTACTGTGTAGAGACCAGCTGAACCAGTAATGTAGTCGGCGTGTACTGTAGTTGCGCGTAGGCGAGGACCACTGTTTGTATCAGTAACACCGTCTAAAAGAGCGCTAGAAGTAGCACCACTTACTAAACGACATTCAACCTGATTAGCAGCGCCATGTGTGAAAGGATTACCGGCTTGGAAAGGACGGTTGTTCTCATCCAAAGTCTTGATAATCACTGGAGCAATGTTTTGCTCAGTAGCAGTACCTGCAGTAATTTGACGGCTATTACGAGTCAAGATGCTATTGTCGTATACTTTTGCATCTAGTTTTACCAAGTCAATTTGAACATTGACTGTAGTAATAAGAGATGGGCTTGTAGAACGATCGAGCACTTGTACTACTACGTTACCTGAATTTTGAGTGTTCAAAATGTTCAAGTAAGCAACATAACGACCATTGATACAGCTAGGACTTGTACCAGCAAGAGTCAATGAACGCACTGCTGTAGCACTTGCAGGAGCAGTTGGTACTGCGCTTTCTAGGTTGCCATTACCTGAACGAATAGAGTAAACCAATGTGTCACCACATGATGGGTCCCCTGCATCGTCGTACACAAATGATTCAATAGTTGCAAAGCCACTTACTGGAGTGATTCCAGCTGAACCAATAGCCACTGTAGCACCACTTGGATGTTGTTGATAACTAGCAACGATATGGTTGTCAGTAGCACGGACATGCATTTCACCAACACCAGCGATAGCAGCAGAACCGAAGCCGTTTCGGACTCCAGGAGCATCAGCTGTGA